>NZ_JBVHWW010000003.1:78533-295233 GCF_055563995.1 Streptomyces sp. NPDC029164 | reverse complement strand
CCCTTTTTCCTTTTCTTTTTTTCCTTTTTTTCTTTTTTCTTTGTCGGGGGGGGGGGGGCCCCCCCCCCCCCCCCCCCCCCCGGAGCCGTTTTCTGTCACGGCTGTTGACAAAGCGGTGACCTGATAGAAACCTGACAGCTCGACGGTGCAAAAGATTAACGAAAAAGCTCAATAAGTCTGTATCCCACCGTCATTCATTGTCAGAGTTCCGCTGGGTTCCTGGCGAGAGTCACTGTTTCGGGCCGGCGCCGCGACCCAGCAGGCGGAGAGGCCCATATGAGAGGCAAAATCCTGAGCTGGCGGTTGACGGTCGGCATGCTGATAGCCGGACTGATCGCCGTCGGACTCCTGCCGGTCAACGCGTACGCAGCAGTCGCCGGGCCCAACCTGGCGCTCGGCCGAACGGCCACGGCTGGTGGCGCCCACGGCGCGTACCCGGCCGGCAACGTCACCGACGGAAGCCAGCAGTCCTACTGGGAGGGTCCGGCCGGGTCATTCCCCCAGTGGGTGCAGGTCGACCTCGGCGCCGGAACCCGGGTCGACCGTGTCGTCCTCAAGCTCCCCACCACCTGGGAGGCTCGTAACGAGACCATCGGGGTGCTCAGCAGCACCGACGGCACCGCCTTCACCACCCTCGCGGCCGCCCAGTCCCGCGCGTTCGGCCCCTCCCAGGCGAACACCGTGACCATCGGCGTCACCTCCGTCACCACCCGGTACCTCCGGATTCAGGTGACGGCGAACTCAGGCTGGAACGCCGCCCAGCTCTCCGAGGTGGAGATATACGCCGACGGCGGCGGCCCCGTGGACCCGCCTGTCGAGGGGACCAACCTGGCGCGCAACAAGCCGATCGAGGCGACCTCGGCCACGCAGACGTACGTCGCCACCAACGCCAACGACGACAGCACCACCACCTACTGGGAGTCCGCCGGTTTCCCGTCCAGCCTGACGGTGAAACTCGGTGCGAACGCCGACGTCTCGGCCGTGGTCGTCAAGCTCAACCCCGACCAGGTGTGGGGACCGAGGACGCAGTCGATCGAGGTACTCGGTCGTGAGCAGGCGGCCTCCGGCTTCACCTCCCTCAAAGCGCGGGCCGACTACGCCTTCAGCCCGTTCTCCGGCCAGAACACCGTCACGATCCCGGTGACCGGCCGGTACGCGGACCTGCGGCTGACCTTCTTCTCCAACACCGGCGCCCCCGGAGGCCAGGTCGCGGAGTTCCAGGTCGTGGGCGCGGCCGCGCCGAACCCCGACCTCACCGTCACCGACCTGACCTGGACCCCGTCCTCCCCCTCCGAGACGGACTCCGTGACGGTCAACGCCACCGTGCGCAACGCCGGCACCGCCGCGGCGCCCGCCACCACCGTCCAGGTCAGCCTGGAGGGCGTCGTCGCCGGTTCCGCCCCGGTCGGCGCGCTCGCCGCCGGCGCCTCGGCGACCGTCCCCGTCACGGTGGGCAAGCGCCCCATGGGCTCGTACACCGTCTCGACCGTGGTGGACCCGACCGACACCGTCGCGGAGCATGACAACGGCAACAACAGCCGTACGGCGGCGGCGAAACTCGTCGTCGGCCAGAGCCCCGGCCCCGACCTGCGGATCACGGGGATCACCACCAACCCCGCCAGCCCCGCCGTCGGCTCCGCCGTCACCTTCACCGTCGCGGTCAACAACCGCGGGACCACCGGGACCCCGGCCGGCACGGTCACCCGGCTGACGGCCGGAACCACCACCCTGAACGGCACCGCGGGCGCGATCGCCGCAGGCCAGACCGCCAACGTCGCGATCTCCGGCACCTGGACGGCCACCAGCGGCGGGGCCACGCTCGCCGCGACCGCCGACGCCACCGGGACCGTCACCGAGACCGACGAGAACAACAACGTCTTCACGCGCTCCCTCGTCGTGGGACGCGGCGCGGCCGTGCCGTACACCGAGTACGAGGCGGAGGACGCCCGCTACGAGGGCACCCTGCTCACCGCCGACCAGAAGCGGACCTTCGGCCACACCAACTTCGCCACCGAGTCCTCCGGCCGGAAGTCCGTGCGCCTCACCGCCCAGGGTCAGTACGTGGAGTTCACCTCGACGAACCCCTCGAACTCGATCGTCGTACGCAACTCGGTTCCCGACTCCGCCGCCGGTGGCGGGGCGGAAGCCACGATCAGCCTCTACGCGGACGGCGTCTTCGTCCGCAAGCTGACCCTGTCGTCCAAGCACAGCTGGCTCTACGGCACCACCGACGACCCCGAGGGCCTCACCAACCGCCCCGGCGGTGACGCACGGCGGCTCTTCGACGAGTCGCACGCGCTGCTGGCGCAGACCTACCCGGTGGGCACGAAGTTCCGGCTCCAGCGCGACGCGGGCGACTCGGCTGCCTTCCACATCATCGACCTGATCGACCTGGAGCAGGTCGCGCCCCCGGCCGCCAAGCCGGCGAACTGCGTCTCCATCACCGAGTACGGCGCCGTCCCCAATGACGGCATCGACGACACCGACGCCCTCCAGCGCGCGGTGACCGCCGACCAGAACGGTCAGATCCCCTGCGTGTGGATCCCCGCCGGGCAGTGGCGCCAGGAGCAGAAGATCCTGACCGACGATCCGCTCAACCGCGGGCAGTTCAACCAGGTCGGCATCCGGGACGTCACGATCCGCGGCGCGGGCATGTGGCACTCCCAGCTGTACACGCTGACTCCGCCGCACCAGGCGGGCGGCATCAACCACCCGCACGAGGGCAACTTCGGCTTCGACATCGACCACAACACGCAGATATCCGACATCGCCATCTTCGGATCGGGCCAGATCCGCGGCGGTGACGGCAACGCCGAGGGCGGCGTCGGCCTGAACGGCCGCTTCGGCAAGGGCACCAAGATCAGCAACGTCTGGATCGAGCACGCCAACGTCGGTGTCTGGGCCGGCCGTGACCACTCCAACCTCCCCGAGCTCTGGGGCCCCGGCGACGGTCTTGAGTTCACCGGCATGCGGGTCCGCAACACGTACGCCGACGGCATCAACTTCGCCAACGGCACCCGCAACTCGACCGTCTTCGACTCGTCCTTCCGCAACACCGGTGACGACGCGCTGGCCGTGTGGGCCAGTAAGTACGTCAAGGACACCTCGGTGGACATCGGATCCAACAACCACTTCCGCAACAACACCATCCAGCTGCCCTGGCGCGCCAACGGCATCGCGGTCTACGGCGGCTTCGGGAACACCATCGAGAACAACATCATCTCGGACACCATGAACTACCCGGGCATCATGCTGGCGACCGACCACGACCCGCTGCCCTTCTCCGGTCAGACGCTGATCGCCAACAACGCCCTGCACCGCACCGGCGGCGCGTTCTGGAACGAGGACCAGGAGTTCGGCGCCATCACCCTCTTCGCGCAGGGGCAGCCCATCCCGGGCGTCACCATCCGGGACTCCGAGATCCTCGACTCGACGTACGACGGCATCCAGTTCAAGACGGGTGGCGGCGAGATGCCGGACGTGAAGATCAGAGACGTTCGGATCGACAAGTCGAACAACGGTTCCGGCGTCCTCGCGATGAGCGGGGCGCGCGGCAGCGCGACGCTGACGGGCGTGACCATCACCAACTCGGCCGAGGGCGATGTCCTCATCGAGCCCGGTTCGCAGTTCGTCGTCAACAGGAACTGACCCTCACGCCACACCCCCGTGCGGCGGCCCCCTTCCGACGGGGCCGCCGCCCCTGAGCCGTGCCTCGTCGCCGGTCGGGCGCGAGGCCGAGATCGAGGACTGAGAGGACAGATGAGCATTTCCGACTGGAGACCACGGTTCCTGAGCACCGTGGTCGCGACCAGCCTCCTGGCACTGGGCGGTCCGCTGATGACGGCCCAGGCCGCGGGCGGCCCCAACATCGCCCTCGGCGACGCGGCGGCGGCCAGCAGCGCCGTGGCCGAGTACGGCGCCGGAAACATCACCGACGGCAACCAGGGCTCGTACTGGCAGAGCGCCGGCGGCAACCTGCCGCAATGGGTCCAGGCCGACCTCGGCACCACGACCCGCGTGGACGAGGTGGTCCTGAAGCTGCCCGCCGGCTGGGAGAGCCGCAACCAGACGCTCTCCGTGCAGGGCAGCGCGGACGGCACGAGCTTCGCCACCCTCAAGAACTCCGCCGCCTACACCTTCGCCCCGGGCGCGGCCAACACCGTCACGGTGACCTTTCCCGCCACGCAGGCCCGGTTCGTCCGGATCAACATCACCGCCAACACCGGCTGGCAGGCCGCCCAGCTCTCCGAACTGGAGGTGCACGCCGCCGACGGGTCCTCCGTGAACCTCGCGAGCGGCCGCACCCTGACCGCGAGCAGCCACACCCAGGTGTACGCGGCGGGCAACGCCAACGACGGCAACCGGGCCACCTACTGGGAGAGCGCCGACAACGCCCTCCCCCAGTGGATCCAGGCCGACCTCGGCGCCGCAGTCCGCGTCGACCGGGCCGTCCTGCGCCTGCCCGCCACCTGGGAGTCGCGCAGCCAGACCCTGAAGATCCAGGGCAGCACCAACGGCACCGCCTTCACCGACCTGACCGCCTCCCAGGCGTACACCTTCGACGGGGCCGGCGGACACTCCGCGACGATCGCCTTCGACGCGGCCACCACCCGCTACGTCCGCGTCCTGGTCACGGCGAACAGCGTGCGGGCCGCCGCCCAGCTCTCCGAGCTGGAGGTCTACGGCCCCCGGACGGGCGACACGCAGGCCCCGTCCGCGCCCGCGAACCTCGCCTTCACCCAGCCCGCCGGCGACCAGATCAGGCTCACCTGGAACGCGGCCACCGACAACGTCGGCGTCACGGGCTACGACGTCTACGCCAACGGCTCCCTGCTGACCGGTGTCGCCGGGGGCGTCACCACCTTCACCGACGCCCGGCCGGCGAACCAGACGGTCACCTACCTCGTCCGCGCCAAGGACGCGGCGGGCAACCAGTCGGCCGACAGCAACACGGTGACCCGTACCGCCGAGACCGGGGACATCCAGGCGCCGACCGCGCCCGCGAACCTCGCGCTCACCGAACCCGGTGCCGGTCAGATCAAGCTGACCTGGAACGCCTCCTCGGACAACGTGGGCGTCACCGGCTACGACGTCTACGCCGGCAACACCCTCCGGGGCAGCGTGGCCGGCAACGTCACCACGTACACCGACACCCAGCCGGCCTCCGCCACCGTCACCTACCACGTCCGCGCCAAGGACGCCGCGGGCAACCAGTCGGCCAACAGCAACGCCGTGACCCGCGACGGCACCGGCGGCTCGGGCTCCAACCTGGCGGTCGGCAAGGAGATCGCCGCCTCCTCCACGGTGCACACGTACGCCGCCGCGAACGCCAACGACAACAACGTGACGACGTACTGGGAGGGCGCGGGCGGCAGCTACCCGCAGACCCTCACCGTGAAGCTCGGCTCCAACGCCGACCTCGGCCGGCTCGTCCTCAAGCTCAACCCGGACGCCGTCTGGGGCACCCGGAGCCAGACCGTCGAGGTCCTCGGTCGCGAGCAGAGCGCGTCCGGCCACAGCAGCCTCGTCGCCGCGAAGAGCTACACCTTCAACCCGGCGAGCGGCGGCAACACCGCCACGATCCCGGTCTCCGCCCGGGTCGCGGACGTCCAGCTGAAGTTCACCGCGAACTCCGGCTCCTCGGCGGGCCAGCTCGCCGAGTTCCAGGTCATCGGCGTACCTGCGCCCAACCCGGACCTGGAGGTCACCGGTCTGACCGCCTCCCCCGGCTCCCCGGTCGAGTCGGACCCGATCACGGTCAGCGCCACCGTCCGCAACGGCGGTCCGGCCGCCGCACCGGCGACGGCCGTCGCGCTGCGGCTGGGCGGCACCAAGGTCGCCACCGCCCAGGTCGGCGCCCTGGCCGCCGGTGCCCAGACCACGGTCAGCGCCTCCATCGGCGCGCGGGACGCCGGTTCGTACCAGCTGAGCGCGGTCGCCGACGAGGCGAACGCGGTCATCGAGCAGAACGAGTCCAACAACACCTTCACCAGCGCGAGCGAGCTCGTGGTCAGACCGGTCTCCAGCTCCGACCTGGTCGCGTCCTCCGTGACGACCGCGCCGTCCAGCCCGGCGGCCGGTGACGCCGTCACCTTCAAGGCGGCCGTCAGGAACCAGGGCACCGTGGCGAGCGCGCCGGGCAGCCACGGCGTCACGCTCACCCTCGTCGACTCCACCGGAGCCACGGTCAAGACGCTGACCGGGGCGCACAGCGGAGCCATCGCCGCCGGGGCCACGGCCGAGGTGAGCCTCGGCTCCTGGACCGCCGTCAACGGCTCGTACACCGTCAAGGTCGTCCTCGCCGACGACGCCAACGAACTGCCGGTCAAGCGCGCCAACAACACCTCCACCCAGCCGCTGTTCGTCGGTCGCGGAGCCAACATGCCGTACGACATGTACGAGGCGGAGGACGGCACCGCCGGGGGCGGCGCGCAGGTCGTCGGCCCGAACCGGACCGTCGGCGACATCGCGGGCGAGGCCTCGGGCCGCAAGGCCGTGAACCTGGACGCGACGGGCGAGTACGTCGAGTTCACCACCCGCGCCGACACGAACACCCTGGTCGCGCGGGTCTCGCTGCCCGACGCCCCGGGCGGCGGGGGCATCGACTCCACGATCGGCGTGTACGTGGACGGGGTGTTCAAGAAGGCGCTCCCGGTGACGTCGAAGTACGCCTGGCTGTACGGCGCCGAGACCGCGCCCGGCAACTCCCCGGGCGCCGGCGCCCCGCGCCACGTCTACGACGAGGCGAACGTCATGCTCGGCGAGACCGTGCGGGCGGGCAGCAGGATCCGGCTGCAGAAGGACGCCGCGAACACCCAGACGTACGCGATCGACTTCGTGAACCTGGAACAGGTCGCGCCCGTGGCCAACCCGGACCCGGCCACGTACACGGTCCCCGCCGGGTTCGGTCACCAGGACGTCCAGAACGCGCTCGACCAGGTACGGATGGACACCACGGGCACCCTCGTGGGCGTCTACCTGCCGCCGGGCGACTACCAGACGTCGAGCAAGTTCCAGGTGTACGGCAAGGCGGTGAAGGTCGTCGGCGCCGGGCCCTGGTATACGAAGTTCCACGCGCCCTCCACCCAGGACAACACCGACGTCGGCTTCCGGGCCGAGGCGGCGGCGAAGGGCTCGCTCTTCAAGGGCTTCGCCTACTTCGGCAACTACACCTCGCGGATCGACGGCCCGGGCAAGGTCTTCGACTTCGGAGGCGTCACCGACATCGTGATCGACGACATCTGGAACGAGCACATGGTGTGCCTCTACTGGGGCGCCAACACCGACCGGATCACGATTCGGAACTCGCGGATCCGGAACATGTTCGCCGACGGCATCAACATGACCAACGGCTCCACCGACAACCTCGTGACCAACAACGACGCGCGGGCCACCGGCGACGACAGCTTCGCGCTCTTCTCCGCGATCGACGCGGGCGGCGCGGACATGAAGAACAACGTCTACGAGAACCTGACGTCGACGCTCACCTGGCGGGCCGCGGGTGTCGCCGTGTACGGCGGCTACAACAACACCTTCCGCAACATCCACATCGCGGACACGCTCGTCTACTCCGGGATCACCATCTCCTCGCTTGACTTCGGCTACCCGATGAACGGCTTCGGCACCGATCCCACGACCTTCGAGAACATCTCGATCGTCCGGGCCGGCGGGCACTTCTGGGGCTCGCAGACCTTCCCGGGCATCTGGGTGTTCTCCGCCTCCAAGGTCTTCCAGGGGATCAGGGTCAACCACGTCGACATCGTCGACCCGACGTACAGCGGCGTGATGTTCCAGACGAACTACGTCGGCGGGCAGCCGCAGTTCCCCATCAAGGACACCGTGTTCACGGACATCTCCATCACGGGTGCGCGCAAGAGCGGTGACGCGTACGACGCGAAGTCGGGCTTCGGGCTCTGGGCCAACGAGCTGCCCGAGTCCGGGCAGGGCCCCGCCGTGGGGGAGGTGACCTTCAACGGCCTTCAGCTGAGCAACAACGCGGTGGACGTCCGTAACACCACCTCCACATTCAAGATCAACATCAACCCCTAGCGGGTCCGGCGACACCACGGGCACCCGCCCCCAGAGTCGGCGCAGGCGGCTTGCGGCCGCTTGCGTCGACCTTGCATGCGTTGCGGCCGAACGACCCCTGGAGACCCCGATTTCCCGGCCCCCTTCTTCTTCCTGTCAGGCAATTACGAAATCAGCGCGATATCTTGCGTTCACTTGTTGGGGATGCTTGAGTGTGGCGCGCCCCACGAACGCATCGGCGGTGGGGTGACCTCCACGTTCATGCCCGAAGGGGACCACCCATGAGAAGTGCCCGGTTCCGCCGTACGCGCCGCGCCAGCGCGGTCACCCTCGTCTCCGCGCTCACGCTGACCGCGCTCGCCGCCTGTGGCACGAGCAGCAGCGACAACAACGGCAGCGGTGCTTCCGAGGGCGGCGGGTCATCCGACCCCGCCGCTCCGCTGGACCCGAAGACCAAGGTGACGCTCACCATCGACTGCATGCCCCCGGCGGCGAAGGCGGCCGAGCTCAAGGAGTGGCAGGAGGACGTCGCCGCCTTCAACAAGACGTACCCCAACGTCACGATCGAGGGCCGCTCCACCGCCGGCCAGTGCCTCGAACCGCCCCGCTTCACCGCGATGCTCAAGGCCAAGTCGCAGCCGGACGTCTTCTACACGTACTTCACCGACCTGCCGCAGGTCCTGGACAACGACGGCGCCGCCGACATCACCGCGTACGTCAACGACAAGTCGGTCCCCGCCCTGAAGGACATCGACCCGAACGTCCTCGGCTCGCTCAAGCAGGACGGCAAGCTGTACGGCCTGCCCACCAGCAACTACACGATGGGCCTGCTCGTCAACCGCAAGCTCTTCCAGCAGGCCGGCCTCGATCCCGACGCCCCGCCGCGCACATGGGAGGAGGTCCGCACCGCCGCGAAGAAGATCGCCGGACTCGGCAACGGGGTCGCGGGCTTCGGCGAGTACAGCGCGGGCAACACCGGTGGCTGGCACTTCACCGCGCAGATGTACAGCCTGGGCGGCGACGTCGTCGACGCCGGCGGCAAGAAGGCCGCGTTCAACAACGAGCTCGGCAAGCAGGTCGCGAAGAACCTCCACGCCATGCGCTGGGAGGACGACAGCATGGGCAAGACCCAGCTGCTCAAGTGGGGCGACCTGCAGAAGCAGATCGCGACCGACAAGCTCGGCATGTTCCTCGCCGCGCCCGACGACATCGCGTACATGGTCCAGCAGCTCGGCGCGAAGTACGAGAACTTCGGCATGGGACCGATCCCCGGTGAGAAGGCCACCCTGGCCGGCGGCAACAATTACATGATCAAGAAGGGGATCCCCTCCGACAAGATCAAGGCCGCCGTCGCCTGGCTGAACTTCAAGAACCTCAGCGTCGGCAAGGGCCAGTTCGACTGGTCCCGCGCCAAGGCGGACGGCCTGCCCGTCGGCGTTCCGCAGCCCAACTTCTGGCTGAACGGGTCGAAGGCCAAGGACGACGCCGCGCGCGTGGAGCACGCCACCATGCCGGTCGCGAACTTCAAGACCTTCATGGACAACCCCGTCGCGGGCAAGGCGGAGCCGCCGAAGGCGCAGGAGGTCTACAAGGTCCTCGACAACGTGATGTCCGGCATCCTCACCAACAAGGACGCCGACATGGACAAGCTGCTCTCCACCGCCGAGTCGCAGGTGAACCAGGTCCTCGCCACCGGTTGACCGGATCCCGGGCAGGGCCGGACCGACGAGCCGCCCCCGCCCGGGACCTCGGCCATCCGTGAGACGACAACCCGGCAGACCAGCACCGAGGAGCGACGATGTCGGCCCCCAGCCTGACCCCTGGCAAGGCGGGTTCCCCCCGCCACTCCCCGCCGCACGCGGCGGAGCCCACACCTCCTGGTGGGCGCTTCGCGATGAGCCTGCGGCGCAACCTCACCGCCCACGGGTTCCTCATCGGCGCGGTCCTCTGCTTCGCGGTGTTCTCCTGGTACCCGATGGTCAGGGAGTTCTTCCTGGCCTTCCAGAAGACCGAGGGCGGTCAGACCACCTGGGTCGGTCTCGACAACCTCGTCACGGTCTCCAACGACCCGGCCTTCTGGCAGGCGTGGCGCAACACGCTCCTGTTCACCGTGCTGGCGCTGGTCTTCGGATTCGCCGTCCCGTTCGTCGTCGCCCTCGTCATCAACGAGTTCCACCACGGACAGGGCTACCTCCGGCTGCTCGTCTATCTGCCGGTGATGCTGCCGCCGGTCGCCTCGGTCCTCCTCTTCAAGTACCTGTACGACCCCGGCTACGGCCTGCTCAACGAGCTGTTCCGGTTCTTCCACCTGCCCGAGCAGCAGTGGCTCCAGGACCCCGGCCTCTCGATGCTCTCCGTCGTCATCGCCTCGACCTGGATGAACATGGGCGGCGCGGCCCTCATCTACCTCGCCGCGCTCCAGTCCATCCCCGGGGAGCTGTACGAGGCGGCGGAGCTGGACGGCGCCGGACTGCTCCGCAAGATCTGGCACGTCACCATCCCGCAGACGAGGCTCATCCTCTCGCTGATGCTGCTCATGCAGATCATCGCGACCATGCAGGTCTTCGTCGAACCCTTCCTGCTCACCGGCGGCGCCGGCCCCGAGGGCTCCACCACGACGGTCGTCTACCTCATCTACCAGTACGCCTTCAACTTCAACAACTACGGTGCCGCGGCGGCACTCGGACTGCTCCTGCTCGTGCTCCTGGCCGGATTCTCGGCCGCGTACGTGAAGCTCAGCCGCGCCGAGGACGAGTAGGACCGGGGAGACCAGCATGTCCACACGCACACTCATCTCGCCGGCGCAGCTCGCCCGCCCCCGAGGCAAGGCCATCTACTGGACCGTCTTCGCCGTGGTCGTCGGCGGTTTCACCCTGGCGTTCCTCGGCCCGCTGTACTGGCTGGTGTCCAGCGGCTTCAAGGACGCCCAGGAGGTGATCCAGACCCCGCCGACCCTGGTGCCCGGTTCGTTCATGCCGGAGAACCACACACGGGCCTGGGAGGTCATGGACCTCGCCACCCTGCTCTTCAACACCCTCTACTACGCCCTCGGCGCCCTCGCCTTCCAGCTCGTCCTCGACGTGGCGGCCGCCTACTCGCTCTCCAAACTGCGGCCCGTGCTCGGCAAGGCGATCCTCGGCCTCATGCTGGCGACCCTGATGATCCCGGCGACCGTCCTCGTCGTACCGCAGTACCTCACGGTCCTGGACGTGCCGGTCGTGGAGCGCAACCTGCTCAACACGCCCTGGGCGATCTGGTTGCCGTCGGTCACCAACGCCTTCAACATCTTCCTGCTCAAGCGGTTCTTCGACTCGATCCCGAGGGAGCTGCTCGACGCCGCGTCGATGGACGGGGCCGCCCCGACGCGGATCCTGTGGTCGATCGTGCTGCCCATCTCACGGCCGATCCTGGGCGTGGTGTCGATCTTCGCCGTCGTGGGGGTCTGGAAGGACTTCCTCTGGCCGATGCTCACCCTCCCCGACCCCGCGAAGCAGACGCTCAACGTCGGCATCTACTCGCTGTCCAACGGCGTACCCGTGAACGTGCTGATCGCGGCGCTCACCATCGCCTCCGTGCCGACCCTGCTCATCTTCCTGGTCTTCCAGCGCAACATCATGAGCGGTCTCACCGCCGGGGGACTCAAGGGCTGACCGCGCCCGGCAGCACCTCCGCACCCGCGCACCCTCAGACCTTCGTCGCCGGCCCGTCCACACGCCCCGCAGCAACCGGGCCGGCGGCGAGGACTCCCGACCTGCCCGAAAGGACCGTCACGTGGCAGCCCCTCTCCCCCACCGCACCGGCGACTGGTGGCGCGACGCCGTCATCTACCAGGTGTACCCACGCAGCTTCGCCGACGGCGACGGCGACGGCACCGGGGACCTCGCGGGCGTCCGGACGAGACTGCCCTACCTCGCCGAACTCGGCGTCGACGCCGTCTGGTTCACCCCCTGGTACCTCTCCCCGCTGGTGGACGGCGGGTACGACGTCGCCGACTACCGCACCATCGATCCCGCCTTCGGCACCCTCGCCGAGGCCGAGAAGCTGATCGCCGAAGCCCGCGAACTCGGCATCCGCGTGATCGTCGACATCGTCCCGAACCACGTCTCCGACCAGCACGCCTGGTTCCGCGCGGCCCTGGCGGCCGGCCCCGGCAGCCCCGAGCGCGAGCTGTTCCACTTCCGTCCGGGGCGCGGGGAGAACGGTGAACTCCCGCCCAACGACTGGCCCTCGCAGTTCTCGGGCCGGACCTGGACCCGGGTCGAGGACGGTGAGTGGTACCTCCATCTCTTCACCCCCGAGCAGCCGGACCTCAACTGGGCCAACCCGGCGGTTCGCCGGGAGCACGAGGACGTCCTGCGATTCTGGTTCGAGCGCGGTGTCGCGGGCGTACGGATCGACTCCGCCGCGCTCCTTGCCAAGGACCCGGCGCTCGCCGACTTCGTCGAGGGCGTCGACCCCCACCCGTACATCGACCAGGACGAACTCCACGACATCTACCGGTCCTGGCGCGCGATAGCCGACTCCTACCAAGGAGTCTTCGTCGGCGAGGTCTGGCTGCCCGACTCCGAGCGCTTCGCCCGCTACCTGCGCCCCGACGAGCTGCACACCGCCTTCAACTTCAACTTCCTGTCCTGCCCCTGGGAGGCGGACCGGCTGCGCCGCACCATCGACGACACCCTCGCCGAGCACGCCCCGGTCGGAGCGCCCGCGACCTGGGTCCTGTGCAACCACGACGTCACCCGGACCGCCACCCGCTACGGGCGCGCCGACACCGGCTTCGACTTCGCGAAGAAGGCCTTCGGCACCCCGACCGACCTCGACCTCGGCACCCGGCGCGCCCGCGCCGCCGCGCTGCTGACCCTCGCACTGCCCGGATCGGTCTACGTGTACCAGGGCGAGGAACTCGGGCTGCCCGAGGCCGACATCCCGCTCGACCGCATCCAGGACCCCATGCACGCCCGCTCCGAGGGCGTCGACCCGGGGCGCGACGGCTGCCGCGTTCCGCTGCCCTGGACCGCCGAAGCGCCCTGGTACGGCTTCGGTCCGGCGTCCGAGCCGTGGCTGCCCCAGCCCCGGGACTGGACGCACTACGCGGTGGACCGCCAGCACACCGACCCGGGGTCGATGCTCGCGCTGTACCGGACGGCGCTGGCACTGCGCCGCACCGGAGGAGGTTTCGGGGACGGCCCCATGACCTGGCTGCCCGCCGAGAAGGGGGTGCTGGCCTTTGCTCGTACGGAGGGCCTGGTGTGCGTCGTCAACCTCGCACGCACACCGGCCGCACTCCCCCCGCACGAGCGGATCCTCCTCGCCAGCGGACCGCTCGACGGGGAGGGAAGGCTGCCGCAGGACACGGGGGTATGGCTGCGCGCCTGATGACCGGACAGGGCTGCACCATGTCAGCCGGGCACTGGGGACGACGTTCTCTTCGTACCAGCGGCAGGCTGCCCGGAGTCAGCCCCGGTCACCCAGGTCCGGGCGGTCGAGCGCCCGGGGCATCTACGCTCCCGCCAGGTCCACATCAGGCATCAGGGTCACGCCGCTGAGCGACTCCAGCGCCGGGCCCGCCCGGGGAAGCCGTAGCGATGCGGTACCCGCCGGCCTCTCAAGGCTGTTCCATGGCGGGTTCGACCCGGTCCCACTTCACGTCAGTGATCACCGACCGGGCCGACACCTCCGGTCAGCTGTCCGCACCGCCGGAGAGAGGGTCCACCGCTACTTCAGCAGGCGTGCGGTCGGGGGACGATGTTCCAGACCTGCTTGCCGATGTCCGAGGTCGATCGTTGCTGATGGCCGACCACACCTGAGGTGAACCGGGTCAGGAAGGTCGTCGAGGCCAGGTTCATCAGCCTTCCCTCGAAGCAGTCGTACCTCCACACCTGGCCGCCGTCGTTCTGGTCGCAGGCCGACATGTAGACCTTCCCGCCCAAGACGTTCGTTTCGGAATCCAGGCACTCGCCGGTGGACCAGTTCTTGAGCAGGAAGTTCGCGTCGCGGTTGTCGACCATCCGCCAGTTCCCGCGGAGGTTGTCCGTGTCGCACCTCTCCGTGTCCAGCTGGTTGGTAGAACGCGGAACAGCGGTGAGGCAGTCCCCTCGGGCGGACTGAATGCGGACCCGGCTCTCGTCCCAGGTGCCCGTCGCGTGGGCCGTCGAGGCGAGAGCGACCTGGGAGAACGCCGCCAGGGTGGCGCCCAGTCCAACGAGCGTGGCGCGGGTGGCTGTGTTCCTTCGGGGCATGTTCATGAAAACCTCCAGATGTCTTTCGTGTGGTGAAGCACGCATGAAGTGCTACTCGACGGGGGCGCGGCGACGTGTTCGCCCCACCCTCCCGTAGCGGTAGGAGCATGCTGCTGGGCGCGAATATAGAATCGGCAACTGCTCATTCCACAGGCCGTTTTCTTGTTCACTTCGGTGGCGCACTGCTCAAGTACGCCGTGGTTGTTCCGACTGGTTGGACGGTCCGTGAGAAGCCTTGAGGGTCAAGACGCGTGCGAACGGGGCCCCGAACCACCTCACGCGGCCGCGCCGGGCGCGAGCGCACGGCCCGGGACGGCGCGCGCAATGCAGATACGGGCGCCGAGTCGCGCTCCCGCTTCGTAGAACATGTACTCCGTGCCGTTCTCGGAGCCGAAGGACGGGGCCGCGACGCGCCCCCGGTCGGAAGCGATGGGCGAGTGGAAGACGCCCAGGTGGTTCTCCTGCCGGAAGTCGTTGCCGACTTCGGTGAGTCGCATCCGGCCGTCGTTGCCGTGATAGACGATGTACGTGGTCCCGTTGCGCTTGACCACGGTCGGACCGGAGATGTCGGTGAGACCGTCCCCTTCGGGGTTCACCAAAGGGGTCGCGCTGAACTGCCAGTTGTCCCATCCGTTGGGGGACCAGCCGTAGAAGATCCGCCGCCCGCCCTTTACTCCCATGAAGACCATGACGTACTTGTTGTTGCGTCCGGGCAAGGCGTGCTCGAAGACCCGGGCGTAGGAAGTCTCCGATGTGCCCGGCACCAGGCGCGTGCTCAGGATCGCCGTCTCGTCGACGAAGTTGATGCCGTCGCGCGAGCGGGCGACGCGGGTCACGGTGTTCTCGCCGTGGAAGTAGCAGAAGAACTGCTGGGTTGCCGTATCCCAGACGACGTGCGGCGACGACACGTGACTGACCGTCGTGCCGTTCAGGTGTCTGTCGATCACGGGGTTCTCGCGGTAGTCACTGAAAGGCCCCTCCAGTGAGTCGCTGAAGGCTACGCAGATCCCGCCGGGGTTCTCGTGCGGGGCGTAGTAGAGGTAGTACTTGGAGCGTGGATCACTGATCTTGTCGAACACTCCCCGGATGGTCGGGAAGATGAACTCGCCGGTACGGTTGTAGTTCAAGGGCATCGCCAGTGCGTCGCGCAGGTATCGGTAGGTCGGCATTCCCGCCGGGCCGGCAGCGCGAGCGGGGGGCGCGAGTGCGGTAGCGGCGCCGCCCGCGACCGCCACTGCGCTCAGCGCGACCCCTCCGCACAGCACATCACGCCGGCCCCATGTCGGACGGTTGCGTTCAGGTCCCTTCATTCCCTCTCCTCCGCAGAGCCATTTCGTCGCCCTCTCGTAGTCCCTACGCTCGGGAGGGGGCGGCTTGCGGGGTCTGACAGCCCACCGGCTGCCAGACCCCTTCAGGTGCCGACTACTCGTTCGTGAACGACGCGACCACCCAACGCTGCGACGTAGCCTCGTCCTTGCAGTCCTTGGCCGCGACCTCAGCGGTCCCCCGGCCTGTGGCACTGCCGATGGTCAGGCATTTCTTGCTCTGGAAGTTCTGAATCCGGACCTGGTCGCGGAAAGCACCGGGGGCCTTCTGGGCGAGCTTGTGCGCCCACTTCTGCGCATCCTTTCCGGTGACACACTTCGCGATGAAGACATTCCCACCGCTGTCGCTCTCGAGGCAGCGCAGGTTGTCCCCGGAACTCGCGCCCCTAGAAATGATCTTGTCGCGGAGGAAGTTCCACGACTGGACGTTCTCGTTCACGCCTCCAATTCTTGCGAAGACCTCGCCCTTGCCGCTGGGACCCACACCTCCCGCGGTGAGCGAAAGGTTGGATTTCGGGTTCGCGTAACTCCTCGTGACCCCGACATTCTGGGCCGTGGTCCGCAGCAGCGTCTCCTCCTTCTCGCTGTCGGACTTGGAGTCCGCGAGAGCGGGAACGGCGACCGCCACGCCCGCGATCACTGCCGCTGCCGTGCCGAGAACGACCCACCGCTTCGCACGTCGGGGCGGCTGAGGCCCCGTCCGGTCCGCGTGCACATCAGTCATGAACTCTCCTGTGCTCGTGCTTGATTTGCCTGGGCGGCAAGAACTCGCGTGCCTGCCTCCGTTCATGGACAACGGGCGCCACGCGGATCGGTTCAAGGCCTGGAAGCCGGATTCGCCGGCAACCTCCCGATCGCCCGCCGGCCCGGAAGAGGGCCTGGGCCAAGGCCGACGGAGTGTGCTCAGCGCAACCGGTCGTTCAGCGACTGAGGAGAGTCCGGAGCGCCTCGGCGATCTCGGAGGGCTTTTCCTCGGCCATGAAGTGACCAGAGGTGACCGTCCTGTGCTCCAGGTCGGACGCCCAGGAGCCCCACAGGGCGGCCGCGTCGAATCCGAGGAACGCGCCCCAGTCCTGCTGGAGCACGGTGACCGGCATCTTCAACTGGTTCCCGGCAGCGCGGTCCGCCTTGTCGTGCTCGATGTCGATACCGGCGGATGCGCGATAGTCGGCGACGATCGAGGGCACCGCACCCCGGCAGGCATCCAGATATGAGGTGCGGACGTCAGCGGGAATCGCCTGCGGGTCGTTGGTCCAGATGTCGAGGAAGTGGCCGAAGAAGGCGTCCGGGCTCGCGGCGATCATCTGCTCGGGCAGGCCGGGCGGCTGGGCCATCAGGTAGAGGTGGAAGCCGACCGCCGCGCTGACACCGTGCAGCACCTCCCACATGTCCAGGGTGGGCAGCACGTCGAGGCTGGCGAGGTGAGTGATCCTGTCCGGGTGGTCGAGTCCGGCTCGGAAGGCCACCAGGGCGCCGCGATCGTGCCCGGCCAACGCGAACCTGTCGTGTCCGAGGGCGCCGGCCAGGGCCACGACGTCGGCCGCCATGGTGCGCTTGGCGTAGACGGTGCCGTCGGTCTCGACGGGCTTGTCGCTGTCGCCGTAGCCCCGCAGGTCGGGGCAGATCACGGTGTGGTCGTGCGCGAGATCGGCGGCCACGTGCCGCCACATCAGATGGGTCTGCGGGAAACCGTGCAGCAGCACGATCGGGGTCCCCGAGCCGACGACGGCCGCGTTCAGGGACACCCCGTCGGCGACCTCGATCCGCTGGTAGTCGAACGTGCTGGTGGGAGGGGTCATGAGTCGGCTTCCTTCCGTGGGCGGGCTGGTGTCTCCACCCTGGAGGCCGTGGATGAGCATCGAATGAGCGACCTATAACTTGGCACCAGAGGGCGAGCGGGAAGGCGGTCAGGTGTGAACGTCACATTCGGGATACTCGGGCCGGTGACGGCCTGGGACGACGAAGGGGGACCGATCGCCTTGAAGGGCCCTCGGCACCGCGCCGTACTGGCCCGGCTGATCGTCGCCAGGGGCCGGGTCGTCCCCGTCACCCGCCTGGTGGCGGATCTGTGGGAGGTACCTCCCGCGGACGCGGTCGGTGCTGTCCGTACGTTCGTCTCCGCGCTGCGCAGAGCCCTGGAACCACAGCGTCGGCCCCGCACTCCGGCTCGCCTCCTGGTCACCGAGGGCCCTGGCTATGCGCTGCGCGCCGAGCGCGGCTCCGTCGACAGCTGGTGTTTCGAGCAGGCGGTCGCCGCCGCCCGCACCCTGCCGCCGCAGCAGGCCCTCGACCGGCTCGCGGAGGCTCTGGGCTATTGGCGGGGTCCGGCCCTCGCGGATTTCCCAGAAGAGGCCTGGGCCCGCACCGAGCGTTCGCGCCTCGGTGAGCTGAGGCTGCACGCCCTGGAGTGCCAGGCGGAGGTCCGCCTGGCCCTCGGTCGTGGAGCGGACGCGATTCCGGATCTGGATGCGCACGTGGCCGAGCACCCCTGGCGCGAGGACGCATGGCGGCTCCTGGCCCTCGCGCTGTACCGCACGGGCCGCCAGGGCGACGCGCTCGCGGTGCTACGCCGTGCACGAAAGCTGCTGGTCGAGCAACTGGGGGTGGATCCCGGCCCGGGACTGCGCCGCCTGGAGGCGGACATCCTTACCCAGGAACACCACCTCGACCGGGCTCCCGGGCCGATTTCTTCGGCGGACACCGTGTGGGCGGAGGCATCGGCCGCCTACGACCGCACGCTGGCATCGGGGGCCCGGGCACGCCTGGAAGCGACCGTAGGCCTGCTGCGCAATCTCGCGGTGACGGGTGGCGGCGGCCTGGAGGTGGCCCGTCGGCACCGCTCGGCCGTGATCGCGGCGGCCGAAGAGCTGGGGAACCCGGACCTGACCGCGCGCGTGATCGGCGCCTACGACGTTCCGGCGATCTGGACGCGGGTGGACGACCCCCGGCATGCGGCGGACGTGGTGGCAGCGGCGGAGCGCACCTTGAGGACCCTTCGACCGGGCGGTCACGACGTGGCACGAGCCCGGCTGCTGGCCACGATCGCCCTGGAGTCACGTGGGAGCGCTTCGGCGCGCGGGCTGCAGGCGGCCCGGCAGGCCGAGCAGATCGCCCGCGACCTGGACGACCCCGCCCTCCTGGCGTTCGCGCTCAACGGCGTTTTCATGCAGACCTTCCACCGGGCGGGCCTGTCTCCGCGCCGCGACAGGATCGGCGCTGAGCTGATCACCCTGGCCGCGAGGCACGGGATGGTCACGTACGAGGTGCTCGGGCACCTCATCCGCCTCCAGGCGCGCAGCGCTCTGGCCGACTTCCCGGGAGCGGACCGGCACGCGACCGCGGTGGACCGCCTGGCCGAGCGGAACGAGCTGCCGCTGGCGGGAGTGTTCACCCAGTGGTACCGGGCGCTGCGACGCGCGGCTACCGGGCCGGCGCCAGAGGCGGAAGCCGCCTGTCGGGAGGCCGCGGCCCGGCTCCACGGCGTCGGTATGCCCGGCCTGGAGCACGGGCTTCTGCCACTGGCCCTGCTGTGCTTGCGGATGCGGCACGGGCAGAGCCCGTCGGGCGCGCAGTACGCGCAGTACACGCAGATCTGCGCACAGGCCGACTGGGGGCCGCACGAGCCGTGGGTGACTCCCCTCCTCCTGGTCGCCCAAGGCCTCGGGGGCGAGGCCGCAGCGGTTCTGCGGAGACTCCCGGATCCTCCCCCCGGCCTGCTGTTCGAGGCTCTGTGGTCCGTGGTGGCGCGAGCCGCCCTTGCCGTGTCGGACCGGGCCACGATGGAACGCGCTCACACCGCGCTCTCGCCGGCCGGGGCGGAGCTTGCCGGCGCCGGCAGCGGTCTGCTCACCAGCGGCCCCGTCGCGGGGTACCTCAGCGAGCTCGCCGCCGCGCTCCAGAAGACGTGATGACCTGCGTCGGGGCCGCCGCGCCAACTGAGCAGTAAAGCGGGCTGGTAGGTGAGCAGTTCTCCGGCGGATGGTGGGGCATCTTCCCCAACGCAAGGAGTTCCAGTGGCCAACGTGGTCATCATCGGCTCAGGCCCCGTCGGCCTCACCGCCTCGATGCTTCTCGCCGCAGACGGACACGTCGTCACCGTGCTCGACCGCGACCCCACGGCCGCGCGAACGGTCGAGGCAACGGTTGGCGGCGACTGGCGGCGGCCCGGCGTCAAGCAGTTCGGGCACACGCACATCCTCATGCCGGCCGGCCTCCTCCTCCTGGAAAAGGAGCTGCCGGCCGCCGTCGACCGCATCCGCGAGGCCGGCGGCAACACGTACAACATGATCTCCGGTGCCTGGAGCGTGGCAGGTGCCGGCCCGCGGCAGGCGGGGGACGAGCGGTTCGAGACCGTCACTGCCCGGCGCCCGGTCCTTGAGGCCGCGCTCCTCGCCACCGCCACCGATACGCCTGGAGTGCGCATCCTCGGCGGGACCAGGGTGGTGTCCTTGCTCGTCGGAGAGTCCCGGACGTCCGGCCGCCCGCACATCGTCGGCGTCATGACCGAATCCGGAGTGCGCATCGAGGCAGACCTCGTCGTCGATGCCTCCGGGCGGCGGACGGAGGTGCCCGACCTGCTCGCGCAGGTGGGTGTCGAGCCCGAAGTCGTCCGCGAGGAAGCGGGCTTCCGCTACTACACGCGCTACTTCCGCGCCGACGAGCGGGGGGTGCCGGCTCCCCGGCCCTGGCCCCTCTCGCACCACAACAGCATTTCCGTCGTCACCGCGCCGGGAGACGGCGACACCTGGTCGACGACGCTGGTCACCTCGGACCGGGACCAAGAGCTCCGTCCGTTGAGTCGCGTGGAGGTGTGGAACCGCGTGCTTGCGCTCTATCCCCAGGCCGCCCATTGGAACCACGGCATCCCGTTGACCGACGTCCATGTCATGGGCGGGACCCACAACACCCGGCGTGGCCTGGTCGTCGACGGGCAGCCGATCGCCACGGGCATCGTGGCGATCGGGGACGCGCGGATGACGACCAACCCGCAGTTCGGTATGGGCATGACGACCGGGCTGCGCCACGCGGCGCTGCTGCGTGACGTGCTGCGCCTGCTCGGCACGTCCGATGCCGTAGAGCTCGCCCTGCGCGTCAGCCGTGAGATCGACGACGAGTGCGGGGCCATGTGGGACGAGGACGCCCATTGGAGCCGGCACCGCGTCGCGGAGATCGATGCCGAGGTGCGCGGCGAGCGGTACGAGACGGACGATCCGGGCTGGGCGTTGCGCACAGCCGTGGACTCCGTTCTCCTGAAGGACCCTGAGATCCTGCGCGCCATGGGTGACGTCGGTTCGATGCTGGCATCCGCGGACGAGGCCTTCATGAAGAGTGGCCTCGTGGAGCGGGTCATCACGCTCTCGGCAACGGCCCCCCGCTACAGCGCGCCGGGTCCGGACCGGGAGGAGATCCTCGCCACGGTGCGCGACGATCAGCAAGGCGGCTCCGCCTCGTCGGTCTTCAGCGGCTGAGCAGTCGGTCCCGGTGCCGCCCCCGTCCCGGCAGGCGGCGTCCAGGGCGCGAATGCGGGCTACTCGGACGGGACCGCGCCACGGAGGTGTTTCGGCGCGGTGCGTCGGCCGCGGGCGGTGCTGTCCGGTTGTTGGCGCATGTGGTCGCGGACCCGGGTCATGATGCCGCCGAGCGCGTCGACATCGTCGTCGCTGAGCGGGGCGAAGAGCAGGCGCCGGGTGACGTCGATGTGGCCGGGCAGAACTCGGCCGACCCTGGCGAGGCCCTCCTCTGTGAGGGTGACCATCGTGGCGCGCTGATCACGGGAGGAAGGCTTGCGGGTGATCAGACCGGCTTTCTCCAGGAGTCCGGCCTGGTGGGTGAGCCCGGAGCGGCTGTAGACGACACCGTCCGCGAGATCGGTCATGGTCAGCGGTCTGCCGGCGTCGGCGAGGCGCGCGAGCAGCTGGAACTGGACGTAGCTGAGGTCGCCTTCCGTTTGGAGCTGCTGCTCGACGGCACGCTGGAGCAGGCTCACGGCCTCCATGAGCGCGAAGTACGTCCCGAGCTGCTCGGGCCGGAGCGCGCCGGCGTCCGGGGTGTTGTCGGGGGTCATCCGCCCATCATAAGTACTTCGACATCGAAGCGTATTCCTGAATCAAGTGACGCACGTCACGTGACTCGAAGGTATTGCTTCGATGTCGAAGCATGTTTAGAGTGCAGTAGTCGCTTCGATATCGAAGCAATTTCAGGAGGCAGTCATGAAGGCAGTGCGCTACGAGCGCTACGGCAGCAGCGAGGTACTACGGGTCGAAGGGGTAGACCGTCCGGCGCCGGGCGCGGGGCAGGTGCTGGTGAAGGTGGTCGGCACCACGTTCAACCCGGTCGACGCGGCGATCCGGGCGGGATACCTCCAGGAGGTCTTCCCGCTGGACCTTCCCCACGTGCCGGGGATCGACGTAGCCGGGACGGTCGCCGGGCTCGGTGACGGCGTCGAGCGGTTCGCCGTGGGCGACGCGGTGGTCGGCTTCCTGCCGATGAACGCGCCCGGCGCGGCCGCCGAGTACGTGGTCGCCCCCGCGCATGTGCTGGCCACGGCGCCTGAGGCGGTCGACCTGGCCGACGCGGCGGCGCTGCCGTCGGTCGGTCTGACCGCGTGGGAGGCGTTGTTCGAGTACGCCGGGCTCGCGGCGGGCCAGTCCTTGCTGGTGAACGGGGCGAGCGGAGCCGTCGGCGGGTACGCGGTCCAGCTCGCCGCGCGGGCCGGGGCCGTGGTGACCGCGACCGCGAGACCGTCCCACGCCGTCCGGATGCGCGGCTACGGCGCCGCCCGGATCGTCGACCACACCGCCACGACCCTCGCCGAGGCCGGGGTGGGCACCTTCGATGTAGTGCTCAATCTGGTGACGACTTCACCGGCCGAGACCGCAGAGTTGGTCGACCTGGTCGCCGATGCCGGCGTGCTGGTGTCCACGACCGCCGACGCCGACCCGGACCCCGCACGGGCGGTGCGCGTGGCGCGGGTGTTCGCCCGCAGCGACGCGGACCTGCTCGCCGAGCTGGTCGCCCTCGTCGACTCCGGCGACCTGCACATCCACATCGCCGACCGGCGCCCGCTGGCCGAGCTGCCCACGGTCCACGCCTCGGCCGCCGAGGGCCGGCTGCCCGGCAAGACCGTCATCACGGTCTGACCGCGTCGCCCGGCCACAGGCCGGGACGGCTCGCCGACCGACCTTCCACGCCGTGTACTTCCGATCGTTCCAAGGAGATGTCGCCTTGTCTTTTGCCTTCGACCCGCAGGTCGCCGAAGCGCTCGCCCCGATGGCCGACGCGATGGCCGACGCCACGCCCCCGCCGGTCGGCGACGTCGCCGCGCGCCGCGCCGTGCTGGAAGGGCTCATCGGCCACACCGACACCGCCCAGCCCACCCCCGACGACGTCACCTCCACCGGCTACCGCCTGACCACCTTCGACGGCGCCCAGATCGATCTGCGCTGGTACACCCGCAAGGACAAGGCCGCCGGCGAGCCGGGCCCGGCCGCGGTCTACCTCCACGGCGGCGGCATGATCCTGGGCCACATCGGCCTGTTCGACGGATCGATCTCCCGCTACGTCTCGGCCAGCGGCACCCCGATCCTCGCCGTGGACTACCGGCTCGCCCCCGAACACCCGCACCCCGCCCCCGTCGAGGACGCCTACGCCGCCCTGACCTGGCTGCACGACCACGCCACCGAACTGGGCGTCGACCCCGCCCGCATCGCGGTCTTCGGCGACAGCGCCGGCGGCGGCATCGCCGCCGCGGTCTCCATCCTCGCCCGCGACCGGCAGGGCCCGGCGATCGCCAAGCAGATCCTGGTCATGCCGATGCTCGACGACCGCAACCTGACCCCCGACCCGCAGCTCGCGCCGTTCGTGCTGTGGTCCTGGGATGACAACCGCACCGGCTGGGAAGCACTCCTGGGCGACCGGGCGGGAGGGGCGGACGTCCCCGCGCATGCCGCGCCCGCCCGGATCACCGACCCCGCCGGTCTCCCTCCCGCCTACATCGAGGTCGGCCAGCTCGACATCTTCCGTGACGAAGACCTCACCTACGCCCTGCGCCTGAGCCGGGCCGGCGTGCCCGTCGAGTTCCACCTCCACCCCGGTGTGCCGCACGAGTTCGAAAGCATCGCCTTCAACTCCGACGCCGCCAGGCGCGTCATAGCCGACCGCGTCCGCGCGCTCGTCTCCCTGTGAGCCGGAGACCCGGGCGCCGGCCCCGACCCGCGTTGCCAAGGCACTGGACACACCGCTGCTCCTGACGCCCTCGCCGGACGCCCAGGCCCGAGCCCGCCCGCATCAACGCCGCAGGCCGCCCCACCAGTGCGGCGGCCTGCGGCCCGACCCCCAGGAGACCGCCATGACAATCCCCTACCTCGCCCAACGGGACGAGCAGCAGACACTGGAATGGATCGGCGGCGGACTGTTCACGATCCTCCTCGACAGCCAGGCCACCGAAGGGCAGCTGACCCTCGGCCGCTTCGACGTCCTCAAGGACGAAGCCCCGCCGTTCCATCTCCACACCCGCGAGGACGAAGTCTTCCTCCTCCTCGAAGGCGAAGCGCTGGTCTGGGTCGGCGACGAACGCCACGAACTGTCCGAAGGCGGCGTCATCTACCTGCCCCGCAACATCCCCCACGGCTACCGCATCACCTCCGACCGCGCCGACCTGCTGGTCATAGCCACTCCGGGCGGCATGGAAGAGATGTTCCGGCACGCCGGACGCGACATCACCACCCCCCGCCCGGATGGCTTCGAGATCACCAAGGACAAGCTCGCCGAAGCCGCCGCACTGCGCGGCAACACCATCGTCGGCCCGCCCCGCTGAACCCCCACTCGGCAACCGCCCGAACCCGCCCGGCTCCACGGCCGCCCTGAATGTCTGCGAGGGGGGAAACGGTCCCTCCGTCAGGCGGTCGATCGCGTACACCACATCCGGGTTCGAGCGTCCTGGGTGAGGCGGCCGTCCATCCGCCGAAGGTACCCGCGCGTGGCGCTCACGGCCGGCCGCCGCTCATTGGCCTCGTACACGGCGGTCAGTTGAATCGGCCCGACCTCCGATCCTGCGCCAACAGCCGCAGCAGTCCTGGGCGTTCCATCCCACAACACTACCCGCGGGACCCGAACCGGAGACTGACCTTGTCGAGCACGGCCTTGGCCGTATCGCCGAGGTAGGGGCCCGCCAGCCAAACCGACGGGTCGGGGCCGACGGACGTGTTCGACACGAGAACGGTCCGTCCGTCCGTGCCGACCGCGCACCAGCCACCGCCGGAGGAACCGCCCGTCATGGTGCAGCCCACCCGGTACAGCGTCGGTTCGCGGTCCTTGAGCGACAGGCGGCCCGGTTTGCCCGCACAGAAGTGCATGGTGGCACCATCGAACGGCGGTGCCGCCGGGTACCCCCAGGCGCCGATGAGGTCCTGCACCGCCGGGCCGAGGTTGGAGCGGCCCGGACGGGCGGGGTCCTGCACAACGGTGCCGGAGCAGGTCTGTGGTCCGTCCGGGCTGTCGAAGAAGACCCCCCGCGTCTCCGTGAGGTTCCCGAATCCACGTCCGCGCTGCTTCCCTGGTTCAGCGATCGCCGCGAGGCCGAGCCGGCCGCCGAACCGGGCCGGACTGCCCTCAGCCACCTGCTCTCCGCACCTCGGTCGCGGGAGGGACCCCGCTCCACAGCAGTGTCCGAGGCGGGGAGCAGGCAACCTACTGACCGGTAATCTTTGAACCTTGGGCGGCCTGCGGGGTCCTCCCATACGGTTGAGTTGCGAGTTGACCGAAGGGGAATGTGTGCGTCAGCGTGGTGCGCTAGGGGATGTGCTGGAGGCGGCGCGCGACCGGGCGTTCGTCGGCCGGAACATGGAGCTGGCGTTGTTCCGGTCCGCATTGGCGGGCGAGACCGGAGCCTGCCCCGTTCACTTCCTGCACGGGCCGGGGGGAATCGGCAAGTCGACCCTTGTACGACGGCTGGCTCGTGAGGGACTCCTGGCAGGGCGCGCCGTGATCGAGGTGGACGGCCGGACGGTCGCTCCCACTCCTGAGGGATTCGCTACGGCTGTCGGGGAGATCCCCGCGGAGCCCGGAGTGGTGCTCTTGGTGGACACCTTCGAACGCTGCCAGGGTCTGGAGGGCTGGTTGCGCAACGAATTCCTCCTCGGCCTCCCGCTGGGCAGTGTGGTGGTGATCGCCGGGCGCCGCGCGCCGGACGCCCGCTGGACCTCGGATCCCGGGTGGTCGCAACTGTTGCGCGTGACGTCCTTGCGGAACCTGCCCCCCGACGATGCCGCCCGGTTGCTGCACGCACGCGGCCTGCCGGCGGGGGCTCATCAGGCAGTACTGTCCTTCACCGGCGGCAACCCCCTGGCCCTCTCGCTGGCGGCGGCCGTGGCCGTCAGGGAAGAGGGCGGAGTCAAGTCCGGCTGGAAGCCCAGTCAGGACGTCATCGCCACCTTGCTGTCCAAGCTGCTCGGTGACATTCCCACCCCGGCGCACCGCAGGGCCCTGGAAATCTGTGCGCACTCTTACGTCACGTCGGAATCACTGCTCCGGGCCCTCGTAGGCGAACAGGCGCCCGAGTTGTTCGCCTGGTTGCGCCGGCAGCCCTTCATCGAAGCGACGGACGCGGGCCTCTTCCCGCACGACGTGGTGCGTGAGGCGCTCGAAGCCGATCTGCGCTGGCGGGACCCCGACGGCTTCGCCGACATGCACAGAGCCGTTCACCAGTACCTCGTCGAGCGGGTACGGACGGTTTCCGATGCGCAGTTGCTCCAGGCCACCAGCCCCCTCATCTACCTCTACCGCAAGGAAGCCTCGGCCAACTTCCACAAGTGGCGTGACGGGGACCACGTCAAGGACGAGCCGTACGCCGAGGAGGACCGCGAACGTGTGCTGGAGCTGGCCGAAACCGCGGAAGGCGAGGAGTCCGCGGACATCTGCCGGTTCTGGCTCGACCATCAGCCCGAGGCGTTCCGCGTCTACCGCTCCACTCAGACGAGTGAGATCGTCGCGTTCTTCGCGTGGCTGCGCCTGCGCGAGCCGCTGGGCGCCGACATCGACCCGATCGTCGACGCGGCCTGGGCACACGCCCGGTCGGCCGCACCGACCAGGCCCGGCGAGTACATCGCTCTGGCCCGATTCCACGTCCACCCACCGGTGTACCAACGCACCTCGCCACCCATGGATCTGATGCACTGGCGCGGACTGGGCGAGATCTTCCGGGCCGACCGGCAGGCCTGGACGTTCGTCGTCAAGCGCGACGACGGACACTGGGACGCGTACATGCACCACTTCGCGATGCCGTCCGTCGGCCGCCGACCCCGCGTCGGTCCGCACCCCTACGTCCTGTTCGGCCACGACTGGCGGGCGCAGCCCGTAGGGCCCTGGCTGGAGGAGAGGTCGAACACAATCCTGGCCCACAAGCTCAGGCGCGGCGCATCGTCCTCGTCCTCGTCCTCGTCCTCGTCCGGGGAACACGCGGAACTTGTGGTGCTGTCCAGGCCGGAGTTCGACACTGCAGTGCGCGACGCCCTCCGCGCGATCCGGCGCCCGGACGCGCTCGCCCGCAACCCCCTCAACCACAGCCGAGTGGTGGCCCAGAGCGCCACGACTCTGCGCGCGCTGCTCACCAACGGCATCGATGTCCTTCGGGAAGGGCGCTCGGGCGACAAGCACCACCGTGCCCTCACCATGACGTACATCGCGGGTACCCCGACCCAAGAGGCCGCAGCAGAGCGTCTCGGACTGCCGTTCAGCACCTACCGCAGGCACCTCACCAGCGGAATCGAGCGTCTCATCGATCTGCTGTGGCGTAGTGAACTCAACGGAACCGCGGTCGTCGAAGGAGACCCGACGCGACTCCCACGGCAGGAGCCCGGTGACACCGCCGGACACAACGGCGTCAGCGGTGGGTGATGCCCTTTGCGTGGAGGGCGTCGCGCAGGGCCCGCAGGGCGTAGTAGCTGCGTGATTTGACGGTTCCCGGGGGCACGCCGAGGGCTTGGGCGGCCTGGGCGACACTGTAGCCGCGGTAGTAGACGAGAGCGATGACGTCGCGATGAGGAGGTGTGAGCCGGCCGAGCGCGTCGAGAACGACCTGGGTGGTGAGGATCGCGTCGATGGCGTCGTCGACAGGGAGGTTGACGTCGTCGGCGGGTGGGGATTCGGGCGGCCTGACGGCACGGGCGCGGTGGTGGTCGATGGCCAGGTTGCGAACGACGGTGAACAGCCACGGACGGATGGAGACGGGGTCGGTGGTGGTGGTGAAGTTCCTCCAGGCGCGGGCGGTGGCTTCTTGGAGAAAGTCTTCGGCCTTGTGCCAGTCGCCGTTGAGGAGGCGGGCCGCGTAGCGCAGAAGGGGGGTGGCGTGATGGTGGTAAACGGCGTGTACGAAGTCCTCGCAAGGATCGGGCCGCGGGAAGGTGGCAGTGGCGCCGGGTATCGGTGTTCCGGCTTCCGATGTCCGCCTCATGTACTGACACCCCTTGCTTGATCAATGGACCGGTTGCGTGACATGGCGCATTCCTGTGTCGGGCCGGGGTACGTCGGCAGTCGGACCGGCGTGCCAGTGCCGCGGCTCGCCGGTGTCGTCCGCACCTACGTGGCGCTGCGGCGGGCGAGGGCCTCGACCAGCCGCGCACGGGACGGGCCGGTCCGGATGGAGGACTGCGCGTCGGCCGAAATCAGTGAGAACCTGACCTGCAGGTCCCGGGCCAGCGTCACCGGGGTGACCGGGGTGACCGGGGTGGCGTCCTGCCGGGCGATCTCCTCGTCCGGGGCCGCTGTAGGGGGCGAGAGAGTCCCCGAAGCTCCTCCGTTTCGCGCCGGGAGCCGTTCCTCCCAGTCGGTGATCCGATGGTGGAGCGGTGACAGCAGGTCCTGCGTGAGACGGTCGAAGCGCACCACGATGTCCTCGACACCGACCTGGCGCAAGGCGTCCCTCAGCAGGACGGTGTGCAGCAGTCCCATGGACGGCCCCAGACCGAGCAGGGGATTGACCGCCGCCCACGCATTGCCGACGCTCACCGTTCCGGTTGCCACCGGTCGCCCGCCAAGAACGAACCGCCGGTAGCTGCTCTCCACCCGCGGTGTGACCCATACACCGGGCGAGGGCTTCCCGGTGAGGGGAGGCAGCAGCGGCTCGTAGAGCCGTGCCGCCCGGCTCCACGCGGACGGTCCGGCGAGCGGGTAGAGCTGGAGGTCCTCGTCGCTGATGCCCAGGGTCATCGAGCAGTTCCCCCGGCCCGCCGACACCGCCGTCACAGTGACGCCGTCGAAGTGGCGCAGGGACCATCTTGCGGGGCCGGGGCACGTCTCGGGTGAGTCGAAGCGCCGTGTGTAGAGGCGCATACCGCTGTCCTGTCGCTCTTCCAGAGGCCGGGGAGCGCCGATCTCGCTCAGTTGTCTGACCATGTTCGAGCCTCGGCCTGCCGCATCGACGATCAGATCGGCGAGCACGGCCTCACCCCCGTCCGTCAGGACGCCCTGGACGTGCGGCCTGCCGGGCAGACGCTCCTTGCCCGTGAGGAGCGAGGCGATACCGACTCCGCAGTCGATGCTGATGCCGTCGGTCCGGGACATCTCCTCCTTCAGCACGCCCGCGATGAGCGTGCGGTCCACGACAGGGTTCGGCTCACCATGACCAACGGCGCTCGTGGATGCCAGGGTTCGCGCCACGTCGGGCAGCTCGGCGGACATCATGCGCATGGCCTCGGCCAGCAGTACGAGAGGTCGCTCGCCTGCCGCCCCCAGCCCGTCGCCGAGACGCCGGAAATCCGGCTCCGGCGTCGGGGGTAGGACGGGACGTGGATCGAGAACCGTCACGCGATGTCCCTCTGCCGCGAGCAGCAGGGCGACCACTGCGCCCACAGGACCCGCACCGCACACCACAACATGCATCCCATCACCCTTCTCCGTACTCAAGGGCATGAGCATGTCGGCATCCGCTGCTCACTTCACAGACCGGTTTCCTGCTCACCTCGCCTCTCGGCACGTCCGACGGGACCGGCGAGCGGGATCACCAGCGTCCCGCCACCGCGCTGCAGCGGGCACCGGGCCTCGCGGTCATCTCCATGGTGGCCGGGTCAGGCAGGCCGGCCCGCTTCGCCGGTGCTCGCCAGGTCGGTGCCCTGGAGCTCGTGATGCCACAGCAGGTCGCTCATCCTGTCGATGCCCGATGTGAGGTGGCGCCGATAGGTACTGAAAGGCAGTCCGAGACGCTCCGCGGCCGCCTCCTGCGTCGGGGCTCCTCTGAAATAGGTGGCGGCCACCGCCCGATGACGCTTCTCTCCACTGCGCTCGTCCAACAGGGCCTCGGCGGAGGCGGCAAGAACCTCGG
Organism: Streptomyces sp. NPDC029164; assembly: GCF_055563995.1. Taxonomy (NCBI): domain Bacteria; kingdom Bacillati; phylum Actinomycetota; class Actinomycetes; order Kitasatosporales; family Streptomycetaceae; genus Streptomyces; species Streptomyces sp. NPDC029164. The sequence continues at coordinate 265,327 of NZ_JBVHWW010000003.1, read as the reverse complement.
ACAGACTGAGTCGGCCATCGACGACCAGTCTGCTGCGGTTGAGTGGATTGCCGGCGAGCACCGCCGGTTTGCGCAACGTGCGCAGCGCTTCCCGGACCGCCGCGTCGAACTCGGGCCGTGACAGCACCACCAGCCCGCCACGTGCCGACGACGGCGAAGGGGGCATGGGCGCGCCCGACAGCATCGCTGCGCTCTTCTCCTGCAACCAGGCGTCGGCCGGTTGCGCGCGCCAGTCGTGGCCGAACAGTGCGTAGCGGTGGTCGCCGACCGCGGGCCGTTCGTCGGCGGGCAGCAGGTTGAGGTCCCGTAGATAGTCGTTCCAGGACCCGTTGTCCCGCATCACCGCGTACGACCAGGTGAGCCCGTCGGCGCGGATGTACTCCGATGTGGCGCGCCACTGCATGAAAGTCATCGGCGCGGACGGGAGTTGGTACGCGTCGGGGTACACCGAGAAACGGGCCAGAGCCAAGTGCTCGCCCGGCCTGAGCGGCCCGTTCGTCCGCGCGTGCCGCCAGGCCGCGGCGACCACCGGATCGACGTCCAGGCCTTCCGGCTCCCCGATACGCAGCCAGGCGGAGAACGCGAGGACCTCACCGGTTTGGGTCGACCGATACACGCGGAACGCCTCGGGCCGACGGTCCAGCCAGAAGGCGGCCATTGCTGCGGATTCCTCGCCCTCGGCCCTGTCCGCCAGCTCCAGGACGCGGTCGCGATGGTCCGGGCGGTACGGCTGGTCCTGGAACAGGCCCGCGTCGCGCCAGTCGTTGAACTCCGACATGTGGCCGTCACCGCGGTAGAGGTAGGTCAGTGCTCCGGTGGCCTGGAGCACCCGGGACTCGGGTACGGCGCGGACCTGGGAGAGGAAGTAACGGCGCATCTGTCCGTGCATCGCGGCGAACCCGTCCGGGTCGCGCCACCGCAGGTCGGCCTCCAGTGACTCCCGGACGGCGTCGTGCGGGAAGAGCCCGGCGGCCGAGGTCTCGATGTACGGCTGGACGCGCAGCCAGGAGAACAGCTCCGGCGCGTGGTCGCCCATGAGAGCGCGGAGCAGGGACTCGGACGTGACGTAGGCGTGGGCACAGATCTCGAGCGCCTGGCGGTGCAGAGAGCTCGGCGTGTCGCCGATCAGCAGGGGCAGGAGCAGGGCGACGGCGTCCTGGTCGGGACGCCAACCGGACGTCGACGCCTCGTCCTTGACCGCGAGGGCGGCCGCCAGCGCGAGCGCGAGCGGGTTGCCGCCGGTGAACGACAGCAGTGTCGTGTGGACGCGGGACGATACGCCGCGCGTGGTGAGGAAGGCCGTGGCGTCCGAGGGCGCGAGGTTACGCAGGGAAGAGACCTGGAGCAGGCCGATCCACCCCGGATCGGCCGTCCAGCGAGGGTCGAGGGCATTGCGCCCCGCCACCACGACGAGCGCGCCGGCGGGCAGTCGCGGCAGGAAGCGTTCCCAGAGCCAGCCCTCGAGTCCCTGGCACTTCTCGAAGGTGTCCACGAGCAGTACCACTCCCGGGGTTCTCACCTCCGGACCAGCCGCCGCGGCGAAGCCCTCCGGCGTCGGATCGACGGTCCGGCCGTCCACCTCGACGACCGTCCGGCCCGCCCGGTGAGCCTCCCTGGCGAAGCGGCGCAACAGCATCGACTTGCCGATACCGCCCGGCCCGTGCAGGTAGTGGATCGGGCAGGCGCGCGCGTCGCCCGCCAACGCGGCGTTGAACAGGGCGAGTTCTGCCTGGCGCCCGACGAAGGCGCGATCCCGGCCGACGGTCAGGCTGTCGTCGATGACGCCTTCGTTCCCGCTCATCGATTCAATGGCCCTCTCTACCGAATGTGAATTCTGACCAGGGCGCGAAGTGCCCCGCGCCGGACCTGGCTCCGGGACGACTCGGCCAACGGTACGGGGCGGCAGCCCTCGGCGCCGCCCCCCATGCGGAGGGCGGCGCCGAGGCGTTCGCCGATCTGGTGGCGTTACTTCCCGACGAAGGCGAGGAGGGCGTTGTTGACGTCGTCGGCGTGGGTCCAGAGGAGGCCGTGGGGGGCTCCTTCAATGACGACGTAGTCGGCGTCGGGGAGCGCGGCGTGGAAGGGCTCGGCGGTGGCTTCTATGGGGAGGATGCGGTCTTCGGTGCCGTGCAGGATGAGGGCGGGGACGTCGATCTTGGGGATGTCGGCCCGGAAGTCGGTGGTCCAGGTGGGGACGGCGGCTCGTGAGGCATAGGGGGAGGCGCCCGCGGCGGTGGCCCAGTTGGCGCGCACGACGTCCTCGCTGATGCGGGTGCCGAGGTTCTGGTCGAGGTTGTAGAAGGCTTGGTAGAAGTCGGTGAAATAGGCGTAGCGGTCGTGGGTGACGGCGCGGAGGATGCCTTCGAAAACCGTTGCGTCGACGCCGGTGGGGTTGTCGTCGGTCTTGAGGAGGTAGGGCTCGAGGCCGGCGAGGAAGGCCGCCTTGGCGACGCGGGCCGAGCCGTAGGTGCCGAGGTAGCGGCCGACTTCACCGGTGCCCATGGAGAATCCGACGAGGATGGTGTCGGTGAGGTCGAGGGTTTCCATCAGGGTGTGGAGGTCGGCGGCGAAGGTGTCGTAGTCGTAGCCGGTGGAGGGCTGACTGGACTGCCCGAAGCCGCGTCGGTCGTAGGTGATGACGCGGTGGCCGGCGTCGAGCAGAACGGGAAGCTGCTTCTCCCAGGAGTGTCCGTCCAGGGGGTAGCCGTGGATGAGGACGATGGGCTGTCCGGTGCCGTGGTCCTCGTAGTAGAGGTCAATGGTGGTGCTGTTTTCCTGGCCGACGGTGATGAAGGGCATGCGGTTCTCCTGACTCGGTGCGTGGATTGGCCGGATTGCTGAGGAGCAGACAGGGGCCCGCCTGCCACCTGCGGGTGCGCCGGTCAGCGGGAGGTCGAGGCGGCTGCCTGCTGGATGATGCGGGTGACGGCGTCGGGGCGGGAGACGGGGACGGCGTGGGAGGCCTTGACCTCGACGGTGTGCGCGTTCGCGCGTTCGGACATGAACCGCTGTGCGACGGGAGGGATGTTGAGGTCCTCGGTGGCGATCAGCGACCAGGAGGGAATGGTCTTCCAGGCTGCCTTCGTGGCCTTTTCGTCGAGTGCCGCAGCGGCGATGGGGCGCTGTGTCGTGGCCATCAGGGCAGCCTGGCCACGCGGGACGTCGGCGGCGAACTGTCGCTGGAAGGTCTCCGGCTTGATGGAGATGTCGTTGCCGGTCACACCGCCGGGGAGGCTGTAGGGCACGGCTTCTACGACATCACCGAGAGTGCTGCCGGGAAACTTGTGCGACAGGCCGAGAGAGCTTTCGCCGGTGTCGGGGAGGAAGGCGGCTATGTAGACGAGCGCCTTGACCTTGTCCTCGTGGCCGACGGCGGCGTTGCTGATCACCGTGCCGCCGTAGGAGTGGCCGACCAGGACGAGCGGGCCGTCGATGCTGTTCATGACGCTGCGCAGGTAGGCGGCGTCATGCTCGGGTCCGCGCAGGGGGTTGGCTGCGGCGACCACGGGGTAGCCGGACTTCTTCAGCCGTTCGGCGACGCTGTTCCAGCTGGTGGAGTCGGCGAACGCGCCGTGCTCGAGCACGATCGTCGGCTTCGGCCTCGGGGTGGAGACGGCGGAGTTCGTACCCGACGCACCGGCGGTACCGGCTATCGAGAAGGCGAGGGAGGCTCCGGCGACACCGACTGCGGTCAGGTGGCCGAAGCGCTTGAGAGGGAATCCGGAGGTGGACTGGTGGGGCACGTCTGCGTTCCTTTGCCGGAGGGATGGGGACCGGGGTGCGCGTAGCACCGGTGGTATCGCTTGCTACGCGGAAAGCCGGGTCCTGGTTCAAACCCCCGGAAGAAAAAGGCGGACCGGCGTGTATCCCGGAGCTCAGGCCGTGCGCAGCTCGCCGGCTCGTGTGCTCATCCGCAGGAAGAGCAGGGAGACGAGGGTGATGGCCATGGTTGCCGTGATCGCTGTTCCGGCGAGCATCAGCACGTGGTCCCAGGGCGTGTTCACGATGACGGGGACCTTCTCCGCGCTGACCAGGACACTGTGTGCCTGGGAGTAGGCCTGGTCCTCGCAGGCGCCGATGCCGTCTCCCGGCAGTGGTGAGCAGCGCCAGGTCTGCATGTCCGCGGTGTCGCTCGCGTCGGGGACCGCGAAGCGGGGCAGCAGAACGCCTGCCAGTACTGCGAGGCTCACGGCCGGGGCGACGGGAGCAAGTGTCTGCCAGCCGATCGCGCGAGCCAGGATGCGTCGGGGCGTTCCGGTGGCGATCAGGGAGGCGAGTGCGCGCCGTTGGGCGAGGACCGTGTCGGCGAGCGCCACGAGCAGCCCGGCGGCAGCGATCACCAGGGCCACCAGGGCGGCGTATCCGACGAGTTCGTAGGCCCGTTCGTACAGGCCGGTGCCCGCCGGTTCGTACGGCTCGCCGACCAGTGCGGCGAAACGGCGGGTGTTCTCCTGCTGTGCGGAGACGGATGCCACCGTCAGGGCGGCGAGGCCGGCTGCGGCCGAGCCGATGACCAGCGCGACGAGCATGGCGGAGAAGGTACGGCTGCCCGACCAGGGATCGGCCGTCATGCGGCGGCCTGCGAGAAGTCCGGCGGGCTTGCGTGCGTACCGTTGAAGGGTCCGGCCGATGGTGTACGTGATCCAGCCCGTGCCCGTGACGACGCCGATGCCGACGGCGAGCACGCCGATGACGACCAGCCCCCCGACGATGAGCAACGGTGCGTCGTCGGCCCGCGGGTTGCGGGTGAAGTAGGCGTGCACGGGCTCGACCAGTGCGCAGGCACCGAGCCCGGTCGCGATGAGCACGCCGGGCGTGACGCGGGGCTTGCTGCGCCGGGTCCTGCTGACGACCCCCAGGGGGGTGAGAGCGGCCCTGCGCAGGGTGAGTACGGTCAGTGCGGCGACGACCAGGGGGACACCCAAAGCGATGCCGGCCATGGCGGCGGCATGGGGCAGCACGTCCGTGGGCAGGGGGCGACGGCCCTGCGCGTCGGGGGCGTCGAGCAGGGCGCGGCCGAGGAGGAACACCGCGAATCCCGCCGCCGCCCCGGGGACGGACGCGAGTCCCGTCTCCACGGCCACGATGCGGATGATCTGGCGTGGTGTCGCACCGGCCATCCGGATCGCGGCCAGCCGGTGCTCGCGCGCGGGCGCGCCGAGCCGACTGCACTGCGCGACCAGGGCGAGGGCCGGTACGGTCAGCAGCACCATCGCGAGGGCGACCCCCGGACGCAGCCCGCTCTCGTTGAGCAGGTCGTTGGTGTAGCGCACCGCCAGGGCGGGAGGCACCGCGATCACCGCGGCGGCGCAGAGCAGCGTTACCGTGCCGAGGGCCGAACTGAGGGCGGTCAAGACGATGCGCACGTGATCCGAGCGGCTTCCCGCCACCGACAGGCGCAGTGTGGTGAGCAGGTTCACCGGCCGTTCTCCGCCCCGGCTCCGGAGTGTCCCCAGGCCGATCCGATCAAGGCGTCGTCGTCGCTTTCCAGCATGCCGTCGCGCAGGCGGATCTCGCGATCAGCGTAGGCGGCGACCGTGGCGTCGTGGGTGACCAGCATGACGCTGGTGCCCTGGGTGCGGGCCGCGCGGACCATGTGGCCCATGACCATCTCTCCGGCGAGGGTGTCCAGCGCACCTGTGGGTTCGTCGGCGAAGAGCACCTTCGGCCCCGTCACCAGGGCGCGGGCGAGCGCCACGCGCTGCTGCTGGCCGCCGGACATCTCCCCGGGCAGCTGCTTGGCCAGCTCGGCGACACCGAGACGATCGAGCCAGTCGGCTGCCTGGACCGTCGCCTGCCGCCGACGGGTTCCGCCCAGCATCAGGGGCAGTGCGACGTTCTCCACCGCGGGAAGTTCTGCCACGAGCTGGCCGAACTGGAACAGCACCCCGAAGTCGGTGCGCCGCAGCAGCGAGCGCCTGGCTTCGCCCAGGTCGTCGATGCGGGCGCCGCGGTAGAGGACCTCCCCGCCGTCCGGGCGCAGGATCCCGGCCATGAGGTGCAGCAATGTCGACTTGCCGCAGCCGCTGGGGCCGGTGACGGCGACGATCTCGCCTTGCCTCAGTGCGAGTGACACGCCGCGCAGGGCCGGGCTCGGGCCGTACGACTTCGTCACGGCACGTGTTTCGATGATCATCGGTGCACCTCCAGGCGCAGGTCGGCGACGCGGTCCGTTGCGGTCTGCATCCACCGCAGGTCGGCGTCGAGATGGGCGATCGCCAGGTCGGCGGCGAGTACATCGGCGACGGCCGCGCCCGGGGTGGTCTTCAGCGCTGTCAGTTCACGCATGCGCGCCAGGTGGGCGGCCCGTTGCCCCGACAGGTGTCTGCGGGCACCGGCCTCGTCGGCGACGAGCAGGGCGACCACGGTCTTGGCGAGGAGGACGCTCGACAGGTGTGGAGCGGGAGGTTCGGGCGTACCCAGCCAGTTGAGCAGCAACCGGCGACCGTCGTCGGTGACTTCGTACGCCGTGCGGTCCGGACCGCCGGCCCGGTCGTGGCCCGCCGCACAGGCCAGACCGTCACGGACGAGTCGATTGAGTGTCGCGTACACCTGCCCGAAGGCCAGCGGCCGTGCGCTGGGCAGGCGAGTGTCGTGCGCTCGCTTCAGCTCGTACCCGTGCAGTGGGTGCGGCGCGAGCAGGCCGAGAAGGATGTGTGAGTTGGACACGTCCCTCACTATTCACCAAGCGAATAGACCAGTCAAGCAGAGACAACTCCGCGCTGAGACACGGGAGAAGGCGTCATTCCGAATGGGCTGCGGATCAGGAGGAGTGCACCGGCGGCCCGTACGGCAGCGCCCCTCGCGAGGGTATTGACGGCACGTCAGGCAGGCCGGGAGTGCCGGCCGAACCCAGCGCCCCGCATCCCTTTCGCCACACGGTCCAGTTCGCCACGGCCCCCCGCCAACCGGAGGTGCCACGGCTCCGCAGCGACGCCCGTCGGGGGAGGCGGTGCCCCTCGTACCACCTGTGGAGCGCGGGCGGCCGAGGTCCGTTCATCCGACGCGGCCACCCCGAAGAGTTCGCGCCGTGCCGGGGGATGACGTCGGGATCCGGGCCGGGCTCGGTGGCGGGATCGACCTGAGAGGGCGTCACGGATGTGGGCACGGCCCACGGGAGAGCCCGTACCCTCCAGAAGCTGTTCGGCCCAGCCCCCCAGGTCCGCCGACGAGTGGCCGCGGCCCTCCGGCGGAGCGTGCGCACAGAGGTGCTCGACGGCGACGTCTGACAGCAGTTCCTGCAGGTCGCTCCAGCGGCGGTAAAGGGTGAACGGCGTGACGCCGGCCCGGGCCGCGCCGAGGGGAACGGTCAGGTCGGGGCGACCCGACGGCCGCGCAAGCGCATCAGTTGCTTTGGCGAGCTCGGGGCGTCAGGGTCCTTGGCAGGCATGCACCTGGTGATCCTGCCCGCCCTGTTCACCGGCCGTCCTGGCCGGCGTCGCTTTCGGCGCGGCGTCACAGGGCTCGCTGGAGACAGATATCGCCCCGGCCCTGCGGCCGGACCGGAGTGCGACCCTGGCCGCGTACTCCGTGCACGGTTATGCGGCGATGAGCCTCCCGACCCTGGGGGCCGACGTCCTGACGCAGCTCTCCGGGACGCGGACCACTGCTCTCCTGCACGTCGGCCTCGTCGCCCTGCCGGGCCGGTCCTGAGGAGGTCAGTCCCGGTCAGTCACCCGTTCGCGAGCGGCCCGCACGGCCCGCTCGGGGTCGGGAGCCGGCACTCCCTCCAGTTCGTAGGGCCGCACCGCGCCGAGCAGCGGCAGAAGGGCCAACAGCTCGTCCCGCTCGGCACGGCACGACGGGCACCGGTCCAGGTGCTCGGCTGCACACTCGTGCTGCGGCCCGTCGAGACCGCCGAGCATCTGAGTGGCAAAGGCGGTACGGGCGCGTTCGCATTCCAAAGGACTCTCCGAAGTTTCGATCCAGCCGCCGTCCTGGCCGGTACGTCGGTTGTCCGCTGTGACGCGACGCCGGAGTCCGTCTCACCCTACGGGCTGCCGTGCGGCATGGGAATGGTTCCGGTACGCCGCCTCCACCCGATCGGCGGTGACCTTCGCGGGCGGCAGGGCGGGAGGCGTTCCCAGAGGCCCGGAGAGGGTGGGGCGACTGGGCTACCCCGGCGGCGTTCCCGCGCGCAGGCGCCCGGTCAGCGCGTGCAGGGCAGGGATGAGGGCATCGTACTGCTCCGGTGGGTAGCCCAGGGCCTGCTGGGCCGATTCCACGACGCGGCGTGCGCGATCGCGCACGGCACGGCCCGACTCCGTGCTGGACACCTGCACCTGGCGTCCGTCGTTGACACTGCGGTGTCTGTCGACCAGTTCTGCGCCCTCCAGGCGCCTCAGAAGGGGGGACAGTGTGCCGGAGTCCAGACCGAGTTCCTCGCCCAGATCCTTCACGGTGACCTGCCCGCGCGACCAGAGCACCTGCATCACCAGGAACTGGGGATAGGTGAGTCCGAGCTCCGCCAGGAACGGGCGGTAGTGCCCGACCCATGCCCGTGCCGCCACGTACAGGGCGAAGGAGGGATCGTCCCGGAGCGATACGCCGCACTCGTCGGTCGACGCCGGCGACCGGGGCTGCGTCATGGGCGTTCCTCTCATTGCCGACGGCCTGCACGGTCGCAGGCCTCAGCGCTCCTACGGCACGGAGCAGCCGTCGGTTCAATACCCCGTTCCCCGGCCAAGCCCCCACCCGGTACACGGCCCAGGGCCCCGGCCAGTACGTCCGCACGCCAAGCCGATCCGGTTCAGCGCTACCGCGGCACGGGGGTATCCGTGCCGGTGTGCGTGACGGCGGCGGGGCGGCGGTGCGAACCCGTGAACCGGCCTGTGTCGGGGTGTCGTCCACCGTGTGAGGTCTGGTGAACCTGTTCCGCGATACCGCCGTTGTCACGGATGGGCCATGGGCCACTGCTACCCGGCCATCCGTTGCCTCCCGAACAAGAAGGAATCTTCATGACGGCAGTCTTCGTACACGGCGTACCCGAGACCGGTGATCTGTGGGACCGGCTGCGGGCCCGCCTGGGCACCGCCTCGGTCGCCCTGCGGCTTCCCGGATTCGGTGCGCCCCTCCCCGACGGATTCGGCTCGTCCATGGACGAGTACGTGCAGTGGGTGGAGGGGAAACTGCACGAGCTCAATGGCCCCATCGACCTCGTGGGACACGACTGGGGAGGCCTCCTGGTGGCACGGATCGCCGTCAGGTCCCGTGTCGCTCTGCGCAGTTGGTCCGTGGATGTCGCCAGCATCCTTCATCCTGCCTACGTATGGCATGACATCGCACAGCTCTGGCAGACACCGGTATCGGGAGAGGCGTGGGCGACCGCCACTTTGGAGGACACCGACCCCACGAGTCCTCTCAGCGCCTCCGGCCAACTGCGAGCCGCAGGCGCTCCCGAGGAGGACGCCCGGGCAATGGGCGAGAGCTTCGACGAGACCATGGCCTCGTCCGTCCTCGCACTGTACCGATCCGCGACCCCCAATCCGTACGCGCACTGGGGGACGGAGCTGATGTCACCGACCAGCACTCCGGGCCTGGTCCTCCACCCGACGCTCGACCCGTTCGACGGTCCTGCCTCACAGGTGGTGGCCGCCACTCTCGGCGCGCACTTCGAGCCCCTCGAAGGCCTGGGCCACTGGTGGATGCTCCAGGACCCCGCCACCGCGGCCGGCGTCCTGGAGAAGTTCTGGGCAGATCTGGGCGCGTGACCGCCGGGGCACCGACGGTCTGGGCTCCAATCGGCGCCGTTGCGCTGGCGCGGCCTGGGCCGCAACCTCTACGCCATCGACAACGTCCCCAAAGCTGCGTTCTCGCCCGACGCCCACTGCTGGTGGAACACCCAAGCAGCCGGGCGGCTCCCCCACCTCCTGTCCATGGCACGCTCAGACGCCGCCTCCACACGAGAACAGGCACAGCGCGCCCAGGCACCCTGGCGGTGAGGCACCACGCTAGCCCAGGAGCCTTCCGCTCAACCCGCGATGCGGACGTGCTCAGCTCCTCGCACCCGACCCTCGCCCCGCACAGACCAGCAGGTCAACGCACTCTTCCCCTGGCTTTCAGGTGCGCCGGCGGGAGTTCGGGAGCCGGAATCGGAGGGCCGTCGTAGCCCTTCACTTCGCCAAACCGGGACCCGTTCATCCAGTCTTCACGGGCCTGCGCGATTTCATCGTGTGACCGGCCGATCCAGTTCCAGAACATCACGATCTCCTCCTCGAAGGGCTCGCCGCCCAGGAGCATCAGGCTTGCGTCCGAGGAGGCGCGCAGGGGGAGCTCCGTGCGGCCGCAGCCCAGGTAGAGCATCGAGCCCGGGAGGACCGGGACGTCGTCGACGTGGGCTTCGCCCGACATGGACAGGACCGCGTACTCGAAGTCCGGTTCGAGCGGGAGGCGGGTCTCTGTGCCCGACGCGAGGGTCAGGTCCGCGCCCACGATCGGGCTGTACGCCGTGCCGGGCGAGGTTGCCGTGTCCAGGGTGCCCAGGATGACCGTCGCCGTCAGGCCCGGGGCCGTGACGTGCGGGAGTTCCGCGTGGTGCTGGAAGTGCGGGTCCACGTTGCGGTGGGCGTCCGGCAGGGCCACCCACAGCTGGGCGCCGTGCAGGAAGCGGGCGTGCGGGCGCGGGCTCTCCTCGGAGTGGCTGATGCCGCGGCCCGAGGTCATCAGACCCAGCTCGCGCGGGCGGATCGTGGCGAGGCTGCCCTCGCTGTCGCGGTGGAGCACCTCGCCCTCGTGGAGCCAGCTCACGGTCTGCAGGCCCGAGTGGGGATGGGGCGCAACCTGCATGCCGGGCTCGTCGGCGATGTCGTCCGGGCCGTAGTGGTCGACGAAGCACCAGGCGCCCACCATGCGGCGGCCCAGGTTCGGCAGGAGTCGGCGGACCTCGGTGGACTCTCCGAGCTTGACCGTGCGCGGGCTGAGGAGCTCGCGCACCGGCTCGGCCACGACGAAGCCGCGGCCGCCGCAGGCGGAGAGAGCGGGCTGGCGATCGAGATTGCTCATGCGGACAACCTAGCCCCGCGGTGGTGGCTCCGGCGGGTGGAATGTTCCACCGCCCAGGCGTGTTGGTGGCACCGGACGGACCACCCGAACGGCGGAAGGGACACGATGAACGCGCCGGGGACGTACTTCGAGCACGGAACGGCCGCCGAGCGCTGGGCGCGCGCCCAGCTCTTCTTCGACGCGAAGGAGTACGCGACGGCCGCACGCATCCTGGACGGGCTGGCGGGCGAGGTGCCCGAGCAGCTGGCGCCCCGGCTGCTGCTGGCCCGCGCCTACTACCACTCGGCCCAGCTCTCCCGCGCCGAGCACGAGCTGCGCGCCATCCTGGAGCGCTGGCCGGTGGAGGACTACGCGCAGCTGATGCTCGGTCGCACCCTGGAGCGTCTGGGGCGCGCCGCCGAGGCCCGCCCGTACCTGCGGGTGGCCGCGGCGATGGCCGGCGACTTCCCCGAGTAGCGGGCAAGCCCGCCGCTGCGCGGGCGCCGCCCGGCCCCGCGTACATGAGCGGCCGCCCGCCCGCACGAGGCGGCCCGGACCGAACCGACGCATGCGGACGCCCGCGCGCGCGTGCGACGACCCGTCTCGCGTCCGGGGGCGGCCGGGACCGGTGCGTACCGACGGTCGCATCCGCGCACAACCGCACCAGCAGGCGGTCAGAGCCCCTGCGCATGAGGCTGCCGGACCGCCTGTGCGTGGCTCTGCGTGTGCGGAACGAATCCGCAGCGGCAGACCGCCCCGATCGCATACGAGACTGCCCGGACCCGCTCGTGCGGGCGGCCCGACCGCCGTAGGCAGGCCGCCCGGCCCGGCTGAGGCGCTGCCACCCCACGAACCGCCCGTCGGTGGCCGAACAGCTCGCTGCGGCGCGGGCCGGCGAGGGCCCGGCGGTCTTCGACTGGCTCATCGAGATCTTCGAGGGCCAAGTGCCCGGCGCTCTGGTGCTTCGCTGATCGACTGTGCGTCGCGGCCAGGGCCGGGACGCGGTCCACGGATGGGCACGGCCGTCCGCGCCTGCGGGTGTCCCGCCCCACGCAGGGGGGCTGCTGAGGTCGCGGGGATGGGCCGCCGGGTTCCGCGTGTGCGCGCCGCTCCGCGTGCCGGCACCGGGGGTGAATCGCGCCCGTACATGTGCACACCTCGCCCTCGGGCTCTCTCGTGCGCGGGTCTCGCGTTCCCGCGCCGGAAGCGGGGCGTTCGGGTGTTCGGCCACGTGCGTGTGGGGTCCGGTGGTCGGCTCGGATAGCCTGGGACTCATATGAACCGCCTGACCACACCCTTCGGCTCCTACGAGCTCACCCGCTTCCCCGAGGACCCGCGCGACCGGCTCCGTGCCTGGGACGCCGCCGACGAGTACCTGCTGCGCCACCTCGACTCCGGTACCGGGGAGCGCGGGCCGGTGGATCTGGCCTCCGCCGGCCAGATCACGGTGCTCGGGGACCGCTGGGGGACGCTGACGACGGCGCTCGCCGCGTACCACCCGACGCAGATCACCGACTCGGCCCTCACCCGCTCCGCCACCGCGGCCAATCTGGACCGCAACGGGATCGGGACGGCCAAGGCCACGGTGACCCTGCTGACCACGCAGGATCCGCCGCCCGGGAAGATCGACGTCCTGCTGGTGCGCGTGCCCAAGAGCCTGGCGCTGCTGGAGGACCAGCTGTACCGGCTGGCCCCGCACGTGCACGCGGGCACCGTCGTGGTCGGCGCCGGCATGGTCAAGGAGATCCACACCTCCACGCTGCGGCTCTTCGAGAAGATCCTCGGCCCCACGAAGACCTCGCTCGCGGAGAAGAAGGCCCGGCTGATCTTCTGTACGCCGGGCACTCCCGGGGCGACCCGCCCCACGACCCCCGGGCCGTGGCCGCTGACGTACACGGTGGACGACGACGCGGGCTCGGGCTCCGGCCTGACCGTGGTCAACCACGCCGGGATCTTCTGCGCGGACCGGCTCGACGTCGGTACCCGTTTCTTCCTGCAGAACCTGCCGACCAACACCGACGGGGCCCGGGTCGTCGACCTGGGCTGCGGCAACGGCGTCGTCGGCGCGGCGGTCCAGGTCCACGACCCGGACGCCGAGGTCGTCTTCACCGACGAGTCGTACCAGGCGGTCGCCTCCGCGCAGGCCACGTACCGGGCGAACGTCCGCGAGGGCCGGCGCACGGCGGAGTTCTTCGTCGGCGACGGAGTGGCGATGCTGCCGCCCGCGTCCGTGGACCTGGTGCTGAGCAATCCGCCCTTCCACTCCCACCAGGCCACCACGGACGCGACGGCGCTGCGGATGTTTGCCCAGTCGCGCAAGGTGCTGCGGCCGGGCGGCGAGCTGTGGATCGTCGCGAACCGGCACATGGGCTACCACACCCATCTGCGCCGGCTCTTCGGCAACAGCGAAGTCGTCGCGAGCGAGCCGAAGTTCGTGGTTCTGCGAGCGGTCAAGCAGGATCGTCCGCGGCCCGTGTGACCTGCCCATGTGAGCTGCCGATGTGACCTGTCGGTAGCTCCTACACTCTGGCCCGTGAGCAGCCAGGTGGAGGACGGGAGCGGTGGCGGGCGCTACCGCCGGGAGGACGTGGCCCGGGCGGCCGGCGTCAAGGTGCGCAACCTGCGCTACTACCAGGAGCGCGGGCTGCTGCCGCCGCCGCGCCGGGAGGGCCGGATCGCCTGGTACTCCGACGACCACCTGACCCGGCTGCGCCTGATCAGCGATCTGCTGGGGCGCGGCTACACGGTCAACGGGATCGCGGAGCTGCTCCAGGCGTGGGAGGAGGGCGGCGGCCTGTCCCGACTGCTGGGCCTGGAACGGGAGATGACCCGGGACTGGGTGCAGGAGGAGCCGGTGACGATGACCCGGGCCGAGCTGCGGGAGGTGTTCGGCCCGACGGCGACCGCGGCGGACACCCGGCGGGCGGCGGAGCTGGGTTACGTGACGGTCGACGGAGACCTGGTCACGCACCCGAGCCGCCGGCTGCTGGACGCGACGCTGACGCTGGTGCGCCTGGGGGTGCCGCTGGCGGAGATCCTGGACGTGGGGGAGTTCGTACAGACGCAGGCGGCGACGGTCGCGGACCGGTTCGTCGGGCTGTTCCGGCGGCATGTGATCGGTTCGGAGGGCGCGGAGGGTCTGGAGCGGCTTTCGGCCACGCAGCTCCAGCACATCACGGCGGCGGTGGCGGCGCTGCGGCCGGTGGCCGGGGAGGTCGTGGCCACGGAGTTCGCCCGGGCGATGGCGCGGCGGGTGGACGCGGAGGTCGCCGAATTGCTGCGTACGGAGCAGTAGGAGTCGGCTCAAAGGGTGCGCTCGCACAACCTTGCCAACCTCCATTGGCACTCTTACATTCAACTCGTCGGTAACAACGGTGCACAGCCGAAATAAGGGACGCCCTCATGACCGGTTCCCCCCATTTATCCGACCATTTGCCCGACCATGCGTCCGACGAGCGCAGTGGGTCCGGCCGCGTTCGCTGGCGGCGGTTCGCCGCCCTGACCGTCCCCGCCGTCGCCGTGACCGCCGGCCTCGGCATCGCCCTCGCGCAGGGTGTGCTGGCCGCCTCGTTCGCCGTCTCGGGCCAGCAGTTCAAGGTCTCGGCGAGCAGCCTGGAGGGCGAGGGCTTCGCCCAGTACGGCAGCGTCGACGTCAACGCCCGCGAGGAGCTCATCCCGGTGGCGGTCACCGCCATCCGGGAGGCCAAGCTCCACAACCTCTGCCAGTCCGTGGTCACCACGCTCCCGGTGGTCGGTGACATCTCGCTCAACCTCACCGCCGGCCGCAAGACCCCTGTGGAGGCGAGCAACCTGTTCGTCGACGCGACCCAGCTCGCCGGCGACGCCGTCTTCAGCAACATCGAGATCGGGCGGGACGCCTCGACCCTCGACAAGGGGCCGGCCGAAGCGCAGGGCATGCAGGACCTCTTCGCCCAACAGGCCGACACGGTCCGCATCACCGATCTCCAGCAGACGGCGTGGGCGACCAACGCCGGCACCTTCAAGCTCTCCGGGCTCAGCATGAACGTCAGCAAGGGCAAGAAGGAATGCTTCTGAGCCGACGGCGGCGGTGGCAACGGTGGCGGCGCAGCAGGCCCTTCTGGGGCGGGCTGCTCGCGATCCTTGCCGGGGCGTGGATCTGCGTCCTGCCACTGGCGCCGCTGAAGATCATGCTCCAGCAGGGGGTGGCGGGGATCCCGTCCGTCCTGCTGGGCATCGTGATGATCGTGCTCGGCCTCACCACCTGGTTCGCTCCCGCTCAGCGCACGCTCGCGGGCGTTCTCACGACCCTGATCGCCACGGCCGCGCTGGTCCTGTCCAACCTGGGCGGTTTCCTGATCGGCACCCTGCTCGGAATCCTCGGCGGCGGCCTGATGTTCGCCTGGCAGCCGTACGCCGCCCCGCGCGCGGTTCCGCGCGCCGGGGAACCGGAGTCCGCGGCGGAGTCCGGTTCCCCGGCGCTGTCCACGGCGCGGTCCACGTCAGGCACCGGGAACGCGGAGTCCGCCGTGGGCACCGCGGCGGCCGCCGCGCCCCCTCCCCCCACCACGCACCATGATCCCCAAGGAGCACAGCCATGAGCCGTTCGCGCACCGCGCTCGCCCTCGGGACGACCGCCGCCGGAGCCCTCGCGCTCGGCGCGGTCACCGCCCCGGTCACCGCCGCGCCCTTACCCGCGGCCGGGTCGACCACCGTCACCCCGGCCGGGCACGCCTTCCAGGCCACCCTCACGGGCAAGGCCACCCTCAAAGCCGGTTCCGTTACGGTGACTTGTACGGTCTCCGTCGCGACCGGCACGGTGCCGGCCGCCCCCGGCAACAGCAACCCGGCCGGGCCGGTGTCCTCGCCGATCTCCGCGCCGACGTACAGCTCCTGCACCTCCAGCATTCCGGGCGTGACCGCCACGGTCACGACCTCCGGCGCCTGGACCGTGTCGATGCAGAACGGCTCCCCGATCACCGCCACCATGGGCCTGCCCGTCGGCGGTCTGGTGGTCAAGACGACCGGGCTCGCGTCCTGTACGGTCACCGCCGCCCCCACGGCTCCGGCGAACGTCGGCGGCACCTGGGCCAACGGCGCCCCGTCCACGCTGACCTTCACCAACGCCTCCGTACCGGTCAAGGTCACCGGCGGGTTCGGCTGCCCCACCAGCGCGACCGCCTCCACCTTCAACGCGGTCTACCGGGTCGCCGACACCACCGATGCGGCGCAGCAGATCACCGTCGGCCCCTGACACCGCCGCCCCGCCCTCCGCTCCGCCTGCTCACGCTCCGGCCCGTCCGTCCCGGTGAACTCCGGTGTCGGCCGGGCCGGTTGCGTTCAGGCTGCCGAGCAGCGAGAGCGCGTGGGAGCTCGGGCTCCCCGGTTCGGCGTGGTAGATCACCACCTGCTGGCCGGGGGCTCCCCGTACGTCGAAGGACTGGTACGTGAGGGACAGCGCCCCCACGTCCGGGTGGACCAGGGCCTTGGCGTCGAGGGTCTTCCCGTGGACGGTGTGCGCGGACCAGAGCGCGGCGAATTCCCCGCTCGCCCCGGTGAGCAGGCGCACCAGTTCCCGCAGGCGCGGGTAGTGCGGTACGAGGCCGGTGGACTGGCGCAGGGCGGCGACGACCGCCTCGGCCGCCCGGCGCCACTGGGCGTGGAAGACCCGGCCCGCGGGGTCGAGGAAGGTCATCCGGGCGAGGTTGTCCGCCTCCTCGAACGGCGAGAAGAGCGCGTCGGCCAGGCTGTTGGCCGCGAGCAGGTCCAGCGCGGGGTTGAGGACGAACGCCGGGGTGTTCGCGTACCCGTCCAGCAACTGGCGCAGCTCCGGGCTGACCGTCTCCCGCGGCCGGGTCCGCTGCCCGTCCGGCAGGGTGCCCGCCAGCCGGAACAGGTGGTCGCGTGCCTCGTGGTCCATGCACAGGGCGGCGCTGATCGCTTCGAGGATCTGTGGCGAGGGGCTTTGCTCGCGGCCTTGTTCCAGGCGGGCGTAGTAGTCGGAGTTCATGCCGGCGAGGACGGCGACCTCCTCCCGCCGCAGCCCGGCCACCCGGCGCGGGCCGTAGGAGGCCAGTCCCACGTCGTCGGGCCGCAGCCGTGCACGGTGCGCGCGAAGGAAGTCCCCGAGGGGGTTGCCTGTCATCACGCCAGGCTAGACCGGCCCCCCACCGCGTGCCTGGGTGCGCCGTACCCAGGCACGGCCCGTCCTGGTCCCTCCTTCCGCCGACGCCCAGACTCCGGAGGACGAGGCGGCCGAGAGCCGTCCACAAGGAGGCCGTCCGCTAAGGCCGTTCACGAGAAGGGACAGACATGAAGCAGACCGCCATCACCGGGACGAGGACCGTCGCCGTCACCGGTGCGAGCAGCGGCATCGGGGAGGCCACAGCACGCCGTCTGGCGGCGGACGGGCACCGGGTCCTGCTCGGCGCGCGCCGTACCGGCCGGCTGGAGCGACTGGTCGAGGAGATCACCGCGGCGGGCGGCACCGCCGCCTTCCGGACGCTGGACGTCACCGACGCCGCGGACATGCGCGCGTTCGTCGACGCGACGGTCCGCGAGTACGGCCGCATCGACGCCCTCGTGAACAACGCGGGCGTGATGCCCCTGTCGCCGCTGGCAGCGCTCAGGACCGAGGCGTGGGACCGCATGATCGACGTGAACGTGCGGGGCGTCCTGCACGGGATCGCCGCGGCCCTGCCCGTGATGCGCGCCCAGGGCGACGGGCACTTCGTCAACGTCGCCTCCATCGGCGCGTACGAGGTCTCCCCCACCGCCGCCGTCTACTGCGCCACCAAGTACGCCGTCCGCGCGATCTCCGAAGGCCTGCGCCAGGAGTCCGCGGGGGACATCCGGGTCACCCTCGTCTCCCCCGGCGTGACCGAGTCCGAACTCGCGGACGGCATCTCCGATCCGGAGGCGAGGGAGGCGATGAAGGCCTACCGCTCCGTGGCACTGCCGGCTTCTGCCATCGCGGACGCGATCGCCTACGCCATCTCCCAGCCACCCCAGGTCGACGTGAACGAGATCGTCGTCCGCCCGGTCGCGAGCGCCCGGTGACCCCCGCCGCGAGGGAGGGCGCCGAGGTCGTGCTCACGGCCTCCGCCCACGACAGCCTGGTCCGGAGACTGCGGAAACTGGAGGACAAGGAGGCTCTGCGCACCCTTCTCGTCCGCGGCTGGCGGGCGCTGGACCGCAAGGACTGGCAGACCTGGATCGACTGCTGGGCCGAGGACGCGGTGCTGGAGTTCGCGCCGTGGGGAGAGACCCGCGGGAGGGGGGCGATCCGGGCGAAGGTGGAGGAGGCGGAAGCGCCCTACCCGGGCATGCAACACCACATCCTCAACGTGCAGTTCGAGGTGGAGGAGGACCGGGCGAGCGGCATCGGCTACATGTGGTTCGTCGCGGCCACCACACCCGGAACGACCTCCGCGACGTACTCCATGGGCGGCGCGTACGCATGGGACTTCCGCCGCGGCCCGGACGGCTGGCTCCTGGTCCGCCAACGGCTCGACGTCCGGTGGACCGGCGGCGAGGACTCCCTCAAGGCCTTCGAACCGGAAACTCCGTTGCCCGCCGGGGAGCCGAGCGGTCATGCTCGCCCTCATGTCTGAGAGCACCGCACACGAGCAACAGACCGCCCCGCGCAAGGAGCGACGGGACGTCGGCGACCTCTTCTCGGGCGGGCGGCTCCTCGCGATCCCACGCAAGGCCGCCCGGCGCGAGCAGCTGCTCGTCCACCTCGCGGAGACCCTCTTCACGGTGGACCGTGAGTACACGGAGCCCGAGGTGAACGACGCGCTGCGCACCGTGCACGAGGACTGCTCGGCGCTGCGGCGGTATCTGATCACCTCGGGCCTGCTGACGCGGACCCGTGACGGACGCAGCTACCGGCGGTCGACGACCACCCGGTAGTGGGTCGTCAGCCGCCCGTCGTCGCCGATCAAGTGGAAGGCGACGGCGGGCGGTTCGTCGAGGTGGACGTGCTCGGAGGCGGCCGAGGGGTGTTCCCACGGGAGCCGCAGGGTGGAGACCACGCCCGGCGCCACCAGCACGGGCCGCCCCGCGAAGGTGGTGGTGGCCGCGGTGTGGGCGTGCCCGCACAGGAACG
The DNA here is from genome assembly GCF_055563995.1 of Streptomyces sp. NPDC029164. Taxonomy (NCBI): domain Bacteria; kingdom Bacillati; phylum Actinomycetota; class Actinomycetes; order Kitasatosporales; family Streptomycetaceae; genus Streptomyces; species Streptomyces sp. NPDC029164. The sequence continues at coordinate 246,258 of NZ_JBVHWW010000003.1, read as the reverse complement.
CGGTGAGGTGCGGGTGCCGTTCGGCGAGGGAGGCGAGCCGCTCCTCCCCGAACTGGCGGATCTCGTCGACGTACGGGGTGTGCAGCGGGACGGGCGGGTGGTGGAAGGCGACGAGGACCGGGGTCTCCGGCGGAGTGTCGGTCAGTACGCCGTCCAGCCAGGCCAGGGTGGACTCCTCCAGGAGACCGTGGTCGGCGCCGGGAACGGAGGAGTCGCACACGGCGAGCACGAAGCCCGGGCCGCGGAGCACCTGGTCGACCGGCGCCGCCGACGACGGGGCCTGCTCACCCAGCAGGCCCTGCCGGAAGGCGGTCCGGTCGTCGTGGTTGCCGGGGCAGACCACCAGCGGGTGCCGCGAGCGCAGCAGCGTGGCGGCCTCCTCGTACTCGGCCGGGGCGGCGTGGTCGGCTATGTCCCCGCTCACGAGCACGGCGTCCAGGTCGTGGGGCAGACCGTCGAGGTAGTCCATGACGGCGCGGGTGCGGTCGGCCGCCCGCGGACCGCCGTCGAGATGGATGTCGCTGAGGTGGGCGATCACGATCACGAGCGGTGTCTCCTTCGCCTCTGGTCGAGAGATGCGTTCGGCACACATTCAACAGGGCGGCCCGCGATGGTAATCAGGCGCTCTTGCGGGGGCGGGTGCGGCGTAGCTCCCAGCCGCCCGCCGTGAGGACGCGCGCACCCGCGGCGAGGGAGGCCACGGTGGCTCCGGTGGACGCGAGCGCACCGCCGGTGGGGGTGGCGCCCGTACCGCCGCCCGTACCGCCGACGGCGCCGCCCGAGACGCCGCCGGAGACGCCGCCTGAGCCACCCGTGGAGCCTCCGCCGGTGCTGCCGCCAGTACTGCTGTCCGCACCTCCGCCCGAGCCTCCGGCGTGCCTCCCGCCGTACTCGCCTCACGGACGTGCCGGAGGCGTCGCCCGTGCCTCCGGTGGACGGGCCGCCACCGGTCGCGGTGCCCGCGGCCGGCGGCAGCCGGACCCCGCCGTGGCACCGATGATGAGCGCCCCGGCGGGGTGGCGCGCCGACCGCCACTCCCTCCGGTTCCTGTCGGGTCAGGCCGACGGGCTCGCCCCCCTTCGTGATGCGCGCGGCCCCGGGCGTGGGAACACTGGGGCCATGACGAACAAGGCAGCCTTGGAGGGTGGCCCGGACGATCTCCCGGACCGGATCGTCCCGACCGCCCCGCCCGGAGAAGACCTGAAGGTTCCGCACCGCGGCGGATACGAGCACTTCAAGCCGACCTCACGGCAGCAGGACGGCCCGCAGGGGCCGCTCCCGGTCTACGAGTGGTGGGAACGCACCGAGATCGCCGAATGAACGCCGAATGACCGGCCGGGGGCGGGGCCCGACCCCGGTCTCATCCCCGGTAGGTCTCCAGCAGCCGAAGCCAGATCTCGCTGATGGTCGGGAAGGCCGGAACGGCGTGCCACAGCCGCTCGATCGGCACCTCCCCCGCGACCGCGATGGTGGCCGCGTGGACCAGCTCGGCCGCGCCCGGGCCGACGAAGGTGGCTCCGAGGAGGACCTCGCGGTCGAGGTCGACGACCATCCGGGCGCGGCCGCGGTAGCCGTCGGCGTACAGGCCGGCGCCGGAGACCTTGGACATGTCGTAGTCGACGGCGCGCACCCGGTGGCCCGCCCGCTCGGCCTCGGCCAGGGTCAGGCCGACCGCGGCGGCCTCCGGATCGGTGAAGACGGCCTGTGGGAGGGCGCGGGTGTCGGCGGCGGCCGTGTGGGCGCCCCAGGGGCCGGTGTCCGGCGGAGCGCCGGCCGCGCGGGCGGCGATCGCGGCGCCCGCGATCCGGCCCTGGTACTTGCCCTGGTGGGTGAGGAGCGCCCGGTGGTTGACGTCCCCGACCGCGTACAGCCAGTCGTGGCCCGGCACCCGGCAGCTGTCGTCGACGTCGATCCACTTCCCGGCGGGCAGACCCACGGTCTCCAGCCCGATGTCGTCGGTCCGCGGCGCCCGGCCCGTCGCCATCAGCAGTTCGTCGCCCTCCAGGCTCTCGCCGCCCTCCAGCACCACCCGGACGGGCCCCGTCGAGCCGTCCCGTACGACCGCCTCGACGGCCACGTCCGTACGGATCACCGCCCCGGCCTCGCGCAGCGCGTCGGCGACCAGCTCCCCCGCGAAGTCCTCCATGCGCGGCAGCAGCCCGGAGCCGCGCACCAGCATGGTGACCTGCGATCCGAGTCCCTGCCAGGCGGTGGCCATCTCGGCGGCCACCACCGAACCGCCCACGATCAGCAGCCGGCCGGGGACGCCCTGCGCCGAGGTCGCCTCGCGGCTGGTCCACGGGCGGGCGCCGGCGATGCCGGGCACGTCCGGGACGACGGCCCGGGTGCCGGTGGCGACGACCACGGCGTGCCGGGCTGACAGCACGTGATGCTCGCCCTCGGGGCTGGTGACGGCGACCTTGCGGACCCCGTAGAGGCGGCCGTGGCCCCGGTAGAGGTCGGCGCCGATGGAGTCGAGCCAGTCGATCTGGCCCTGGTCCTTCCAGTCACCGGTCCAGTAGTCGCGGTGCGCGAGCACCGCCGGCGTGTCCAGGGGACCTTCGGCGGCGTCCGCCAGCCCCGGCACCCGGCGCGCGTCGGCCCGGGCCAGCACCGGGCGCAGCAGCGCCTTGCTGGGCACGCAGGCCCAGTACGAGCACTCGCCGCCCACCAGTTCGCTCTCCACGAGAGCGGTGCTCAGCCCGGCGGCGCAGGTCCGGTCGACGATGTTCTCGCCGGCCGGTCCCCCGCCGAGGACCACGACGTCGTACTCCACGGCTTGCGACATAGACACCTTCCAAGGGTTCCAGAGGGTCCGCCAGGACCCACAGGAATCCCGGTCAGGGGCTCATAGCCCGCCACTGTACGTGTGGTCCGCGGGACTTGCCCGAGTTGCCGGGCAGCCTCGGCGTGGTGCGGCAACAGCCCGCCGAAGCCTTGATCCAGACCCTTCTGTGTCAAGGAGACCAAACCCGTGTCAGAGCGCGAACGCCTGCCCGACGCGGATACCCGCACTCTGCTTCGGCGGATCACCTGACCCTGGACGGCCTCACGGTCCGCCCGTGACGAACACCCGCACCCGCCCGGGCACGCCCCGCACGGCCTCAACGCACCGCCGGGGGTCGGAAGCGATGCCTCCGACCCCCGGTGCGGGACGTGTGAGACGTGTGGGACGCGGCGGATGCGCGTGGCACGGGGGGGCCGTCCGGCGGAGCCCCGGACCGCCCCCGCCTCCTCAGGCCTCCGACGTGCCGGGGCCTTCGGCGCCGGGGGCCTGCGCGCCGCCCTGCTGCGCGGCGATCTTGGCGCGGACCTCCTCCATGTCCAGCCCGCGGGCCTGCTGGATGAGGTCGGTCAGCGCCGCCTCCGGCAGGGCGCCGGGCTGGGCGAAGATGGCCACCTGGTCCCTGACGATCATCAGGGTCGGGATCGAGGTGATCTGGAAGGCACCCGCCAGCTCCTGCTGCGCCTCGGTGTCCACCTTGGCGAAGAGCAGGTCGGGGTGGGCCTCCGAGGCCCGCTCGTAGACCGGCGCGAACTGCAGGCACGGCCGGCACCAGCCCGCCCAGAAGTCGATCAGCACGAACGGGTTCTCGCTGACCGTCTGGTCGAAGTTTTCCTTGGTGAGCTCGACTGTAGCCACGGTGTCCAGACCTCCTGATGTGAGCCGACTGCTCCTAGAACGAACGACCCGCCCCGAGCATTCCGCCCCGCCCGGGACATCCCCTAGAAGGGGTGGGTGGCCGGGGTGCTGCGAGCCGTGATCCAGCGCAGTTCCGTGAAGGCGTCCAGGTTGGCCTCGCCGCCGAAGCGGGCACCGGTGCCGGAGGCGCCGACTCCGCCGAACGGGGCGACGGCCTCGTCATTGACCGTCTGGTCGTTGACGTGCGCGATCCCGGTGGGGATCCGCTCGGCCAGGTCGAGCCCGCGCGCCGCGTCCCGCGTCACGATCCCGAGGGAGAGGCCGTAGGGGCCCGCCGAGGCCAGTGCCACCGCCTCGTCCTCCGTCGCGAAGGAGCGTACGGGCGCCACCGGGCCGAAGACCTCCTCGGTATAGGCGGGGGTGTCCTCGCCGACGCCCGCCAGTACGGTCGGCCGGTAGAAGAGGTCCCGGTGGGTGCCGCCGGCGACGAGCTTGGCCCCCGCCTCGGTACTGGCCTCCACGAGGGCGTGTACGCGCTCCACCTGGGCGCGGTCGATCAGCGGGCCGAGGTGAACCTGCTCGCGGTACGGGTCCCCCACGGCCAGTTCCTCGGCGCGCGCGGCGAGCCGCTCGACGTACTCGTCGTAGAGCGAGGCGTGCACGAGGTGCCGCCCGGCGGTCATGCAGATCTGGCCCTGGTGGAAGAAGGTGCCCCAGGTGGCCTGGGCGACGGCGGCCTCGACGTCCGCGTCGCGCAGCACGACCAGAGCGGAGTTGCCGCCCAACTCCAGGTGCGCGCGCTTGAGGTGACGGCCCGCCAGCTCCCCGACGGCGCGGCCGGCCGCCGTCGATCCGGTGAAGGACACCACCCGGACCCGCGGGTCGGCGACCACGGCGGCGCCCGTCTCCGCGCCCCCGGGCAGGACGTGCAGCAGCCCGGCCGGCAGCCCGGCGGCGGCGAACACGGCGGCGAGGGCGAGGCCGCCGCAGACGGCGGTCCGCCGGTCCGGCTTGAGCAGCACAGCGTTGCCGAGCGCCAGGGCCGGCGCGACCGAGCGGATCGCCAGGATCAGCGGGGCGTTGAACGGGGCCACGACCCCGACCACCCCGGCCGGGACCCGCCGGGTGAAGGACAGCCGCGGCGCCTCGCTCGGCAGCACCTGCCCGACCGGGCGCGAGGCCAGCGCGGCGGCCTCGTGGCACTCCTGCGCGGCGACGTGCAGCTCGAAGCCGGCCTTGCCGGGTATCGAGCCCGATTCGCGGACCAGCCATTCCCGCAGCTCGTCGGCGTGCGCGGCGAACAGGTCCCCGGCGCGGCGCAGCACGGCCGCCCGCTCGAGGTGGGTGGCGCGCGCCCAGTCGTGCTGCGCGGCCCGGGCCCGTACGGCGGCCTCCGCCACGTCGGCGGGCGCGGCGAGGTCGAGGGTGGCGAGGGTGCGGCCGGTGGCGGGTTCGACGACCGGGGCGGCGCCGCCGGTGAAGGTGGGTCCGTCCTGCCAGAGCGTCGGGTCGAGGAGCGGCATGGCGCGGGGCCTCCGGGTGGGGATGGGCGGGGTGCCGGGCGGGGGGGCGGCAGCACGCGTCATCGTGCCAGACGGGAGGCTCCACTTCTGTTCAGTTATTGGGCAGTTGACGGCGGGCGCTGACCGGAAATGGTCGACGCCCTGGTGGGGCGGGTGCACCACCAGGGCCGTGCCCGGGCTGGCTCAGCGCTCCAGGACGAGCGCGATGCCCTGCCCGACGCCGATGCACAGCGCCGCCATGCCGGTGCCGGAGCCCGCCGCCGCCAGCTGGTGGGCGACCGAACCGGCCAGCCGGGCGCCCGAGGCACCGAGCGGGTGGCCGATCGCGATGGCGCCGCCACGCGGGTTGACCACGGCCGGGTCCAGCTCCGGCCAGGCCGCCAGGCAGCCCAACGCCTGCGCCGCGAAAGCCTCGTTGAGTTCGAGGACGGTGAGGTCGGTCAGCGCGCGGCCCGCCTTGCCGAGGGCCCGCTGCACCGCGTCCACCGGGCCCAGCCCGAACAGCTGGGGTTCGATCCCCGTCACGGCGGAGGCGCTGATCCGGGCGAGCGGCTCCCGGCCGGTGGCCGCCAGGCCCGCCTCGTCGGTCAACAGCAGGGCGGCGGCGCCGTCGTTGAGCGGGGAGGCGTTGCCGGCCGTGACCGTACCCCGGCCGTCCGTCCGGAAGGCCGGCTTCAGCCGGGCCAGCGCCTCGGGGGTGGAACCCTCGCGGATGCACTCGTCCCGTACGAGGTCCACGCCCTCGTACGGCACGACCTCGCCGTCGTACAGCCCGGCCGCCCAGGCGGCCGCGGCCTTGCGGTGGCTCTCCAGGGCGAAGGCGTCCTGCGCCTCGCGGGTGACGGCGTACTTGTCGGCGACGAGTTCGGCGCCCTCGCCGAGCGAGCCGGTCCACTCGGCGGGCATCCGCGGGTTGGTCATCCGCCACCCGAGCGTGGTGGACCACATCTGCTGGTGCCCGGCGGGGAAGGCCCGTTCGGGCTTCTGGACCACCCAGGGGGCGCGGCTCATCGACTCGACGCCGCCCGCGATGGCCACGGAGGCGTCGCCCAGCGCGATGGCGCGGGCGGCCTGGATCACGGCTTCGAGGCCGGACCCGCACAGCCGGTTGACGGTGACCCCGGGGACGCTCACCGGGAGGCCGGCCAGCAGGACGGCCATCCGGGCCACGTCGCGGTTGTCCTCGCCCGCGCCGTTGGCATCGCCGAAGACGACGTCGTCGATACGGGCCGGATCGAGGTCGGGCGTACGGTCCACCAGCGCGCGCACCACGTGCGCGGCCAGGTCGTCCGGGCGGACCCCGGCGAGGGCCCCGCCGAACTTGCCGATCGGGGTGCGGACGGCGTCGACGACGTAGACGTCGCGGACGGTGCGGATGCTCATGGGGTCTCTCCTGGGCGGATCCGTACGGGCGGTGGCGCACCGGCGCCGTGTGGGCACCGATGCCGGTGTGGGCACGACGCCGGTGTGGGCATCGCGACACGCCGCCGGGCACGCCCGGTGGGGCGCGCCCGCAGTCTCCGTCCGCACGTCACCGCCTGTCAACGGCCCCCGGCGACCCGTCGGCCCGGCCCGGACGGAACACGCCGCGGGAACGGGCCGCCGGAACGGGGCGCCGGATCGGGAGCGCCGGGTCGGGAGCGCCGGGTCGGAGCCACGGATCGGACGCCCGAGCGGGCACCGTCAGGTCGACTCGCGGTGCACGGCCTCGGCCGCCATCAGGTCGTGCCGCTCCGTGACCTCCGACGGCTCGCGCACCGCCTGGTCCACCAGCGAGGCCAGGTGGTCACCGGTCGGCATCTCAAGGCGCACCGTGCTCAGCCGGGGCCGCAGCAGCCGCCCGATCAGCAGGTCGTCGGCGCCGATGACGGCGACGTCCTGCGGGATGCGCAGCCCCTCGTCCTGGAGGGCACGCATCAGCAGCATCGCGTACTCGTCGTTGTACGCGAAGACCGCGTCCAGCCCGAGCCCGCGCCAGCGGGCCGCGAGCGCCGCCGCCGATTCCTCGGAGTACGCCATCGGGACGGGCTCGACCCGTACGTCCTCAGCGCCCGCCGTGCCCGCCGCACCCGCCGCACCCGCCGCACCCGCCGCGGAGCGTGCGCCCGCCAGCCGGGGCGCGGAGAACAGCTCCAGCCCCTCCTCCTCCGGGACGACCACCCCGATCCGCCGCCGGCCCCGCTCGACGAGATGCGCCGCGGCCCGGGCGCCCACCTCCCGCTGGTCCATGACCAGTGCGTGCGCCCCGGGTACGCCGACCGGGCCCACGGTGATCACCGCGCGGGCCCCGGCCCGCTTGAGGGTGGCGACGTTGTGCGCGGAGAGGGTGATCTCGCCGAGGGATATCACCGCCACCGGACGCAGTTCCGCCCACGCCCGCACGGCCTCGTCCCCGCTGAAACCGAGGCTGCCGTACTGGACCACGGTGTAGTCGAGCCGGCGCAGCGCCCACTGGAGTTCGTTGAGGAAGGCGCTGTAGAGCGGGCCGATCGGCACGTTCGGGGTGGGCAGCAGCACGATCCGGGTGTGCCCTGCGCGCAGGCTGCGGGCGGCCGCGTGCGGGACGTAGCCGAGTTCCTCGGCGGCCTGGCGGACCTTGCGGCGCGTCGGCTCGCTGATGCGCACGGCCTCCGCGTTGTTCAGCACGTACGAGACCGTCGCGCGCGAGACCCCGGCGAGGCGGGCCACGTCGGCGCTGGTCGGAACGGGGGGTGGCGGCGTGGACGATCCGGAGGCCGCGGCCGGCGGCTTCGGCGATTTCGATGACTGAGACATTGCCGTGGCATCTTTCCAGACCGATTGCGCCCAGGGGCTAGCGGATGGCCTGAAACGAATGCTACACAATGGTTACACGAGTCATTGACACGTGTAATCACGCGTCACATCCCTGTCGACGGACGTGACGACGGATGTGTCACCGCACGTGCGCACGCACGTGACCCGCCGTGCCGCCGCCCTGTCGCGCTCCGTCGCACCCCCGCCGTCGCGACAGGGCGGCGCGCACCCCTCACCGCACCCCTCACCGCACCCCTCACCCCATCCGGCCCCACCCCGGACCGCCCCCTCCCCCTCCCTTCCTCCACCCTCAACCGACCAGGAAGGCACCGTGGCCCTTTCGTCCCCCGGCACCGGTTCCACCGCCGCCACCACCGACGCCTCCACCGGGCCCGGCCCCGCACGCCGCGGGCTGCTCCCCCTGCTGCTCGTCGGCAACAGCGCCATGTACGCGCTCTACGTCGGCGTGGCCGGCGTCCTGCTCGCGCTCCAGGTCGAGGACATCGACCCGGCGAACAAGGTGGCGAACTTCGGCCTGATCGCAGGGGTCTCGGCGATCTTCGCCACGGTCTTCAACCCCGTCGCAGGCGCCCTGTCCGACCGCAGCGGACGGCGCAACCCCTGGATCCTCGGCGGCGGACTCGCCGCCGTCCCCGCGATGTTCCTGCTCGGCTTCGCCGACACGATCCTGCTGATCACGATCGCCTGGTGCCTCGGCCAGGCCGTCATGAACGTCTACCAGGCGGCCATCACCTCCGTGGTCCCCGACCGGGTGCCCCTGAGCGCCCGCGGCAAGGCCTCCGCGGCCGTGGGCCTCGGCCTGCCCTTCGGCTCCACCCTCGGTGCGCTGCTCGGCGCGGCCTTCTCCGATGACTACCGCACCGGTTACCTCGTGCTCGGCGCGCTCGTGGCGGGGGCCGCCGTCCTCTTCACCGCCTGCAGCCGCGAGGAACGCCTCCCGGCCCACGCCCCGCTGCCCGTCAAGGCCCAGCTCGCCGCCTTCGCGAGCGCGCTGCGCCACCACGACTTCCGGTGGGCGTTCATCGGACGGGCGCTGCTCGTCCTCGGGTACTTCGCGGTCACCGGGTACCAGCTCTACATCCTCCAGGACCACACGGTGCTGCCCGACGGCATGAAGCCGGAGGCCGCGGTGGCGGTGATGATGCCGCTGACCAGTGTGGCGATGGTCGCCTCCACGGTCCTCGGCGGATACCTCTCCGACCGGTTCGACCGCCGCAAGCTCTTCGTCGGCGCCTCCGCCCTGCTGTCGGCCGTCGCGCTCGTCATCCCGGCCGTGTCGACGAGCTGGACCGCGATGCTGGCCTTCTCCGTGGTCAACGGGCTGGCGTTCGGCTGCTACATGGCGGTGGACACCGCGCTCGTGACGATGGTGCTCCCCAAGGCCGAGGACGCGGCCCGCGACATGGGCGTGCTCAACATCGCCAACGCCGGCCCGCAGATCGTCGCGCCGTTCATCGCCTCGGTGATCGTCTCGCTCAGCGGCGGGTACACCGCGCTGTTCGTCGTCGCGGCCGTACTGGCGGTGGCGGGGGCGCTGGCCGTGAAGCCGATCCGCAGCGTGCGCTGACCGGGGACCCCGCACCACCGGTCCGTACCTTCGACCTGAACTCGCCGCACCCGGAAGACGGGTTCACACCCACGAGACCCGAGAGAGGCACCACCGTGCAGCTGCACACCCAGACCTGGGGCGAGGGCGACCGCATCGCCCTCCTGATCCACGGCATCATGGCCGACCACCGGACCTGGCGCCGGGTCGGCCCCGGCCTCGCCGACCGCGGCTACCGCGTCATCGCCGTGGACCTGCGGGGCCACGGGGCCAGCGGCCGCGGCGCGTACAGCCCGGAGCTCTACGCCGACGACGTGGTCGAGACGCTGCCGACCGGCGCCGAACTCGCCATCGGCCACTCCCTCGGCGGCCTGACCCTGTCGCTCGCGGTGGACCGGCTGAAGCCGCGGCGGGCGGTGTACTCCGACCCCGGCTGGCACCTGGCCGCCCCCGCGGAGGGCTTCGGCCCGGAGCTGCTGGCCCGGTTCAAGTCGGCGACCAGGGAAGAGATCCGGGCGATGAGTCCGCGCTGGGAGGACGTCGACGTCGACATCGAGCTGGCGACCCTGGCGCTGTGGGACGAGCAGACGGCCCTGAGCCTCACCCCGCTGCTCGGCGCCGACCTGATGCCGGCGACGCCGGTGGTCCCCTCGCTGGTCCAGCTCGCCGATCCGAGCCAGTTGATCTCGCCGGAGCGGGCAGAGCTGCTCAAGAGCCGTGGTTTCCAAGTGCGTTCGGTCGCCGGGGCCGGACACACCATCCACCGCGACGACTTCGACGGCTTCATGACCTCCCTGGAGGGGTGGATCTAGGAGCCTGGGCCGGCGTCGCGGCGTTTACGGCTGGTCGCGCACGGCGGGTCCCCGTTACCGTCTTCCTACCGGACGGTAACGGGGGGAGTGGTTCGCGATGTCGGATTCTTCAGGTGCTTCGGCGGCGGCCGGGGCAGCAGCCACGGCAGGGGTCACGGCGGGGGTCACCGCACAGGCCACAGCGCCCGCCGGTCTGGTCGAGATGGCCGCGGCCCTCGCCGAAGGCACTGTGTCTGCACGGCAGTTGACCGAGCGTGCGCTGCGCCGGATCGCGGCGGCGCAGCCGGAGCTGAACGCCTTCCGGTCCGTACGCGCAGACGCCGCGCTCGCCGAGGCGGACGCGGCGGACCGGCGGCTGGCCGCGGGCGAGCGGCTGCCCCTGCTGGGCGTACCGCTCGCGGTCAAGGACGACATGGACCTGGCCGGGGAGCCGACCGCCTTCGGCTGTGCCGGGGCCTTCGCCGCGAAGACGGCCGACAGCGAGGCGGTACGGAGGCTGCGCGCGGCCGGTGCGGTCATCGTCGGCAAGACCCAGACGCCGGAGCTCGGGCAGTGGCCCTTCACCGAGGGCGAGGCCTTCGGCGCGACCCGCAATCCGTGGAACCCCGCCTACTCGCCCGGCGGTTCCTCGGGCGGCTCGGCGGCGGCCGTCGCGGCGGGCCTGGTCCCGGCGGCGCTGGGCTCGGACGGTGCCGGTTCGGTCCGGATCCCCGCGGCCTGGACCCACCTGATCGGCGTGAAACCGCAGCGCGGGCGCATCTCCACGTGGCCCGAGCCGGAGTCCTTCCACGGGCTCACGGTCAACGGCGTACTGGCCCGTACCGTCGCCGACGCGGCGCTCCTGCTGGACGCCGCGAGCGGCCCGCACCCCGAGGACCTGCACCGCCCGGCCCGCATCTCGGCGGTCGGGGCGGCCCGGCGCACCCCGCGCCGGCTGCGGATCGCGCTCTCCTTCGGCATGCCCTTCACCGCAACCCCCAAGTCCCTGGACCCGCAGGTCCGTTCCGCGGTGGAGCGGCTGGCCGGGGCGCTGGAGGCGCTGGGCCACGAGGTGGTCCCGGAGGACCCGCGGTACGGCCCGATCGGCCTGACCTTCGTACCCCGCGCGACCAGCGGCGTACGGGACTGGGCGGCGCGGGTGCCGGACCCGGCGCTGCTGGACCCGCGTACGCACGAGGCGGTACGGACCGGCCGGATCCTGGGCGGGCTGGCCCTGCGTGTCTCCCGCCGGGCGGAGGCGGCGCTGGCGCGGCGGGTCGGCGAGATCTTCGGACGTTTCGACGTGGTGCTGACCCCTACGACGGCGACCCCGCCGCTGCGGATCGGAGCGCTGGCGGGTCTCGGCGCCATGGCCACGGACCGGGCGATGATCGCCGCCTGCCCGTACGCCTGGACGTGGAACGTCCTGGGCTGGCCGGGGGTGAACATCCCGGCGGGGTTCACGGGCGAGGGGCTGCCGGTGGGCGCCCAGTTGCTGGGTCCGGCGGACTCGGAGCCGCTGCTGCTGGCGCTGGCCGCGCAGGTGGAGGCGGCGCAGGACTGGGCGGCGCGGCGGCCGGATCCGGTGCGGGCCCGCGCGTAAGGGTCGGCGTATGAGGTGCGGTGTATGAGGTGCGGTGTATGAGGTGCGGTGTGTAGGGGCCGGCGCGTGCGGGTCGGCGCGTGTGGGGCCGCGGGGGCCGGAGTGCCGACGGTGAGCCTCCGTGACAGGCTGAATGGGGGGATCTCGCCGGTCCGGCCACCGCGCCGGCCCTGCACCCTAGGAGAGCGAAATGGCCAGTGACGCCAGCAGGCCGCAGGCAGGCCAAGGGCAACCGCGCCCCTGGCACGCGCCCACGTCCGGTACCACCCTCCTGGCGGGAGTGCTGATGGTCTTCGGAGGGGCGATGGCGTTCCTCGAAGGCATCGCTGCCGTCGCCAGCGACGACCTGTTCGTCGTGACGCGCCACTACGTGTTCGAGTTCAGCCTGACCGGCTGGGGCTGGATCCACCTCATCCTGGGCATCGCCCTCGTCGTCGCCGGGTGCGCCGTCCTCGCCGGAGCCCTGTGGGGGCGCTACTTCGGCATCGTGGTCGCCGGACTGGGCGCGATCGCCAACTTCCTCTGGATCCCGTACTACCCCTGGTGGGCGCTGATCCTGGTCGTCGTCAACCTCTTCATCGTCTGGGCGCTGTGCACGGGCTCGCACCGGGAATCGGACATGACCTGACCGGCCGACCCGGCCGACCCGGGTCACGGGTCCGGTCCCGGTAACCTCGGCGGGATGACGGCACTTTCGCATCACGGCAACGGCTACACCGACCAGCCCGGCCGCGACGGGGACACCGCGACCACCGAGGCCGACCCGCGCGCCATCGGCCCCGTACGCACCGAGTACGCACCCGACCCCGACGGCGACCCCGATCCCGGAGAGATCGTGTGGACCTGGGTCCCGTACGAGGAGAACGACGGCCGTGGGAAGGACCGCCCGGTACTGGTCGTCGCGCGGGAGGCGGGCGGGCGGACCCTGCTCGCCGTACAGCTGTCCAGCAAGCGGCACGACCACGACCGGGAGTGGGTGCCGATCGGGACCGGCCCGTGGGACAGCGCGGGCCGTGAGTCCTGGGTGGACGTCGACAGGGTGCTGCGGGTGCACGAGTCCGGCATGCGGCGCGAGGCCTGCGCACTGGACCGGGGACGCTTCCGGCTGGTCGTCGACGGGCTGCGCGAGCGCTACGGCTGGACGTAGGGCAGGGCGGCCGCGGCGCGGGCCGGCAGGCGCGGGACGACAGCCGCGGGCCGGCACGCGCGGGCCGGCCCCAGCGCGGGCGGGCGCGGACGGCCGCAGGCGCCCGGGCCCCGCCGCCCGCACGGCCGCGCCCGCGTCGTCCCACCCCACCCCACCCCACCCCACCCCGTTCCGTTCCGTGCCGTCCTCAGGCCCCGAAACCCGCGAAGGCCCGCTCGAACGCCTCCCGCGTCTCGGGCTTGCGGTCCAGCACCCCGAACACCACCCGTTCGAACACCCCCGCGAAGCGGCCCGCCAGCAGCCCCCGGAAGGCCTCGGCCACCTCCGCCGGGTCGTTCTGGAACACCCCGCAGCCCCACGCCCCCAGCACCAGCCGCCGGTAGCCGTGCAGGGCGGCAACTTCCAGCACGAGCTCCGCCCGCCGGACCAGCGCCCCCGGTATCTCGGCGACCCGCTGCGGCTCCTGGCGCCGGATCGTGCCCGCGTTCGGGGCGGGAGAGGTCAGGAAACCGACCCGGAACGGGGTCTCCAGCAGGTCGCCCCGGTCATCGCGGAAAACGGGCACCCCGGGCGAGTGAATCACCCGGTCGGTGTAGAAGGTGCTGCGCTCCGCGCGGTGGATCTCGTAGTACTCCGGGGCCTCCAGCAGGGTCTCGTACAGGGCCGAGGCGCGGCACAGCGCCTCTTCCTGGGCCTTGGCCCCGCGGACGTAGCCGCCCCCGGGATTGCGGGCCGAGGCGAAGTTCAGGGCCGCCACCGTGGCCTCGTCCGGCCCGGCCGCGGCGGCCGGGCCGCCCGTGGCGAGCCTGCGTGCCGCGACCGTGGTGCTCTCGCCCGTGACCTCGACGGCCGTCGGCTCGCCCCCTCGAACGACCCCTTCGTCTGGAATGACCCGGTTTGGTCCATATATCCTGGTTCCTGCCTTGGCCTCCGCCAGGGCGGCGGCCAGGGAGACCTGCCGTCCCGACCGCGTCCGGTAGCCACCGGCCGCCAGGATCTCCGCGTTCTCCCGCGCGATCTCGCGCAATCTGCTGCTCACGCCGCCATCCTCTGCACCCCGGCCACCGGCGGCAAAGGAATTTGTGCCCCAGGGAGGGGTAGGCACGGGTGATGTCACGGCCGACGACAGGAGACGAGGACCCGGTATGCCCCAGGACTCACCCCCTTACCCCCACGCGCCCGCCCCACCCCCCGACGCCTCCCTCAGCGAGACCCAGGCGGAGGAGCTGATCCACGGCATCTGTTTCAAGACCGGCCCGCCCCGCCTCATCGGCGCCGAGCTCGAATGGCTGGTCCTGGATGCCGAACGGCCCGAACAGCCCCTGCCCCCCGAGCGGCTGCGGGCCGCGCACGCCGCCGCCCGCGCGCTGCCCCTGAACTCGCGGCTGACCGTCGAACCCGGCGGCCAGCTCGAACTCAGTTCCGCCCCCGCCGCCTCCCTCAGCGGATGCGTGGACGGCCTGCAGGCCGACCTCACCGCCGTACGCGCCGCCCTGCTGGCCCGCGGACTGGTGCTGCGCGGCATCGGCCGCGATCCGCGGCGCCCGTACCGCCGGCTGCTGAACAGCCCGCGCTACGACGCCATGGAGGCCTATTTCGACCGCACCGGCCCGGCCGGGCGCGTGATGATGTGCGCCTCCGCCTCCGTGCAGGTCTGCGTGGACGCCGGGTACGAGGAGCCGGGCGTGCTCGGTCACGGCCGGCGCTGGCGCCTCGCCCACCTGCTGGGCGCGGTCCTGGTGGCCGCCTTCGCCAACTCCCCCGCGGACGAGGGCCGGTACGCCGGCTGGCGCTGCGCCCGCCAGGGGGTCTGGAGCGACATCGACAGCCGGCGCGCCCTGGCGCCGCCGCTGGACGCGGAGCCGCGGGCCGCGTGGACGCGGCAGGCGCTGGACACCGAGGTGATGTGCGTCCTGTCGTACGAGGGCGAGGCGTGGGAGATCCCGCGCGGCACGACCTTCCGCGACTGGCTGCGCACGGGCGGCGACCCCGGGCGGCCGGAGCGCTCCGGTCCCGCGGGCCGCACCGTACTGCGGGCGCCCACCGCCGAGGACCTGGAGTACCACCTGACCACGCTGTTCCCGCCGGTGCGGCCGCGCGGCCACCTGGAGCTGCGGATGATCGACGCGCAGCCCGGCGACGACGGCTGGCTGGTCCCGCTGGCGGTCGTGCACGCGCTGTTCGACGATCCGGAGGCGGCCGAGACCGCGTACCGCGCGACGAAGGCACTGTCCGACGCGCACGGCCCGCGGCCCTCGCCCCGCAATCCGCTGTGGCGGTCCGCCGCCCGGCACGGCCTGGCCGATCCGGAGCTGCGGACGGCCGCGACGGCCTGTTTCCTGGCCGCCGCCGAGGCGCTGCCCCGGCTGGGCGCGAGCGAGCACGTCCAGGAGACGGTCGGCGCGTTCACCGAGCGCTTCGTGCTGCGCGGCCGCTGCCCGGCCGACGACCCGTCCTCCCTGCTCACCGGGAAGGAGGCCCGCCGGTGACCACGTCATACCCGTCCCGGGAAGCCCTGCGGGAGCGTGCGGCCGCCGCCCTGACCGCCGCGCGCGTGCGGACGGCCGGGCTCACCGACGCCGTGAGCGACGCGGACCTGACCGCCCAGCACTCGCCGCTGATGTCCCCGCTCGTCTGGGACCTCGCGCACATCGGGAACCAGGAGGAGCTCTGGTTGCTGCGCAACGTCGCCGGCCGCGAGTCCATGCGCCCCGAGATCAACCCGCTCTACGACGCCTTCGAGCACCCCCGGGCCGAGCGGCCCAAACTGCCGCTGCTCGGGCCCGAGGAGGCCCGCCGGTACGCGGCCGAGGTGCGCGGCCGGGTCTTCGACCTGCTGGAGCGCACCCCGCTGGAGGGCAGTGCGCTCCTCGACGACGGCTTCGCCTTCGGGATGATCGCCCAGCACGAACAGCAGCACGACGAAACCATGCTGATCACCCATCAGCTGCGACAGGGCGCGCCCGTGCTGACCGCGCCGGAACCGGACGCCCCGTACGATCCGCCGCCCGGCACCGAAGTCCTCGTCCCCGGAGGCCCGTTCACCATGGGCACCTCCGCCGAGCCCTGGTCGCTGGACAACGAGCGGCCCGCGCACGTCCGGGACGTCGCGTCCTTCTGGATCGACACGGTGCCGGTGACCAACGCCGCCTACCTGGCCTTCATCGCGGACGGCGGCTACCGCGAGCCCCGCTGGTGGGCGGCGCCGGGCTGGCAGCAGATCCGCGAACACTCGATAGCGGCCCCGCTGTTCTGGCACCGGGAGGCGGGTCAGTGGCTGCGCCGCCGCTTCGGGGTGACCGAGCCGGTGCCCGAGGACGAGCCGGTGCTGCACGTCAGCTGGTACGAGGCGGACGCTTACGCCCGCTGGGCGGGGCGGCGGCTGCCGACGGAGGCGGAATGGGAGAAGGCGGCCCGCTTCGATCCGGCGACGGGCCGCTCGGCCCGCTACCCGTGGGGCGACGCGGACCCGACGCCGGCCCTGGCCAATCTGGGGCAGCGCCACCTGCGCCCGGCCCGCGCGGGCAGCTATCCGGCCGGGGCCTCCCCGCTCGGGGTGCGCCAGCTGATCGGCGACGTGTGGGAGTGGACCGCCTCCGATTTCCTGCCGTATCCCGGGTTCCGGGCCTTCCCGTACCGGGAGTACTCGGAGGTCTTCTTCGGTCCGGAGCACAAGGTGCTGCGGGGCGGTTCCTTCGCGGTGGACCCGGTGGCCTGCCGGGGCACCTTCCGCAATTGGGACCTTCCGGTGCGGCGGCAGATCTTCTCCGGCTTCCGGACCGCGAGGGACGTCTGATGTGCCGTCATCTCGCCTATCTGGGCCCGGTGGTGGAGCTCCGGCGGCTGCTGAGCGAGCCGGAGCACTCACTGGTGCGCCAGTCCTGGGAGCCGCGCCGGCAGCGCTCCGGCACGGTCAACGCCGACGGCTTCGGCATCGGCTGGTACGCGGAGGGCGACCCGGTGCCCGCCCGCTACCGGCGGTCCGGGCCGGTCTGGTCGGACCTGACCTTCACCGATCTCGCCCGGGTGGTGCGCAGCGGGGCCGTCCTGGCCGCCGTACGGGACGGCACGCTGCCCGGTGCCGACGGGGAGGCGGCGGCCGCGCCGTTCTCGGACGGGCCGTGGCTGTTCAGCCACAACGGCGCGGTACGGGGCTGGCCGGACACGGCGGCCCCGCTCGCGGCCGCACTGCCGCCCGAGGACCTGCTCCGGCTGGCCGCGCGCACGGATTCGGCGCTGGTCTGGGCGCTCGTCCTGCACCGGCTGCGGGCCGGCGACGACCTGGGCACCGCGCTCGCCGAGCCGGTCCGGGAGCTGGCCACGGCGGCTCCCGGCTCGCGGCTGAACCTGCTGGTGACGGACGGCACCGCGATCGCCGCCACGGCATGGGGGGATTCGCTCTGGTACCTGGCCGAAGCGGGCGCCCGGCGCACCGTGGTGGCCTCCGAGCCGTACGACGAAGACCCCCGGTGGTGCGAAGTGCCCGACCGGACCCTGCTGACCGCCACCCGCACGCGGGTCGAACTGACCCCGCTCAAGGAGAACTCCCCGTGACCAACTTCCAGTTGACCCGGACCCTCGACGAGCACGCGGCGGAGACCGCGCTGCGCACGGACGTACTGCACGGGCTCACCCACCTCCCCAAGGTGTTGCCGCCCAAGTGGTTCTACGACGCGCGGGGCAGTGAGCTCTTCGAGGAGATCACCCGGCTGCCCGAGTACTACCCGACCCGCGCCGAGCGGGAGATCCTGCTGGAGCGGGCCCGGGAGATCGCCTCCGAGAGCGGCGCCCGCACCCTGGTGGAGCTGGGCTCGGGCTCCTCGGAGAAGACCCGGCACCTGATCGAGGCGATGCCCGCGCTGGACACCTACGTACCGGTGGACGTGAGCGAGAGCGCCTTGCGGGGGGCGGCCGAGACGCTGCTCGCGGCGCATCCGGGGCTGCGGGTGCACGCGCTGCTGGCCGACTTCACGCGCGCACTGCAGCTGCCGGACTCCCCCGGTCCCCGGCTGGTGGTGTTCCTCGGCGGCACGATCGGGAACCTGCTGCCGCCGGAGCGTGCGGTGTTCCTGGCGTCCGTACGGGCGATGCTGTCGCCCGGGGACGCGCTGCTGATGGGCACGGACCTGGTGAAGGACGAGGCCGTGCTGGTGTCGGCGTACGACGATTCGCGGGGGGTGACGGCCGAGTTCAACAAGAACGTGCTGGCGGTCGTCAACCGGGAGCTGGACGCGGACTTCCACACCGCCGATTTCGCGCACGTGGCGGTGTGGAACAAGGAGCAGGAGTGGATCGAGATGAGACTGCGGGCCCGGGCGGAGCTGGTGGTGAAGATCCGGGCGCTGGATCTCGTGGTGCCGTTCGCGGCGGGCGAGGAGATCCTGACGGAGGTCTCGGCGAAGTTCCGTCAGGAGGGCGTACGGAAGGAGTTGGCGGCGGCGGGACTGGAGCTGACCCAGTGGTGGACGGACGCTGCGGGCCGGTTCGCGCTGTCCTTGTCGGTCGCCGACGGCGCGGCCGGCTGAGCCGGTATGCCGGGCAGGAGGGCCGGGGCTGAGGCTCCGAGCACGGCCTGCTGAGCGGCTGCCGCGAGGTCCCGCCGGTGCGCGTACCGGCCCGGCGGGATCCGCGGCAGCAGCCTGACCTCGGCCCGTATGCCGCGGGCCCGGGCGATCCGCCACAGCGAGGCGGTCAGCGGGTCGTCCCCGACGAAGGCGGGTGCCCCGGCCGGGGTCCCGTCGCCGTGCAGGTAGGCGAGCCGCACGGGCTGTACGGGGACCCGCCCGTCCAGCGCCGACTGGAAGGCGGCCCGGCGGAAGGTCCCCTGGGCGCGGCCGCACCACGTGGAGCCCTCGGGGAAGACGGTGACCCGGTCGCCGGCCAGCAGCGCGCCGGTGATGGTCTCGACGGTGGCGGGCAGGGCGCGGATCTTGTCGCGCTCGATGAACAGGGTTCCGGCGCCCCCGGCGAGGCGGCCGAGGACCGGCCAGTCGCGGATGTCACTCTTGGCCAGCATCCGGCAGGGCAGGGCGGCGGCGACGAGCGGGATGTCGAGCCACGAGATGTGGTTGGGGACGAGGAGGCGGCCGCCGCCCGGTCCGGGGCTGCCGTGCACGGTGATCCGGATGCCGAAGGCCCGTACCAGGGCGGCCGACCAGGCCCGTACGACCGTGTGCCGGGGGCCGGCCGGCAGCAGCCGGACCGGCGGGGCGCCCAGGATCCCCAGCAGGATCAGGGCGACGGCGGCGGTGAGCCGGAGCACCGCCCGCGGGATGCTCGCGGTGCTCCCCTCGTGGCCCGCACAGGCCTCGGGGGTGCAGGGCGAGTTGGGAAGCCAGACGCTCATGCGCCCGGGACGAGCGAGCGGAAGTGCTTCAGGTAGCGCGGGTTGGTGCGGCGCAGCGAGAGCAGCACGTACAGGTCGGCGCAGCCGAACTCGGCGTCGAGGGCGGGTTCGCCGCAGACCCAGGCGCCCAGGCGCAGGTAGCCGCGCAGCAGCGGGGGCAGCTCCATGCGGTCGGGGAAGGTGATGCCCTCGGGGTTCCAGGGGAGGTGCGGGGTGACCCGGTACTCCTCGGGGGCGAGGCTGCGGGTCAGGGCGGCCTCGCGGGTGGCGGCGGCCAGGACCCCTCCGTCGGCGAGCGGTATCGAGCAGCAGCCGGCGAGCCAGTTGTGCCCGGAGCGGTCCATGTAGTGGGCGAGGCCGGCCCAGATGAGGGCGATGACGGCGCCGTTGCGGTGGTCGGGGTGGACGCAGGAGCGGCCGACCTCGACCAGGTCGGGGCGGATGGGGGCGAGGGCGGAGAGGTCGAATTCACCCTCGGAGTAGAGGCGGCCGGCGACGGCGGCGCGCTCCGGGGGCAGCAGCCGGTAGGTGCCGACGACCTGCTCGGTCTCCTCCTCGATGACGAGGAGGTGGTCGCAGTACGCGTCGAAGGCGTCGGAGTCGAGGCCGGGCTCGGGCCCGTCCAGGCGGGCGCCGAGCTCGCCGGCGAAGACCTGGTGGCGCAGGCGCTGGGCGGCGCGCACCTCGGACTCGTCGCGGGCGAGGCGTACGGCGTAGTGGGGGCCGGCGGCCGGTGCGGCTCCCCGGGGCGCGGTAGGCGTGAGGGGGGCGGGACCGGTGGGGACGGTGAGGGTGGAGGGGGGCGTCAGGGGGGACGGGGACAGGGGTGCGATGGTCATGGCGGCTCCTGATCCGGGCGCGGAGGGCCAGGCCGGCAGGTGCGTGGCCTGGCTCCTTTACTTCTTCCGTGACCGGCTGGATTCGACATGACCGCTCAGCGGCCCTTGGATGTGCGGACGCTGAACTTGGCGGTGGACGCGGCGGTGGACCCGGCTGTGAACCCGACCGTGAACCCGGCGGTGGGCTCGGGGGCGGGCTCGGCAGTGGCCCGGCTCAGCGGTCGGAGCTGAGGACCCTGCCGATCTCCTCGGAGGCCGTCCGGGCCGCCTGCTTGGGGTCCCGGCCGGTGAGGACGGCCGTCATGAAGGGCTTGATCGGGTTCTTCGCCTCGACCTCGGCCCAGCGGGCGGAGGTGGGGGTGGCCCGGCCCTGGGCGGCGCCGGGGGCCATGTTGGTGGCGCCCTCGTTGCCCTCGACCACGTGCGCGAGGGTGGTCTTGTTCGGTACGTAGCTCATCGTGCGGGCGAGTTCGGTCTGCCACTTCTCGCTGACCAGGGCCGTGATCACGTCGACGGCGTGCTTCCGCCGTCCGGTCCGCTCGGGGATGATCAGGTCGGAACCGCCGGTGAAGACGGCGCCCGCCTTGTCGGAGGTCTTGCCAGGGATCGGGAAGAAGCCCAGCTTGCCCTTCAGGGCGGGGTTGGCCGCCTCGATCTCGGCGGCCTGGCCGGGCGGGGCGATGATCTGCGCGATCTGACCGCGCGCGAAGGCCTGCGACTGCGGGGGCGTCTCCTCGTCGGCGTCCTTGGGGCCGTCGCCGAGGGCCTGGAGCTGCCGGTAGAAGTCCATGCCGGCCAGGGCCTTCTCGTCGTCGAGGGTGCCGACCCATCTGCCGCCGGTCTCGACGGCGAGTTCGCCGCCCTCGTCCCAGATGAAGCCGGCGAGGACGTACCAGTTCTGGCCCGCGAGGTAGATGCCCTGCTGATCGCCCTTGTCGAGCTTCTGGGTGGCCTGGATCCACTCCTGGCGGTTCTTGGGCGGGGTCTTGATCCCGGCGTTCGCGAAGAGGTCCTTCTGGTAGATGACCACCCGGTTGGCGGCGTACCAGGGGACGCCGTACTGGGCGCCGTTGATGCTGCCCGGTTCGGCGAGGCCCTTGAGCCAGTCCTTGCTGCCCCACTCGCGCAGGCCTTCGAGGGTGAGCTCGGAGAGGCCGCCCTTCTCGATGTACTGGGCGACCTGGGTGTTGCCGACCTCGATGACGTCGGCGCTCTCCTTGCTCGTGCCGTCGAGCACGGCGTTCACCTTGTCGCCGATGCCCGTCCACTCCTGGATCCTGACGTCCAGGTCGACGCCGGGGTGTTCGTGCTCGAACGACGAGGTGAACTTGTCGATGAAGTCCTCCGAGGCGCTGCCCTTCATCAGCCAGAGCGTCACCTTCTGCGGTCCTGAGGCCGAATCGGCCGGCTGGCCGCAGCCCGTGAGGGCGGTCGCGGCCGCGAGGGCGGTACACAGGGCGGGGAAGCGCATCTTCAAGAGGGTCACCTTCTGGGGGCTCGATCTCAGATGGCTCGAAATTGGCATAGACCAATAGGCCGGTCAAGGGTCTTTCACTCTGGATTGTTCGCGCAAAGCTCGCGGAGCCGGACTTACTGGGGCACCGTAGAACCAGGCAAAAGCCACCCACTGTCGGGAGACCTCCATGTCCAATCACACGTACCGGGTGACCGAGATCGTCGGCACCTCCCACGAGGGCATCGATCAGGCCATCCGCAACGGGATCGCCAGGGCGGGCCAGACCGTGCGGAACCTGGACTGGTTTGAGGTGGTCCAGGTACGCGGCCACATCGAGAACGGGGAGATCGCCCACTACCAGGTGGGCCTCAAGGTCGGCTTCCGCCTCGACGGCGAGGACTGAGCCCCCCGCCGGGCGCCTCGGCCCGACCCGGCCCGCCGGCCGCGGTCAGGTCCGGCCCGCGCCCGCGGTCAGGTCCGGCCCTCGACCTCCTGCGCCGCTTCGAGCTCCGGCGCGTCCGCCGCCCAGTCGGCCCGCACCACCCGGAAACCGGCGGCCCGCGCCGCCTGGCAGACGAGCTCGTCGTCGTCCACGAGCATGCGCACCTCCCCGCCGCGCGCGATCCGGCCCAGCACCTCCAGCTTGGTCGTGCGGGCCGGCCGCCGGTCCTGGTTCCCGCGCATCCACAGCCGCCCCTCGGGCAGCCCGTGGCGGGCGAGCCAGTCGAGCGTGTCGGCCCGGCACCGCTCGGGACGCCCGGTCAGGTAGACCACCTCGCAGTCGGCCGCGCTCTCCACCGCGAGCGCCACCCCGCGCGCGAGCGGCGGATCGGCCGGGGCCGCACCGAAGAAGCCGGTCCAGTCGCGGGGGCGCCGCTCCAGGAAGTGCTGGCGATGGCCGGTGTCCGCCAGCGTGTTGTCGATGTCGAAGACGGCCAGCGGCCGAGGGGTGCTCTTCTCGCTCATCCGGCCAGCCTAGGGCCGGGCACGGACACGGCGCCGCCCCGGCAGAACGGGTGGGGGAATCCTGCCGGCCCCCGGACGTTGACACCCGTGTGATCCGAAAACTCTCGATACTCGACCGGTCCCGCACCCGCGAGGGCCACCCCGCCCCGCAGGCCCTGCGCGACACCGTGGACCTGGCCCGGACGGCCGAGGAGCTCGGCTACCACCGCTTCTGGGTGTCCGAGCACCACAGCGTGCCCGGCGTCGCCGGATCGGCTCCGGCCGTGCTGGCCGCGGCCGTCGCCGGCGCGACGCACCGGATCCGCGTCGGCACGGGCGGGGTGATGCTGCCCAACCACCAGCCGCTGGTGGTCGCGGAGCAGTTCGGGGTGCTGGAGTCGCTCTTCCCCGGCCGGATCGACATGGGGCTCGGCCGCTCGGTCGGCTTCACCAACGGGATCCGGCGCGCGCTGGGCCGGGACACCGGGGACGCGGACCGCTTCGAGGAGCAGCTGGCCGAGCTGCTGGGCTGGCTCGACGGCACCCAGCAGGCGCATCCCGAGGTGCACGCCCGCCCCGCCGAAGGGCTGCGCATACCGGCGTACGTCCTGGCCACCGGCGAGGGCGCCGGGATCGCCGCACGGGCCGGGCTGCCGCTGGTGGTGGGCGACCTGCGGTCCCGTGGCCGGGTGAGCGAGATCGTGGAGGCGTACCGCAAGGAGTTCCGCCCCTCCGCCCCGGGCGCGGAGCCGTACGTGGTGGTCTCCGGGACGGTGGCGGTCGCCGCCACGGCCGAGGAGGCTCGCCGCATCCTGCTCCCGGAGGCCTGGTCCGTCGCGTACTCCCGCACCCGGGGCAGCTTCCCGCCGCTGCGCCCGGCGGAGGAGATCGAGGCCATGGAGATGCCCCCGAAGCAACGGGAGGTGTACGAGGGCGCCCTCACCGGCCACATCCACGGCACCGAGGACCAGGTGGCGGCGCAGCTCTCGGAGGTCGCCGCCCTGACCGGCGCGGACGAACTCCTGGTCACCACCTCCACGTTCGACCGAACGGCGCTGCTGGACTCGTACGCACGCCTGGCCCGGATCACCGGGCTCCAGGGGCCGGACAGACCGTGACGGCCCCCGATGGGGTGGTGGGCAAAGCCCGTTACCCGCCGGCTGTCGGGGTGGGGCAACCGGCCAGGCACGTCAGGGTTTCGCGGGCGATCTGGGCGATTTCCCCCGTGGGGACGACGAGGACGGGCACGGTGGCGCCGGGCGGGCTGATGAGGGTCGGCTGCGGCGGATTGGCCGGGTCGAGGCCGCCGGCGAGGCCCAGGACCCCGAGCCCGGCCGCCACGGCTTCCCGTATTTCGGGCTGGTCCTCGCCGATCTCGCCGGTGAAGACGAGCGCGTCGATGCGGTCGAGGGAGGCCGCGACTCCCGCGACTCCCCTGCGCACGCCCAGGGTGAACACGTCCAGGGCGAGGGCAGCGTCCCCGTCACCGTCGGCGCGGGCCCGGACGAGGTCCCGGGTGTCCCCCGAGGTGCCCGAGACACCGAGGAGGCCCGACTCGCGGGCCAGGATCCGGCCCAGGCGCCGGGGTCCGACGCCCGTCTGCGTCTGCAGCCACAGGAGCATGCCCGGGTCGACGCTGCCGCTGCGGCTGCTCATCGGGAGGCCCTCCAGCGGGGTCATCCCCATGGTGGTGTCGACGCTCGTGCCGTCGCGGACGGCGCACGCGGAGCAGCCGCCGCCCAGATGGGTCAGGACCACCTGGAGGTCCGTTTCCGGGCGGCCCAGCAACTCGGCGGTGCGCCGCAGGGCGTAGGCGTAGGAGAGACCGTGGAAGCCGTAGCGGCGCAGGCCGTGGCGGCGGGTCCATGACAGGGGAAGGGCGTAGGTACGGGCGGACTCCGGCAGGCCGTTGTGGAAGGCGGTGTCCGGGCAGGCCACGTGCGGGAGGTCCGGCAGTACCCGGCGGGCGGCGTCCAGTGCGGCCAGGGCGGGCGGCATGTGGAGCGGGGCGAGGGCGGCGACCGCCTCCAGACGGGTGCGTACGGAGGTGTCCACCACGACGGGGCCACGGAGGTCGGGGCCGCCGTGGACGACGCGGTGCCCACAGGCGGCCACCGGCGGGCTGTCGGCGAGGAATTCCTCCATCGCGGCAGCGGTGCCGCTGCCCGGCGGCTCCTCGAAGTCGCGGACGGCGAGGGCGTGCTCGTGCGCGTCGACCACGGCGAGGTGGAAGCTGGCGGAGCCCGCGTCGACGACCAGGACCGGGCCTGTCGTGCCGGTCGTGGCGGTCGCGCCTGTCGCCCCGGCCGCGCCCGCGCCGCCGTTCATGCGGTCCACTTCCATTGGGTGATCTCCGCCGGGTCCGTGCCCGTGCGGCGCAGTTCCCGCCGGAGGTGGTCGCGGTGGCGCGCGTAGTCCTCGGCGAGTTGCCGGGACCTCCCGGAGTGCGCCCCCAGGTGCGCCAGGACGGCGACGGCGAGGTCGTGCCGGGAAGTCCTGTTGAGGGCGAGCAGGTCGTAGGGGGTGGTCGTGGTGCCCTCCTCGACGTATCCGCGGACGTGGAAGCGGTCGGGGTGGGGGCGCCCGTGGAGCAGTTGGTGCACTGCCGAGGGGTAGCCGTGGAAGTCGAAGACGACCGGGGTCGTGTCGCCGAAAAGCGAGCGGAAGTCCTCGTCCGGCATCCCGTTGGGGTGGCGGTCCGGCGGGGCGAGCGCGCAGAGGTCGACGACGTTGACGAAGCGGATCCTCGCCTCCGGCAGGTCGCACCGCAGCAGATCGGCGGCGGCCAGCGACTCGACGGTGGGGATGCCTCCGGCGCAGGCGAGTACGACCTCCGGGTCCTCGCCGCCGTGGGTGCCGGCCCACTGCCAGACGCTCGCGCCCGCCCGGCAGTGGGCGCGGGCGGCGGCGAGGTCGAGCCACTGGGCCGCGTCGTGTTTCCCCGCGACCACGGCGTTGATCTTCCCGGTCTCGTCCAGCAGCCGTTCCATCGTGACCAGCAGGGTGTTGGCGTCGGGCGGCAGATAGACACCGGTGACGGTGCTCTTCCGGTTCAGCAGGTTGTTGATGAACCCCGGGCCCTGGTGGCTGTATCCGTTGTGCTCCTGGCGCCAGCCCTCGCTGCTCAGCAGGTAGGTGAGGCTGCTCACCGGGGCGCGCCAGGGAACTTCGCGGGAGGTCTTCAGCCACTTCGCGTGCTGGTTGGCCATGCTGTCCACGATGGCGGCGAAGGCCTCGTAGGTCGGGAAGAGGCCGTGGCGACCGGTGAGCAGGTAGCCCTGGAGCCAGCCCTGGCAGTTGTGCTCGGACAGCATCTCCATCACCCGGCCGGACCGCGTGAGGTCCTCCTCGTACTCCTCGACGGGCCAGACGTACGCGCGCCCGCTGGCAGCGAGGACGGCGTCGAGCTTGTTGGAGGCCAGTTCGTCCGGCGAGACGATGCGGAAGTCCCGGCGTACGGCCGTGCTGCGCATGAGTTCGGCCAGCCAGTCGCCGAGGACACGCGTCGGGCTCGCGGTGGCGGTGCCCGGGCCCTTGGAGACGTCGACGGCGTACGGTTCCAACGGCGGCAGTTCGAGCGGGCGGCGCAGGGTTCCGCCGTTCGCGGCCGGCTGGGCTCCGATGCGGGAGTCCCCCTCCGGGACGCCCGCGAGGACCTCCGGCGTGGGTCGGCCGTTCGCGTCGAACAGCTCGTGCGGGCGGTAGGAACGCAGCCAGGTGTCCAGGGCCCGCAGCTGCTCCGGATCCTCGCGCACGTCGGGCAGGGGCACCTGGTGGGCGTGGAAGGTTCCCTCGATCGGCTTCCCCTCCACCTCGGCGGGGGCGCCCCGGCCCTTGAGGCTGCGCAGCACGATCATGGGCCAGGCGGGGCGAACCGGCCGGTCACCGCCGCGTGCCCGGTGCTGGAGGTCGCGGATCGTGCGGTGTGCGTCGAGGACGGCGACGGCGAGGGGGTCGCCGTCCGGGTCATCGGAGACGTCCACGATGTGCGGGTCCCAGCCGTAGCCCCGGAAGAGGGAGGTCAGTTCCTCGTCCGACATCGTCGCGAAGACCGTCGGCGAGGAGATCTTGAAGCCGTTGAGGTGGAGGAACGGCAGGACCGCTCCGCTGGTCACGGGGTCCAGGTACTTGGTCGAGTGCCAGGCGCCGGCGGTGGGACCGGTCTCCGCCTCACCGTCTCCGACGACGCAGGCGACGATCCGGTCGGGGGCGTCCAGGGCGGCGCCGAACGCGGTGGCGAGGGCGTAGCCGAGTTCACCTCCCTCGTGGAGGGTGCCGGGCACGGCTGGGGAGAGGTGGCTCGGGAAGCCGTCGGGAGCGCAGTAGCGGCGTGCCAGCTCGCGCAGACCGGCCGCGGTCCTGGCCAGGGCGGGGTCGTGGTCCTCGTGGGCGCCTTCGAGCCACAGGTTGGCGTGCAGGGCGGGTGCGCCGTGACCGGGGCCGGTGACCAGCAGGACGTCGGCGTCGCGTTCGCGGACCAGGGTGTTGAGGGCCGCGTAGACGGCGGTGATGCCGGGACAGGTCCCCCAGTGGCCGAGGAGTCTCGGCTTGATGTGCTGGGGCCGCAGGGGCTCCTTCAGCAGGACGTTGTCGCGGAGGAAGATCAGGGCCGCTGCCACGTAGTCGGCGGCCCTGGTGTAGGGAGTCCGGGGTGTGTGACCGGGCTGTATGAGGGAGGCCACGGGGCTGCTCCGTATCGGTCGACGACGGGCTGCACGCTTGGGCGCCTGCCCCGGCTCCCCCGTTTGAACCCGGCAGGGGAGCCGCTCGGCACCGGCATCTGCGGGGCGGCGCCGGGTGCGCGGGCAGGTCAGGCGTCGACGCGGTGCTTGGCGAGCCGGGAGACGGCCTCCGGGTCGTGGTGGTCGAAGAACTGCGACGCTCCCGTGTCCAGGGTGGTGACGGCGGCCATTTGTTCGTCGGTGAGTTCGAAGTCGAAGATGTCGATGTTCTCCGCCATGCGCTCGGCACGGACGGACTTGGGGATCGCGACGACGTCGCGCTGGATCAGCCAGCGCAGGACGACCTGGGCGACGGACTTGCCGTGCTCGGCGCCGATCCCGCTCAGCAGCGGCTGGGTGAACAGGCCGTTCTTCCCCTCGGCGAAGCCGCCCCAGGACTGGATCTGCACCCCGTGCTCGCGCATGAGTGCCTGGTATGCGGCGCGCTGGAAGAACGGGTGGGTCTCGATCTGGTTGACGGCGGGGGCGGTCTCGTTGTTGACGATGAGGTCGATCAGCCGGTCGGGGTAGAAGTTGGCCACACCGATCGCCCGGGCCAGGCCCTCACGGTTGACGGCTTCCATGGCGCGCCACTGGCCGTAGACGTCGCCGTAGGGCTGATGCATCAGGTACAGGTCGAGGTGGTCCAGGCCCAGCTTCTCCAGGGACGTCTCGAAGGCACGTCGGGCGTTGTCCTGGGCCGGTGCGTCCTGGACCCACAGCTTGGTCGTGACGAACAGCTCCTCGCGCGGGAGGCCGCTGTTCTTGATCGCTCGGCCGACGGCTGCCTCGTTGCCGTAGGCGGCAGCCGTGTCCAGCAGACGGTAGCCGGCGGCGAGGGCTTGCGTGACGGCCTGCTCGGTCTGCTCCGGCGGGATCTGGTAGACGCCGAAGCCGAGGATCGGCATCTCGACGCCGTTGTTCAGGATGACGCTCTGCATGGGTGTCATCCATGCCCGGAATACGCCGGACCGCGTCGTACGTCACCCCCATGGCAGGGCTGTCGGGGTGGAAGCCGGGGACGGCGGAGTAGCTGCGCCCGCTTGAGCAGGAGGTGTCGGTGGTGGTCCAGTCGGCGGGCGCCAGGTGGATGCGCAGGCGTTGACCTGGGTGCCGACGAGCTCGGAGCGTGCGGCTCGGGCGGGTGCTGCGGCCCCGGGTCGTCGCCCCACCGGGGGCGGCGGTGCGAGCGGTTCCGGGACCTCGGCGGTGACCGAGAGCGGCGAATCGTCAGGGGGCGGGGGGCGGGGGGCGGCGTGATCGGCCATCGCCTGGGCGGGGCGGCACGGAGGGTGAGGACGGCGTCCGCGCCGGTGACGGACAGCAGTCGCATGGGACCAGTCGCGCGTGCGGGTCACTGTTCACCAGCGGGTCTCCTGTCGTCGCTGCCCGGTGAGGCTGTGGCCGTCCGGGGCACGCCGGCGAGGGCTGCGGCCCGCGCTGTGGGCTGGGGGGTGAGGCCGAGCCATTCGCAGAACAGGACGGTGGCGTCGTCCTGGAGCCGGCCGTCGTGGTGCTCGAGGACGGCGTGGATGAGTCGGCGCAGTGTTTCGGGGACGGGCAGGCCGTCGGCGTGGTGGCGGATCAGGAAGTCGATGAACCGGTCGAGTCCGAACTCCTCGTCTCCGGTTCGGCGGGCCTCGGTGATGCCGTCGGTGTAGAGCACGATCCGGTCACCCGGCTCCAGCTGGTGGCCGCACAGACGGGCGGGGAGACCGAGGGCGGTACCCATGGGATGGCAGGGCGGGCAGTCCAGCAGGGTGCTCCAGCGGCCGCCACGGATGATCACCGGCGGGGGATGGCCCCGGTTGACCCACCTCAGGGCCCCGGTGCGGGTGTCGAGCTCGGCGAGGACACCGGTGACGTAGCGGGTCTGTCCGTACTGCTCGAGCAACACCTCCTCGATCCTCTCGCTGGTCTCCACCAGCCCAGCGCCCCCACGGCGTGCGTTGCGGCAGGCGCCCATGGCCAGGTTGGCGGTCAGTCCGGCGGCGGTGTCGTGTCCCATCGCGTCGAAGAGCGACAGGTGCACGACATGCCCGGCGGTCGCGTAGTCGTAGGCGTCACCACTGATGCGGTAGGCCGGCTCCATCGCCGCCGAGATCATCACGCGCCCGTCCGCGTACGCGGGCGGGGGCATCAGGTGCCACTGCATCTCCGCCGCGATGTTCAGCCGCTGGGTGCGCGTGAGCCGGGCATGGAAGTCACTGCTGCGCCGCTTGCTGTCGATGATCAAGGCAACCAGCGCCGCCAGCAGCTTCATGTCCTCCAGGGCTCGCGCGTCGTCGAGGGCGGTGGTGATCCGCAGGACGCCCAGACGATCGGTGCCGTCGACCAGGGGCACCCACCAGTAGCCCTCACCCTCCTTCGGGTCGGCGCCGGCAAGGATCTGCCCGTACTGGAACGCGCGCCCCGCCACGGTTCCCTCGATCTTCAGCTCGCTCTCCTCACCGACCACCGCGCCGGTGTCGATGTCCTCGCCGGACAGGAGGCGCAAGACGTCGCCCTGGAGGTCCACCACGTAGATCAGCACCTGCGTGAAGCCGACCTCCGCCGCATGTTCGGCCGTCTTCGCCGACAGGAGCTCCAGGGGCATCAGGTGGCTCGCCGACAGCAGGCCGCCCAGCATGAGCCGCCCACGTGCGTCGCGGTCCTGGTCGTTCACGGCAGCACCCCTGACCTCGGCCCCGGCCGGCACGCTGCCGAAGCCGATGCACAGGTGCCCGTATCTCCACTCTCCTCCTGGCGTTGCCCGAACGGACAGAAACGGCCGCACCAAAGCCTCACGGCCTGCCGACGGGTTCGTCCGGTCGAGGTGACCCGGGCCACTGCCACGGCGAGGTTCGTGATGACGGCCGGGCGGTGGGTGCAGGCTCGGCGGACGTCCTCGTGCGGCTCGCTGGAGGCAGTCCATGCCCGGTGCTCGGCCAGGTGGCCGCAAGAGCGGCTCCGCCTTCGTGGTCGCGGGGGTGGCCGGCTGTCTGGTCGGGCTGGTCGGCGGCGGTTTCCGGTGGTGCCTGGAGCAGGCCGACAGGCTGCGCGGTTCGGTCGTCGAGGCTGCCGCAGGTCTCGGTGCGGCGGGCTGGCTGGTCCCGGTCGTCCTCACCGCGGTGGGTGCGGCGGTGGCGTGCCTGATCGCCCAGCGGGTCCCGCACGCGGCGGGCAGCGGGATCCAGCACGTGGAGGCGGTGTGGCGCCAGGAGGCCGAGGGACGTCCGCTGCCGCTGCTGCCGGCGAAGTTCATCGGCGGTCTCATCGCGATCGGCTCGGGCCTGGTCCTCGGGCGGGAGGGCCCCATCGTCCACATGGGGGCTGCGATCGGGGCCCTGGCCGGTCAGCGCACCCGCTTGGATGCCGAGGACGCCCGCCTGCTGCACACAGCGCTCGGCGGGGCGGGTCTGGCGGCCGCGTTCACCGCCCCGCTGGGCGGACTGCTGTTCGTCTGCGAGGAAGTGACCCGTACCATCAGGCCCCGCCTGGTGCTGCTGACGCTCGTCGGCACCGTCACGGCGGTGGTCTGCTGCCGGCTCATCGTGGGCTGGGGGCCCGAGTTCCCGGTGCCCGGCCTCGCCGCCCCAGCCGTGTGGATGCTGCCGGTCTTCCTGCTCTTCGGCATGACGGCCGGCGGGCTGGGCGCCGCCTACAGCGCTCTCGTCGTACGGACGCTGGAGGCATGCGACCGGCTGCCCCGGGTACCGCTCCCTGTCCGGGCGGCTGTCATCGGGGCCGTGGTCGGGGCCCTGATGGCTGTCGATCCCCTCCTTGCCGGCGGTGGAGACCCGCTGAGCGGGCGACTGGTGGCGGGCGGCAGCATGACGGTGGCGGCGCTGGTGGCCTACCTCGCCGTCCGGTTCGTGGCGGGCCCGCTCAGCTACGCGGCCGCGACCCCCGGTGGACTGTTCGCCCCGCTGCTGGCCCTGGGGGCCCTGTGGGGAGCCCTCGTCCACGCGCTCGCCTCCCCACTCCTGCCGGTCCAGGCGGCGGGCCCGGCCTCGTTCGCGGTGGTGGGGATGGCCGCACTGTTCACAGGGGTCATACGGGCACCGCTCACAGGCGTCGTCCTCGTCGTGGAGATGACGGGTTCCACCGCGCTGCTGGCCCCGCTGCTGATCGCGTGTTTCGGCGCGGCCGTGACCGCGGACCGGCTGCGGAGCGAACCCCTCTACGACAGGCTCCGGCGCCGGATGACGAAATACCCCTGAGGAGGCCGGGGCGGCCGGGCGGCCGGGGGGCCGGGCCGCGCCGCCCCCGCGGATCAGGTGTGGAGGCGGCTGTTGGGGCCGTCCTGGTCGACGGCGCTCTCGTCGTTGAACCAGTAGTCGCCCGCGGCCAGGTAGCGGAACGAGTGGACGCTCTCCATGGGCAGCGCGACCGTGACCGCCCGCTTGCCGTCCTTGCGCGCCTTGAGGGTGTGGACGCCGGGCTGCCAGTCGTTGAAGTCACCGACCACGCTGACCGGACCCGGCGGGATGTCCCCGGGGAGGATGAAGGTGACGTCGGTGCGGTCGTCGTGCAGCGTGTGCTCCAGCATGAGGCGGGCTCCTGACGGCGTCAGCGGATGGGTACGCCGCCCATCGTCGGTGCCGTACCCCTCGTCCGCATCCCGACCCGGGCACCCCCGCCCCGGCATCACCCGCCCGCCACACCCGGTGACGTAAATGATGCGATATGTCACTAACCGTGTCAGCTTTGCCGGGAGGAATCCGCAGACCCGACGCGTCATAGAGGAGTCGCCGTCATGGACGGTACGCAGGACAAGCGCCAGGAGCCGGGCAAGGGCAGCGAGCCGGAGCACCCGCGCCGCCCGGGACAGGACCCAGTCCACCCCGGTACCGGCCGGGAGGGTGCCCGGGGCAAGAGCCCGGAAGAGCTCAAGCGGCGCCGCGAGGACGAGACGAGCCGCGAACGCCGCGAGGACGAGGTCCGCGACGAAGAACTCTGACCGTCCACGCCGTCACACCCCACGCACGCAGGACCCGGCCGGGGCCGTCGTCACACCCGGCCGGGTCCTGTCGCGTGTCCCGCCGCTCGCGGAGCGCTTCGAGGAGGTGGCGTCCATCGCGGCCACCACCGGCCCGGCGCTGTCTGCACCGGGGCGCCGGGGCGCCGGACGGGACGCGGACCGCCCGAGTGCCTGCCGCTGCGGAGCCCCGGGACTATCGTCCTCTTATGGGCGATATTCATCCCAGGGACGGGTGAGCGACCGTGCGGCACACGGGCAGGACAGACCGGACGGACTGGACGCCAGGCCATGGTCTGGGGCGGCTGGACGGGCCCTTGGCCGACCTCGTGGAGGAGACGGGCGCCTCCGTGGGCATGGTGTACCTGCTGGGGTTGGGTGAGCGGGTCCTGCGGCTCGGGCTCGTGGCGGGGGCGCCCCCGCCCATCACCGCCCCGTGGGCGCGGATCTCCCTCGACGAGGCCATCCCCGTGTCCGACGCGGTCCGCGAGCGACGGCTCGTCTGGCTGGGCGGCGGCCAGGAAGAGGTCGCCCGCCGGTACCCGCGGCTCGGGTTGGTGCTCCCGTACGAGTTCCTCCTCGCCGCGGCTCCGCTCGCCGACGGCGACGACGAGGTGCGGGGCGGCCTCGTCCTGCTGTGGCCGGTCTGGCATCCGCCACAGCTCAGCGAGCAGGAGCGGGAGGCGCTCAAGACCTTCGCCGGCCGGGCGGGGCAGCGCCTGCGGCAGGCTGCGGCGGACGGCGTGGAGGCCGGTGATGAGTGGCCGCCCGAGGGTGAACCGCGCTTCGTCCCCGCACGGGTGCGCCGCCAGGAGGACCCGGCACGGGCGGCGGCCGCCCTCGACTTCACCGAACGGATGCCCCTGGGCTGCTGCGCACTGGACCTCGACGGCCAGATCACGTTCATCAACGCCGCAGGTGCCGACCTGGTCGGCACCGAAGCGTCACAGCTCCTGGGCAGGCGGCCCTGGGAGGTGCTGCCGTGGCTGCGCGATCCCGTCGTCGAGGACCGCTACCGGGCCGCCGTGGTGGCCCGCCGGCCCACGGGCTTCACCGCGGTGCGCCCGCCCGACGTACGCCTGTTCTTCCGGCTCTATCCGGACGCGCGCGGCATCAGCCTGCACATCTTCCCCGCCACGACGGTCGCCTCCGGGACGGCCGACCCCGCCGCCTTCGCCCCCTCCCCGTCCACGGCGCTGTCTCCGCACCCGGCCCAGGAGCCGGTGGGGGCCCTGGGGCTTTACCACCTGACCCACCTGGCCGCCGCCCTGGCCGAGGCCGTCGGCGTTCGCGACGTGGTGGAGCGGCTGGCCGATCAGATCGTTCCGGCATTCGGCCCGCAAGGCCTGGTCCTCATGGCGGTGGAGGAAGGGCGGCTGCGGATCGTCGGCCACCGCGGCTACCGGCGCGGGTCCATCAGAGGGTTCGACGGCGCGCCGCTGACGTCGAGCGTCACCAACGCGCAGGTGCTCACCACCGGCGACCCGGTCTTCTTCTCCAGCTACGAGGAGTTCCGCCGCGCCCACCCAGCCGCGCCCCGTCCCGAGGGACGCAACGCGTGGGCGTTCCTGCCGCTGACCGCCTCCGGTCACTCAGTGGGCTCGCTGATCCTCTCGTACGACCAGCCCCGTCCCTTCCCGCCCGCCGAACGGGCCCTGCTGACCTCGCTGGCCGGGCTGATCGCCCAAGCGCTGGACCGGGCCCGCCTCTACGACGCCAAGCACGCCCTGGCCCACACCCTGCAGACCGGACTCCTCCCCCACACCCTGCCGGACGTCCCGGATCTGGAGGTCGCCGCCCGCTACCGGCCGGCCGGGCACGGCATGGACATCGGCGGCGACTTCTACGACCTGATCCGACCCACCCCGTCGACGGTCCTCGCCGCCATCGGCGACGTCCAGGGCCACAACGTGAACGCCGCCGCGCTGATGGGACAGGTCCGCACCGCCGTCCACGCCCACGGCACCGCCGGCACACCGCCCTCGGAACTCCTCGCCCGGACCAACCGGCTGCTGACCGACCTCGACCCGGGCCTGTTCACCAGCTGCCTGATCGCCCGGATCGATCTCGCACACGGGCGGGCCCTCCTCGCCAGCGCCGGCCATCCGCCACCCCTGCTGCGGTACCCGGGGGAAGCCACCGAGGTACTGGCGGTGCCGCCCGGGCTGCTGCTCGGCATCGAGCCGTCCGCCGAGTACCCCACGCGCGAGATCCCCTTCCCGCCGGGCGCGCTTCTGGTCCTCTACACCGACGGCCTGGTCGAAACACCCGGGGCCGACATCGAAGCGGACACCCTGGGCCTTGCCCGGCACCTCGACCAGTCCGGAGGAGAAGACCTGGACGAGGTGGCCGATACCCTGCTTCGGCACGCCCGGCGGACCGCGCCCCGCACCGACGACATCGCCATGCTCCTCATGAGGGCGGCCCGGCGCCCCCAGGCGTGAGTCGCCCCCGCCCCGGCGCAGTTGGCATGGCGCGACGGAGTGGGGGGGCAGGCGGCCGGCGCTGACGCCGCCGCCCGGCCGGCGAGGCTCTAAACTGGGGCGAATGCACCAGTTCACCGATCCCCAGGCCGCTCGCGACCCCTTCGTACGGGTCCGGGGCGCCCGGGAGCACAATCTGCGCGGCGTCGACGTGGACATCCCGCGCGACGCGCTGACCGTGTTCACCGGGGTATCCGGGTCCGGCAAGAGCTCGCTCGCCTTCGGCACGCTCTACGCCGAGGCCCAGCGCCGGTACTTCGAGTCGGTGGCCCCCTACGCCCGCCGGCTCATCCACCAGATCGGCGCCCCGAAGGTGGACTCCGTCACCGGGCTGCCGCCGGCCGTCTCGCTGGAGCAGCGCCGCTCCTCCCCCGGCTCGCGCTCCTCCGTCGGCACGGTGACCCTGCTGTCCAACTCCCTGCGGATGCTGTACTCCCGGGCCGGGACCTATCCCCCGGGAGCGCCGCGGATGGATTCCGACGCCTTCTCACCCAACACCGCGGCCGGCGCCTGCCCTTCATGTCAGGGGCTCGGCCGGATCCACCGCACCAGCGAGGAACTGCTCGTTCCCGACCAGGAGCTGTCGATCCGTCAGGGTGCCATCGCCGCCTGGCCCGGCGCCTGGCAGGGCAAGAACCTGCGGGACATCCTGGAGACGCTCGGCCACGATGTGGACCGGCCGTGGCGGGAGCTGCCCGCGAAGGACCGCGAGTGGATCCTGTTCACCGAGGAGCAGCCGGTGGTGACCGTGCACCCGGTGCGGGAGGCCGATCGGATCCAACGGCCCTACCAGGGGACGTACATGAGTGCCCGCCGCTACGTCATGCGGACCTTCGCCGACAGCAAGAGCACCACGCTGCGGGCGCGCGCCGAGCGATTCCTCGCCGATTCGCCGTGTCCGGTGTGCGAGGGGCGGCGGCTGCGCCCGGAGGCGCTGGCCGTGACCTTCGCGGGGTACGGCATCGCCGAGCTGGCCGCGATGCCGCTGACCGGCCTGGACGGCGTACTCGCCGCCGCCACCCTGGACGGGGAGGCCGCCCGGGTGCTCGCCGAGGACCTGCGTTCCCGGATCGGGCCGATCACGGAGCTGGGGCTGGGATACCTGAGCCTGGACCGGAGCGCGCCGAGCCTCTCCGCGGGCGAGCTGCAGCGGCTGCGGCTGGCGACGCAGCTGCGGTCGGGGCTGTTCGGGGTGGTGTACGTGCTGGACGAGCCGTCGGCGGGACTGCACCCGGCCGACACCGAGGCACTGCTCGGCGTACTGGACCGGCTGAAGGAGGCCGGGAACACCGTCTTCGTCGTGGAGCACCAGCTGGACGTGGTGCGGCACGCGGACTGGCTGGTGGACGTGGGTCCGCTGGCCGGGGAGCGCGGCGGGCAGGTCCTCCACAGCGGGCCGCCGGCGGCCTTGGCGGGTGTGGCGGGGTCGGCGACGGCCCGGCACCTGTTCGCGGCGCGGGAGCCCGCCGGGGCGGCCCGTCCGGTGCGTACGGAGACCGGCGCGGTGCGCCTGACCGGGGTGGACCGGCACAACCTGCGGGGCCTGGACGCGCGCTTCCCGCTGGGGGTGTTCACGGCCGTGACGGGAGTGTCGGGTTCGGGGAAGTCCACGCTGGTGGGGCAGGCGCTGGCCCGGGAAGTCGAAGAGCGGCTCGCGGAGCCGGACTTTCCCGTACGGCGGCTCGTGGAGGTGGACCAGAAGCCGATCGGCCGGACCCCGCGGTCCAACCTGGCCACGTACACGGGCCTGTTCGACGTCGTGCGGCGGCTGTTCACGGCGGCGCCGGTAGCGAAGGCCCGCGGCTGGAAGGCGGGCCGGTTCTCCTTCAACGTGGCGGGCGGCCGGTGCGAGACCTGCCAGGGCGAGGGCTTCGTCTCGGTGGAGCTGCTGTTCCTGCCGAGTACGTACGCCCCGTGCCCCGAGTGCGCCGGCGCGCGGTACAACGCCGAGACCCTGGAGGTCCGCTACGCGGGCCTGAACATCGCGGAGGTGCTCGCGTTGACGGTGGAGTCCGCGGCCGGGTTCTTCGCGGAGGTACCGGCGACGGCGCGGAGTCTGCGCGCGCTGGAGGAGATCGGGCTGGGCTACCTGCGGCTGGGGCAGCCGGCCACCGAGCTGTCGGGCGGCGAGGCACAGCGGATCAAGCTGGCCACGGAGCTGCAGCGGCTGCGCCGGGACCACACGCTGTACCTGTTGGACGAACCGACGACGGGGCTGCATCCGGCCGATGTACGGGTGCTGCTGCGGCAGTTGCACGGGCTGGTGGACGCCGGGCACTCGGTGGTGGTCGTGGAGCACGACATGGAGGTGGTGGCGGGCGCGGACTGGGTGATCGACATGGGTCCGGGCGGCGGCACGGCGGGCGGCCGGGTCGTCGCGGAGGGCACCCCGGCGCAGGTGGCGGCGGGCGGGGGCCGCACGGCGGCGTACCTGGCGCGGGCGCTCGGCGGGTAGGAGCGCCGGTCAGTCGGCGGTGGCCGAGACGCGCAGCCTGTTGTGGTCCGAGACCGCCGTGTCGAGGGGCAGGGCGTCGGCGCTCGCGGCCCGGAAGTGCGGGGCGCTGAAGAAGAGGTAGTCGAGCTTCTTCGCCCCGAAGGTCGTCTCGCCCGAACGGCACGCGGAGGTGGTGGCGGGCGGGCAGACGGCGGGGTCGAAGAACTCCGGGTCGCTCTCGTCGGCCTCGGTGAAGTCCCCGTGGGCACCGTCCCCGCGTTCCGGCAGATAGAAGCGGGACAGCGTGGCGGTGCGCGGGGAGTGGTTGAAGTCCCCGCCGAGGACGACGGCGAATCCGTCCTCCAGCCACCGGCGGGCCTGCTCGGCCAGCCGGTCGGCCTCGGGCACGGCGAGGGTGCCGTCGTCCCAGTAGAGGTGGACCGAGCAGGACCAGGTGGGCCGGTCCGCCAGGGAGGCCAGGGCGCAGGGCACGGTGATCGGTTCGCGTTCGCCGCCCACCGTCAGGTCGAGGTCGGCCGTGTCCGAGACCGGGCCGCGGACGAGGACGGCGTTCCCGTACGCGTGGCCCTCGCAGATGGCGGCGTTCCCGGCCGGCAGAGTGGCGGAATGGAGACCGCCGTAGCCGAGCGGGCCGAGGCGGTCGAGGAGCGCGCGGTACTGGTGCTCGCACACCTCCTGGAGGAAGAGCTGGTCGGCACCCCAGCCCCCGGGGTCGGCCTCGGCGGCCACTTCCGCGATCCGGCGGTCCGCGTCGTACGGGGGGCCGGAGCACATGTTGCCGCAGATGTTGTAGCTGGTCAGCCGGACCGTGCCGGCGGCAGCGGAGGCAGCGTGGGCCGTGTGGGCCGTGTGGGCCGTGTGGGTCTCGGTGGCCGGGGCGGGGGCCGCGGCCGCGGTCGGTCCGGGCGCGACGAGCAGGCAGAAGGCGGCGGTGGTGAGGGTGACGGCGAGGACGGCCAGGGCGGCAGGGGTTCGGCGCACACCCGTGATGCTGCCCGCGGGCGCCGCCGCTACCCCAACACCGGCTGCCCGTAAGGCGGATGCCGCCCACGGAGGTCCCATGCGGACTACCGGGGCCCCAACACCTACGCGTCCCCCGGCAGTAGGTGCTGCGGCAGTTCGCGGAAGCTCCACTGGCCCCGGCGGCGGGTGAACATCCAGACGAGGTCGTACCGGTCGGGCCAGGTCGCGGGGATGCCGGGGACCTGGTGGGCGCCGAGGGCCCGGATCAGGCGCGGGACGCCGTTGTGTTCCCAGCAGACGAGTACGGGCATGGTCGCGGCCAACACGGCCCGGACGAGGGCAAGTTCGGCGCCGACGGCGAACTCGCCGCGGACGGGGGTGCGCAACGCGGTGGCCAGCGCCGCCACGGTCTGCCTGCACCGCGCGGGGGCGCGGTCCTTGCCGCCGGCCGCGAAGACCGCGGCGGGGCGGGGCAGCGAGGAGCCCTTGGCCGGCGGGAACAGGCGCGGGAGCTGTTCGGCCCGGCGCCAGCCGCGGCCGGCCAGCGAGCCGGGGTCGTCCTCGCCCTCCTCGTCCCAGCCGGAGTCACCGGCGTACGGCTTCTCCGCGTGCCGGATCACCATGATCAGGGCGTCCTTGGGTCCGGCCTGGGGGCCGGGGGCGGGGGTGCGGATGTCTTCCCCGCCGGAGCAGCCGGCCGCGGTCAGCGGGGCGAGGGCGGCGGCCAGTACGGCTCGGCGACGCGGTCCGGACCCGGCGGGGGCTTCTGGCATGGGGCCACTGTCCCCCATGGCCCGGGTGCCGCCGGGGCGCGGCGCGGGGTGGGCCGCGCCGGTCAGCCGATCGGCGCAGGGCCGGACGACGCGGGCCCGGCGCTCCCGCCGGGCCGCGGGGCCGAACGCCGCGTACGGCCCGTACGGGCGCCCGGCCGGCAGACCGGGCGGCCGATCGGGCCGGGACGGGGACCCGGTCCGACGGCACCCGGGCGGGAGCGCCCGTACGGGGGCTGGTGACGCGGCCGCGGGGCCAGGCCCTGCGCCGCGTGAGGGGACGGGGCGGTGCGGGCAACGGTCAGCGGGGGCCCTTGCGCACCGCCCGCAGCCACTCCTTGTTCATCGCGGCGATCGACGGCAGCGGGATGCCCTTCGGGCAGGCCGTGGCGCATTCCCCGGTCAGGGTGCAGCCGCCGAAGCCCTCCTCGTCCATCCGGGCCACCATGTCCAGCACCCGGGTCTCCCGCTCCGGCGAGCCCTGCGGGAGCACGTTCAGGTGGTTCACCTTGGCGGAGGTGAAGAGCATCGCGGAGCCGTTGGGGCAGGCCGCCACGCACGCGCCGCAGCCGATGCACTCGGCGTGCTCGAAGGCGAAGTCGGCGTCGGGCTTGGGCACGGCGGTGGCGTGCGCCTCGGGGGCGGCGCCGGTGGGGGCGGTGATGTAGCCGCCGGCCTGGATGATGCGGTCGAACGCGCCGCGGTCGACGACGAGGTCCTTGACCACCGGGAAGGCCGCGGCCCGCCAGGGCTCGACGTCGATGGTGTCGCCGTCGGTGAAGGACCGCATGTGCAGTTGGCAGGTGGTGGTGCGCTCGGGGCCGTGGGCGTCGCCGTTGATGACGAGGCTGCACGCGCCGCAGATGCCCTCGCGGCAGTCGTGGTCGAAGGCGACCGGGTCCTCACCGCGCAGGATGAGGTCCTCGTTGAGGGTGTCGAGCATCTCCAGGAAGGACATGTCCTCGGAGATCCCGTCGACCTCGTACGAGGCCATGTGGCCGGGGGCGTCGGCGCCGCGCTGGCGCCAGACGCGCAGGGTGAGCTTCATGCGTAGCTCCGCTGGGTGGGGTGGACGTACTCGAAGACGAGGTCTTCCTTGTGCAGGACGGGGGCGGCGCCGGTGCCCTGGTACTCCCAGGCGGCGGCGTAGCCGAACTCCTCGTCGCGGCGGGCGGCCTCGCCGTCCGGGGTCTGGGACTCCTCGCGGAAGTGGCCTCCGCAGGATTCGGCGCGGTGGAGGGCGTCGAGGCACATCAGCTCGGCGAGTTCCAGGTAGTCGACGATGCGGTTGGCCTTCTCCAGCGACTGGTTGAACTCCTCGCCGTTGCCGGGGACCTTGACGCGCTGCCAGAACTCCTCGCGGATCTCCGGGAGCCGGGCGAGGGCCTTGCGCAGCCCTTCCTCGGTGCGGGACATGCCGCAGTACTCCCACATGAGCTCGCCGATCTCGCGGTGGAAGGAGTCCGGGGTGCGGTCGCCGTCCACGGCGAGCAGCTTGGCGAGGCAGTCGCGGACCTCCCGTACGGCCGCGGCGGCCTCGGGGTGGGTGTCGTCGACGGCGTCCTGGTGCGGGTGGCGGGCCAGGTAGTCGTTGATGGTGGAGGGGAGCACGAAGTAGCCGTCGCCGAGGCCCTGCATCAGTGCGGAGGCGCCGAGGCGGTTGGCGCCGTGGTCGGAGAAGTTGGCCTCGCCGATCGCGAACAGGCCGGGGACGGTGGTCTGGAGGTCGTAGTCGACCCACAGTCCGCCCATCGTGTAGTGCACGGCGGGGTAGATCCGCATGGGGACCTCGTACGGGTTCTCCGCGGTGATCCGCTCGTACATCTCGAAGAGGTTGCCGTACTTCTCGGCGACCTTGTCGCGGCCCATGCGGCGGATGGCGTCGGCGAAGTCGAGGTAGACGCCCTGGCCGCCGGGGCCGACGCCGCGCCCCTCGTCGCAGACGTTCTTGGCGGCTCGGGAGGCGATGTCGCGGGGCACGAGGTTGCCGAAGGAGGGGTAGATCCGCTCCAGGTAGTAGTCGCGCTCCGCTTCGGGGATCTCGGCGGCGGGGCGGGTGTCGCCCTTGGCCTGCGGGACCCAGATGCGGCCGTCGTTGCGCAGGGACTCGCTCATCAGCGTGAGCTTGGACTGGTGGTCGCCGGTGCGCGGGATGCAGGTGGGGTGGATCTGGGTGAAGCAGGGGTTGGCGAAGTACGCGCCGCGCCGGTGCGCCCGCCAGACGGCGGTCGCGTTGGAGTTCATGGCGTTGGTGGAGAGGTAGAAGACGTTGCCGTAGCCGCCGCTGGCCAGGACCACCGCGTCCGCGTAGTGGGTGGAGATCTCGCCGGTGATCAGGTCGCGGGCCACGATGCCGCGGGCCACGCCGTCGACGACGATCAGATCGAGCATCTCGGTGCGGGCGTGCATCTCGACGTTGCCCGCGGCGATCTGCCGGGAGAGGGCCTGGTAGGCGCCGAGGAGGAGCTGCTGGCCCGTCTGGCCGCGGGCGTAGAAGGTGCGGGACACCTGGACGCCGCCGAAGGAGCGGGTGTCGAGGAGGCCGCCGTACTCGCGGGCGAAGGGGACGCCCTGGGCCACGCACTGGTCGATGATCTCGACGGAGATCTGGGCGAGGCGGTGCACGTTGGACTCGCGGGCGCGGAAGTCGCCGCCCTTGACGGTGTCGTAGAAGAGGCGGTGCACGGAGTCGCCGTCGTTGCGGTAGTTCTTGGCGGCGTTGATGCCGCCTTGGGCGGCGATGGAGTGGGCCCGGCGCGGGGAGTCGGAGAAGCAGAACTGGACGACGTGGTAGCCCTGTTCGGCGAGGGTGGCGCCGGCCGCTCCACCCGCGAGGCCCGTGCCGACGACGATGACGGTGTGCTTTCGGCGGTTGGCCGGGTTGACCAGTTTGGCCTCGAAACGGCGGCGGTCCCAGCGGTCGGCGATCGGGCCTTCGGGGGCCTTGGTGTCGGCGACGGGCTCGCCTTCGGTGTAGTGGGCGTAGTCGTTGCTCATGGTCAGCTCACCA
Source organism: Streptomyces sp. NPDC029164 (assembly GCF_055563995.1). NCBI lineage: Bacteria > Bacillati > Actinomycetota > Actinomycetes > Kitasatosporales > Streptomycetaceae > Streptomyces > Streptomyces sp. NPDC029164. Next base: position 204,261 of record NZ_JBVHWW010000003.1, on the reverse strand, counting down.
CTCCGGTCATGACGGCGACGGGCACGGAGACGAAGCCCGCGAAGAGGACGAGGGCCAGGGCGTTGGCCAGGGACTTCAGCGTCCGGTCGCGCCGGGCGTTGCCGGCGCCGAGGGTCTGGGCGGCGCTCCAGAATCCGTGCCGGACGTGCAGGCCGACGGCGGCCATGGCCACGATGTAGATGGTGTTCCCGTACCAGGTGGAGAAGGTCGCGAGGACGTTCTCGTACGGGTGGCCCGCCCAGGCGCGCTCGTTGACGGTGAGCGTGGTGAGGTCGAGCAGGTGCCAGACGATGAAGAGGCCGAGGATGATGCCGCCCCAGCGCATGGTGCGGGTGGCGTAGCTCGTGCGGCGGCGCTTGTGGGCGTACTTCACCGGGCGGGCCTTGATGTCGCGGCGGCTGAGCTGGTACGCGGACACGGCGTGCGCGACGACCGCGGCGAGGAGCGCCACGCGGACGATCCACAGGGCCCACTCGTGGTGGAGGAAGGGCGAGCCGAGGGTGCGCAGCCAGTGGGCGTAGCCGTTGAACTCGTCCGCGCCGAAGAAGATCTTGAGGTTGCCGAGCATGTGCACGACGAGGTAGCCGAGCATGATCAGGCCGGAGACGGCCATCACGGACTTCTTGCCGACGGAGGAGTCCCAGAGTGTGCGCGTGGTGGACGGCCGTCGACCCGTCCGCGTTGCCAGAGCCATGCCTCGACGGTAGGGACCGAAGTCCCGAAAGGTCCAAGACATGAAGGAGCTCAATTCGATAGGGATTGGCTATGAGACGGGTTACGCTGGGCTGATGCAGTTCCAGCAGCTCCTCTACTTCGTGGCAGTCGCCGAGACCCGGCACTTCACCCGGGCCGCGGAACGGGTGCACGTGGCCCAGCCCTCGCTCTCCCAGCAGATCAAGGCGCTCGAACGGGAACTGGGGGCCGAGCTCTTCAGCCGGGCGCGGGGCAACATCGCGCTCACCGACGCGGGCGAGACGCTGCTGCCGCTGGCCCGGCGGATCCTGGCGGACGCGGACACCGCGCGGCTGGAGGTACAGGAACTGGCGCAGCTGCGGCGCGGGCGGGTCCGGCTGGGTGCCACCCCGAGCGTGTGCACGGGCCTGCTGCCGGACGTGCTGCGCGCCTTCCACGCCGCGCATCCGGGGATCGAGCTGCTGATCGAGGAGAGCGGCTCGCTGGACCTCGTACGGGAACTCGCGCGCGGGGCCCTGGACCTCGCGCTGATCGCGCTGCCGCTGCCGCCCTCGGCTCCGGCCCTGACCACGGTGGAACTGCTGACGGAGGACCTGGTGGTGGTCTCGTCGACGGAGCGGCCGGCTCCGGGCGGGGGCGGCGAGCTGACCATCCGGGCCCTGCGCGACGAGCCGATGGTGATGTTCCGGCACGGCTACGACCTGCGGGAGCTGACGGTGACGGCCTGCCGCGCGGAGGGCTTCGAGCCGGTCTTCACCGTGGAGGGCGGCGAGATGGACGCGGTCCTGGGCTTCGTACGGGCGGGGCTCGGCATCGCGGTGGTCCCGGCGATGGTGGTGGACCGCGCCGGCCCCGGGCTGCGGGCGACCCCGCTGGCCGGGTCCCCGCTGCGCCGCACGGTCGCCCTGGCCCACCGCACCGACGTGGCTCCCCCGCGTGCGGCCCGCGAGCTGAAGCGGATGCTGGTGGGCTGACCGCGCGGGGGCCGGGGCCACGGCCGGGGTTCGACCAGAGCATGGCCGGACCACGGCCGAGCTATGTCCGGGGTATGGGCAAAGCCTTGTCGAGCCCTTCGGCGAGCATCCCGAAGGCCTGATCGGCATCGGCCACGGCGGCCGGGTGGGCCTCGTCGGCGCTCTGCCCTGCCTCGATCCGCCGCCAGTTCACCCGGCCCAACTCGTGGCGGACCGCCACCAGATGCATCGCCGCCAGGCGGGCGGCGAGCGGGGACACCGCCTCGACCTCCAACCCGGCCGCGAGCAGCTCCACCTCGCGGTCGGTGTAGCGGCCCAGCCGGCTCTGCAGGCTGGCGGTGCTGTAGATCAACTGCTGGAAGGCCATCACGTTCGGGTGGTCGCACAGCCCGGTGATCGGATCCCGCTCAGCCAGGGCCGCCAGGAAGTGCTCGTGCACCGCGCCCACCGGCGTGCGGTCCGGGGGGCGCTCGCGCACGATTCGCGCCACCTCGTCCTGATGGTCGGCGAACCGGTCGAGCAGCAGGTCCTCCTTGCTCGGGAAGTACCGGAAGAGCGTGGGCTTGGAGACCTCGGCCGCCGCGGCGACGTCCGCCACCGACACGGCGTCGAAGCCCCGTTCCAGGAAGAGCTCCAGCGCCGTCGCCGCCAGTCGGTGACGCGTACGGAGCTTCTTGTTCTCGCGCAGACCCGTCGTGTTCTCCATGCGCAGAGCATAACACAGATCCGTGACCGAGTTAATTTTGTAACTGGGTTGCTTTTTCTGTCGGGAGCCGCTTTCCTTGAGACATCGACGAGGAGAGGACATCCCATGGCCGACGTACTGATCGCCGGATCCGGTCCCACCGGACTGACGCTCGCCTGCGACCTCGCACTGCGCGGATTCGCCGTGCGCGTCATCGACCGGCGCACCGCACCGCACCGCGAGGCCCGGGGCAAGGGGCTGCTGCCGGGCAGCCTCGACGTCTTCCGGGAGCTCGGCGTGCTCGACACCCTGGCCGCCATCGGCAGCAGAAGTGTGGTCCTGCGCAAGTACTTCGACGGGGAACACATCAACGACACCCCCACCACCGCAGGCCTGCTGATCGGGCAGTGGCAGATCGAAGCGGCCCTGCGTGACCGGCTCGCCGGGCTGGGAGTGCGGGTCGAGTACGGATCGGAGCTCGCCGGAATCGCCCAGGACGAGTCCGGGGTGCGCGCGGAGCTGGCCGACGGCACCGTGATCGGGGCCCGCCATCTCGCCGGGTGCGACGGCGGGCACAGCACCACCCGCAAGCTGCTCGGCATCCCCTTCGAGGGGAGCGGTCAGGAGGAGCCCGCGATGGTCATCGGGGACGTCCGCGCACCCGGACTCAGCCGGGACGTCTGGCACCAGTGGTTCGGCTCGGACGGCACCGGAATACTGCTCTGCCCCATGCCGGGGACGGACAGCTTCCAGCTGCAGGCCTCGCCGGAGCGGGACGAGCACGGTGAAATGCTGCCGCCCTCGCTGGAGAGCTTCCAGCGGATCTTCGACCGGCACGCCGGCATGCCGGGGATCCGGCTCGCGGATCCCACCTGGCTCTCCTTCTGGCGGGTCAACGTCCGGATGGCCACGCGGATGCGGGAGGGCCGGGCCTTCCTCGCCGGGGATGCCGCGCACGTGCAGCCCATAGCCGGCGGGCTGGGCATGAACACCGGCATCCAGGACGCGGCCGCCCTCGGACGGACACTGGCCGCCGCGCTCACCAACGCCGGCGGTGAAGAGGTCCTCGACGCGTACGAGGCGGAGCGGCTGCCGGTGGCCGCCGACGTCCTGGCCGACACGGCGGAGCGGTACCAGCGGGTCCTGCAGGCCGTCCGGACCCCCGGCCGCGGGACGGAGGTCGGCCTGAGCAGGAGCGAGCCGCCCGCCGGAGCCTGAGGCGGCCCGGGGCGGCCCCGGGCCTGGACTCCCGACCCCAGGTGCGGACCCGCGGCCGTTGGCCCGGACGACCGCGCCGGGAATCCGGGGCCGGGCTCCGGGACCACCCGGACCTTCCGGAGGTCCGTGGAGGAGACGTCAGGAAGGTGTGGGCACCGCGTCCGAGAGGGAGAGGGCATGGATGCGGTCGGGGGCGCCGGGGCGGGCATAGTACCAGCCCTGGGCGGTGTCGCAGCCGAGGGCGCGCAGCTGGGCGGCCTGGGCTCCGGTCTCCACGCCCTCGACCGTGACGGCGAGGTCGAGGCTGTGGGCGAGGGCGACGATCCCCTCCACGATCTTGACGTCGACAGGGTTGGCGGGCTGCTGCTGCATCCCCTGGGTGAAGGAGCGGTCGAGCTTGAGGACGCTGACCGGCAGGCGGCGCAGATTGGCGAGGTTCGAGTAGCCGGTGCCGAAGTCGTCGAGGGCGATGTCCACGCCCAGGGCGGCGAGCCGGCGCAGCGGCTCCAGGAGTTCGTCGTCGGCTCCTATCAGGGCCGATTCGGTGACCTCCAGGCACAGGGCGCCCGGGGCGAGGCCGGACTTCTCCAGCACCGCGACGGTGTCGGCGACGAGGCCCGGGTGGTGCAGCTGGGTCGGCGAGAGGTTGACGTTGACCCGCAGGGCCGAGCCGCCGTTCTGGCACTGCCAGATCCGGGCCTGGCGGACGGACTCCTCCAGCACCCAGCGGCCGAGCGGCACGATCAGCCCGGTGCGTTCGGCGAGCGGGATGAAGCGGTCCGGCCCGAGCACCCCGTACTGCGGGTGCGACCAGCGCACCAGGGCCTCGGCCCCGCGCACGCTGCCGTCGCGCATGTGGACCAGCGGCTGGTACTCGATGAAGAACTCGCCGCGTTCCAGCGCCGCCGGCAGGGCGTTGGTCAGGCCGTGGCGGGTGATCGCGCGGGCGTCGGCCTCGGCGTCGGCGAATTCGAAGCGGTTGCCGCCGGCCGCCTTGGCCCGGTACATCGTGATGTCGGCGCTGCGCAGCACCTCCGCCGGGGTGCGTTCCTTGGCCGGGCCCTCGACGATCCCGATGCTGCCGCGGACCGTCAGCTCCCGGCCCTCCAGGCGGATCGGCGTGGACAGGGCGGAGAGGATGCGGACGGCGAGGTCGGTCACCTTCTGCTCGGTGTCGGGGCCGGTGGTCAGGGCGACGAACTCGTCGCCGCCGAGCCGGGCGACGACCTCGCCGGGGCCGGTCGCGCAGCTCTGCAGCCGGTCGGCGACCTCCACCAGCAACCGGTCTCCCGCCGAGTGCCCGAGGCTGTCGTTGACCGTCTTGAAGCCGTCGAGGTCCAGGTAGCACAGGCCGTAGCGACTGCCGCCGGCGCCGCTGAGGGCCTTCTCAAGCCGCTCGAAGAACAGCGTCCGGTTGGGCAGTCCGGTGAGCGCGTCGTGGGTGGCCTCGTAGCGCAGGCGCAGGTTCAGCAGCCGGCGTTCGGTGGTGTCCTCCATCAGCGCCAGCTGGTACTGCGGCTTCCCGTCGGCGTCGCGCAGCAGCGACACCGTGAGGTTGGTCCACAGGACGGTGCCGTCGTGCCGGTAGTACGGCTTCTCCACGCGGTAGCTCTCGCGCTCGCCGCGCACCAGTTCCCCGTACATCCGCCAGACGTGCGGGGTGTCGTCGGGGTGGCCCCACTCGCTGACGTTGCGGCTGCGGACGTGGCCCTCCAGGCCGCCGAACATCTGCAGGAGCGTGTCGTTGACCTCCAGCACGTTCCCGTCGAGGTCGGCGATGCCGATGCCGACGGCCGCGCCCTCGAAGACGGCCCGGAAGCGCTCCTCGCTCGCGTGCAGGGCCTGCTGGGCATCGGTGCGGGCGGTCAGCGCGGAGCGGGCGATGGCCTCCTGCTCCCGGAGGGTGCGCTCGCGCAGGGCCCGGGCGTATCCCGCCGCCATGGCGTGCTGGAGCCGGGCGCAGCGCGCGTGGTACTCCGCGGTGGCCTCCACGCCGGAGCCTTCGAGTCCGTCCGGTCCGCAGTAGAGCACCAGGTACGACTCGATCACGCCGAGGGTGCCGGCCAGGGCCTCGGGGTCGGTGCAGTGCACGGCGACGAGTTCCGCCCCGACGCGGTGGGCGACGGCGGCGTCGAAGGGCCGGGCGTGCAGGGCCTCGGTGAGCGTCCGGGTGAGCGGCACCAGGTGCCGCTCGAACTCGGGGCGGGTCAGCGAGGTCGCCGTGACCGGGAAGATCGCCCGGCCCCAGATGGTGGCGAAGCGGGCGATCCGGTCCTCGATGCCGCCGTGCGGCGTCGCGGAGGCACCGGCGGCCGGTGCCGCGGCCGCCATTGCGGCCGGTGTGGCGGCGGGCGCCGCGACAGCGTCCGGTGCGCCCGCGGTCTGTGCCGGAAGTCTCACGCCTTGCGTCCCACTCCGCCGAAGCCCGAAAAGGCATAGGGGTCTTCCGGTGTCTCGTCCTCCGCCTCGCCGCCGGGTCCGTCCGGCCGCCAGTCGGGCATGGAGACCAGCCCGGGCTCCAGGAGCTCGAAGCCGTCGAAGAACCGGCCGATCTGCTCGCCGGTGCGCATGACGAGCGGGTTGCGGATGTCCCGGTAGACGTCGACGATGCCGCCCGCGTCCGCCTCCGTGAGCGGGATCCCCTCGTACGAGGCGTGGGTGAGGATCAGCAGGCTGCCGGGGGCCAGCGCGTCGCGCAGTGCGGCGACGGCGGCGTACGGGTCGTCCGCGTCCTCCAGGAAGTGCAGGACGGCGACGAGCAGCAGGGCCACCGGGCGGTCGAGGTCGATCAGCCGGCCGACCTCGGGGGCGGCCAGGATCTCCTTCGGCTTGCGCAGGTCGGCGGCGACGATGCCGGTGCGGTCGTCGTCGCCGAGGACGGCGCGGCTGTGCACGACGGCCACCGGGTCGTGGTCGACGTAGACCACGCGGGCCTCGGGGCTGGCGGCCTGGGCCACCTCGTGGACATTGCCGAAGGTGGGGATGCCGGAGCCGATGTCGAGGAACTGCGTGACGCCCTCGGCGACGGCGTGCCGGACGGCGCGGCGCATGAATGCCCGGTTCGCCTGCATGATCTTGGGCAGTCCCGGCATGAATTCCATGGCGCGGCGGGCCGCCTGGCGGTCGACCTCGAAATTGTGGGAGCCGCCCAGGTAGTAATCGTAGATGCGGGACACGCTCGGCACCGATATGTCGATGCCTGGCGGGGCCCAGGCCGGGCGCTCCATCGGGGTCTCCAAGCGTTGTTCCTACGGTGGTCCGTCCGAGGTCGGACTCCTGTCCGAGCCGAATGTACTGATCATTGCCCAACAGGGCGAGCAAAAGCGGAAATTGGCGATCCGTTCTTCGTCACACACCAAAGGCGCCCGGCGTGCGCCGCGGGGTGAATGACCGGTACCGACAAATCCCTTTTGGGAATTGACCGGTGCGTGATCGGGATCGCCCCAGGACCGGCCTGCAACTGGCTCAAACCTCTCGGGTCGCGGCTCCACCCGTTCAGGCGAACCGGGGACCGAGCCTCGCGTGCGCGGGCGCGCGCGGGCCCATGCTCCCCGGGTGAACAGAGCCTGTGCCCAGCGCCTGCTGGCGGTCCCGGTCCTGCTGTGGGCGGCCTTGGCCGCCACGCCGGCCGTGGCTGATAGCTGCGCCTACGCGACCACCTGCTCCGGGGACGGCGCGACCGCCATCGCGGTGGTCGCGGTGGCCGGCGGCAGCGGCCGCGGAGGCGGCCCGGGTGGCGGACATCACGGCGACGACCCCGGCTCCGGCCACGGAAGGGACCGTGGCGGGGACCACGGCGGGGGCCGTCACGGCGGTCCCCCCTGCCCGCCGCCACCGCCTCCGCCACCGTGCCCGCCGAAGCCACCGCCGCCCCCTCCACCACCACCGCCACCGCCGCCCACGCCGCCGCCCCCTCCACCACCACCGCCCAAGCCCACGCCCGCCCCGCCCCCGAAGCCCACACCAGCGCCTCCGCCGCCCAAGCCGGCGCCCCCACCCGTACCCAAGCCCGTCCTGCCCCCACCACCACCGCCGAAACCGGCGCCCCCACCGCCCCGCGCGGTCACCGTGCCCGCACCGCCCCCACCCGCCCCTGTGGTGACACCGCCGCCGAAGGTGGTGGCCCGCCCCGCGTACCACGCGCCGGCCCGCAAACCGGCCGAACACCACATCTCGCCGGTGACCTTCACCCTGCTGACCGCGGCTCCCGCGGTGCTCGCGATCGTCGCGCTGCGCCCGCGCTGACCCGCCCCATCTGAAACCGATCGGGAGTCATCTTGTCGGAATGGCTCGTCCTGTCCCTCGCGATGGCCGCGGCCTGTGCCGTGGTGTTGTCCATCGCCTTCTTCAACCACCGCAGGATCGGCGAGGACGACGATCCGAACGAAACCCCGGACGTCATCGAGTACATGACGATGATGATCGGCGTGATCTACGCGATCGTGCTGGGCCTGGCGATCGCCGGTGTCTGGGAGGGCCGCGGCGCCGCCCAGGAGTACGTGCGCCAGGAGGCGCAGGCCCTGCACGAGATCAGTGTCCGCTCCGAGGTCTACCCGGCCGAGGTGCGCAAGAAGATCCGGTCCGACGTCGACGCCTACGTGACGTACGTGGTGGACACCGAGTGGAAGGAGATGGCCGACCACGGCGACCTCACGGACCGCGGCGGGGAGCTGCTGGAACGTATCCGCCGGGACGTCACCGACTACGAGCCGCAGACCGACCACGAGGGGCAGGCGTACCAGCCGCTGGTCGACCAGGTCGCGGTGGCGGACGACGCCCGCAGCGCGCGCGGCCAGAGCGCCGGGGCCACCATGCCGGGGGTGGTCTGGTTCGGGCTGATCGCGGGCGCCCTGGTGACGGTGGGTCTGATCTTCACGCTGCAGATCAGGCGGTCGTTCCGGGAACTTCTGCTGGCCGGCCTGTTCAGTGCGCTCATCGCGTTCCTGCTGTTCCTGATCTGGGATTTCGACGCGCCCTTCGGGCGGGGCATCGCGGCCACCGCCGAGCCCTTCCTCGCGCAGTTCCCGTACCTGGACCTCGGCGGCTGACGACCGCCCGGCGAACCGGCCCGGCAAACCGGGGGCGGGCCTCCCGTCCCCGGTTCGGCCTACGGCCATGCCCCATTCGCCCGTTCCTGATCGCGGGCCACCGCACCCGGACCTAGCGTGGCGGACATCGAGGCGCACGACCCCCCACGTGCGGAAACCGTTCCGCGGCTGCTCCTCGGGGATCCGGAGACTCAAGCATGGGTGCGATACGCAGCTCCGCCATCGTCCTGCTCAGCGCCGGCGCCACGGGCGCCGTACTCGCGCTCGGCGCCCTCGGCGCGTCCGCCGCGACCTCGGCGGGGACGGGGGCCCGCCAGGTCACCTCGTTCGGCTTCACGATCACCCCTTCCACCGTGGCCCCAGGCGGCCAGACGGTGCTCGCGGTCAGTGGCTGCAATTCCGCCTACTCCACCGCCTCCTCCGGTGTCTTCGACACCGTGAGCATCGCGCGCGGGCAGACCGCGCGGGTCACCGTGGACCGGGACGCCCGGCGCGGGGCCGTCTATTCCGTCTCCTTCACCTGCAACGGGGAGACCGGCTCGGCCGACCTGACCATCGCCGGCGGCACGACCCGGCCGACCACCAGTTCCACGCGGACCGCCACCGCCACCGTCATCGCCCCCAGGACCACCACTCCCACGAACGCAACGGCCGCCGGTTCCGCCCGCGGTGTACGAGGCGGGCTCGGCGGCAGTGTCGCCGGCATGGATCCGGTGGAGTTCGGCGCGGGCGCCGGCCTCTTCCTCACCGCCGCGGGCGGTGCCGCGTACGCACTGCGCCGCAGGGGCTCCGGCCGAGGCCGAGGCCACTGAAGAACCCGCCCGACCGGAAGGGCCTCCGGTCAGGCCCGGCTGCGGAGCGGACGGCGGCGGCGCAACACGTGGGCCCCCGCGCCGAGCGCCGCGGCGCCGACGAGGCCCGCGCCGATGACGGTCTCGGCGGCGGACGGGCCGAAGGATCCGCCGATGCCGCCCTGCGAGGGGTTGCCTTCGAGGATCGTGAAGCGGTGCGTGGCGACCAGGCTGCTGTCGTTGCACCGGACCGACAGCGTGTGGTGGCCGGGCGAGGCGTGGTTGAAGATCCGGACGTTCGCGAAGCCGATCGACCCGGCGGACAGGTTGGCCGGCGGAAAGTTCCCGTGCGAGGAGACGGTACCGCCGTGTCCGCAGCCCGACGCGCTCACCTGCATCGTGGCTCCCTGGTGCACGGAGTACGGGTTGACCGAGATGTTGCTGGGACCGCCGTTCCCGCCCTGACCACCACCGGGGTTCTGGTTCGCGGAGGCGAACGGGACACTGAGGCCGATCGCGGCGCAGGCTGCCGCCGTCACGGTAAGAGCGCGCAAGACACGCATGGTGGAACCTCCAGCGGGAAGCGCCCCGGAGCGTCGGCCCCGGATGATCGACGAGAACGCCTCCCACGTCGAACCCTCCGATCGCCCCGCAAGCTCCGCATTTCCGGCTTTGGGCCGCCCGGTTGAGCGACACGCCGAAGCGCGGACGGAGCGGCTGACGGATCCGCAGGTCACGACCCGTCAGGCGTTTATGTGACGATTACCTGGATGGACGCACCCCTTCCGGCCCCCTCCGGGGCCGCGGCCACCCGTTCGCGCCTCCCCCCTCGCCGTCCCGCCCGGTCGCCCTTAGCGTGCGTGAAGTAGGGCGTACAGGGGGCGGGACAGGAACGCGGGTCGGGACCCCCGCGTCGGGAAGGGAGAACGATGGGCGAGGACGAGACCGGGCAGTCACGCAAACGCTCACCGTGGGGCGTACTCGCCCTGGTCATGCTCACCGGCCTCGCCATGGTGCGGAACGGGGTGGACATCGACGGCGGACCGCCCCAGCCCACCGCGGCCTCGGCCGTCGCGGTGACGGCCGACCAGCTGCCGGCGAACCCGCCGGTGGCGCCCGCGGGCATGGAGGTGCTGGAGCACTCGTCGGTGCAGCGCATCCGGATCCCCACGATCAACGTGGACGCGCCGGTGATGACGGTCGGGCTGGACGCGGAGGGCTGGATCGACGCCCCGCCGCCGCAGGACCGCAATCTCGCCGGCTGGTACCTGAACGGCATCTCGCCGGGCCAGCGCGGCTCGGCGGTGATCGTGGGGCACGTGGACAACGCGCAGGGCCCGGCGGTCTTCTACGGCCTGGGCTCGGTCAAGCCCGGCAACCGCATCGAGGTGCAGCGGTACGACGGGCGCACGGCCGTGTTCGAGGTCTACGGCGTGGAGGTGTTCTCCAAGGAGGCCTTCCCCGGAGCCCGGGTGTACGGGGACACCGGGCACCCGGAACTCCGGGTGATCACGTGCGGCGGCGGGTACTCGAAGGCCCGCGGCTACGACGGCAACGTGGTCGTCTTCGCCCGCATGGTGGAGGCCCGCTGAGCGGGGCCCGCCGGGGAGCGGGCCGCTCAGCGGGGCGGCAGCGTCGGAAGGGTCATCCGGTAGCCCCGCGCCAGCAGTTGGGGCAGGTAGGAGGAGATCGCCTGGACGCTCTGCGAGCGGTTGCCGCCCGCGTCGTGCGACAGGACGATCACGCCGGGGCCCGCGCCGCCGAGGACCCGGGAGATGATCGTGCCCGTCCCGGGCTCCTTCCAGTCCAGGGTGTCCACGGTCCAGGCGAGCGGCTCCATGCCCAGCTCGGCCCCGATCTCGAAGGCGGCCCGGTTCCACGCCCCGTAGGGCGCCCGGAACCACACCGGCGCCTCGCCGACGGTCTGCTGTACGACCTCGCTCGTGCGGCCGATCTCGGAGGCGAGGGCGGGCCGGCTGAGCTTGGGGATGAGCGGGTGGGTCCAGGTGTGGTTGCCGATGACGTGCCCTTCGGCGACCATCCGGCGCAGCAGGTTCGGGTTCTCCGCGGCCATCTCCCCGCAGACGAAGAACATGGCGCGTACCCCGTACCGGGCGAGGGTGTCGAGGATGCCCGGGGTGTAGCGGGGGTCGGGGCCGTCGTCGAAGGTGAGGACCATGGAGCTCGCGGTGCTCGCGTCGGCCGGGAGCTCCAGGATGGGCCGTGTCCGGACGGCCGGCTTCACGGCGGCGGGCCGGGCCGGGGCGTCGGAGGTCATGGGGCGCAGCCGGTAGGCCTTCTCGGGCAGTCCCTGGGGGAAGGCGGCCCCGGGTGCTCCCGCCGCGGGGTTCGGCCCCGGCCCGGCGGCGCCCGGCGCACCGCCCACGCCGCCCCCGCCGGGCGTTGCGCCCTCGCCGCCCGTGACCAGTCCGGCGGCGGCCGCGACTCCGAGGAAGACGGCGGTACGCAGGAGCGCGCGCCGCCCTACTGTCGGCTCGTCATTTTTCATTATTACTACGTATCAACGACATCGCGCCAGATGTCGAGAGGCGCGGACGCGCCCCGTCCCCGTCACCCGCCCGGACCAGCCGGGCTGCCGGTCAGCCGCGCCGCACCAGGGGGAACGGGAGCGTCTCGCGGATCGTCAGGCCCGTGAGGAACATGACCAGGCGGTCCACGCCGATGCCCAGGCCGCCGGTCGGCGGCATCGCGTACTCCAGCGCATCCAGGAAGTCGTTGTCGAGCTCCATGGCCTCCGGGTCGCCGCCCGCCGCGAGCAGGGACTGGGCGGTGAGCCGGCGCCGCTGCTCGACGGGGTCGGTCAGCTCCGAGTACGCGGTGCCCAGTTCGGTTCCGAAGGCGACCAGGTCCCAGCGCTCGGCGAGCCGCGGGTCCTTGCGGTGCTGGCGGGTGAGCGGGGAGACTTCGGTGGGGAAGTCCTTGTAGAAGGTGGGCAGTTCGGTCTTCTCCTCCACCAGCCGTTCGTACATCTCCAGGACCACGTCGCCGCGGGTGTCCTCGGGGGCGTGCGGCACGCCGGCCCGGTCGCACAGCCTGCGCAGTACGGGTGCCCCGGTGTCGGCGTCGACCTCCTCGCCGAGGGCCTCGCTGATGGCCCCGTACATGGTCTTGACCGGCCAGGGCCCGGAGATGTCGTGGACGACGAGCTTCCCCTCCGCACCCGCCTTGTGGGCGATCGGGGAGCCGAAGGCGGCGGTGGCGGCACCCTGGATCAGCTCGCGCGTGAGGTCGAGCATCACGTCGTAGTCGGCGAAGGCCTGGTAGGCCTCCAGCATCGTGAACTCGGGGTTGTGCTTGTAGGAGACGCCTTCGTTGCGGAAGGTGCGGCCCATCTCGAAGACCTTCTCCATGCCGCCGACGCACAGCCGCTTGAGGTACAGCTCGGGCGCGATGCGCAGGTACAGGTCGAGGTCATAGGCGTTGATGTGGGTGCGGAAGGGCCGGGCGTTGGCGCCGCCGTGGATCTGCTGGAGCATCGGGGTCTCGACCTCCAGGTAGCCGCGTTCCAGCAGCCCCTGGCGCAGGGCCTGGACGGCGCTGGAGCGGGCCCGTACGACGTCGCGCGCCTCGGGGCTCGCGACGAGGTCGAGGTAGCGGCGCCGGACCCGGGCCTCGGGGTCGGCGAGGCCCTTGCGCTTGTCGGGCAGGGGGCGCAGGCACTTGCCGGTGAGCTGCCAGGAGCGGACCACGAGGGAGGGTTCGCCGCCCTTGCTCGCCCCGGCCTCGCCGCTGACCAGGACCTGGTCGCCGATGTCGACCTGGGAGCTGAAGGAGTCGAGCACCTCGCTCCCGGACTCGTCGCGGGTGAGCATCAGCTGTACGTCGCCGGACCAGTCGCGCAGGACGGCGAAGACCACGCCGCCGAGGTCGCGCACGACCATCACGCGCCCGGCGAGGGTGGCCTGCTCGCCGGACCGGGCAGCGGGCGCGAGGCCGGGGACGGCGGTCTTCAGCTGGGCGACGGTGTGGGTGCGCGGGCGGATTCCCACCGGGTAGGGGTCGATGCCGGCGGCCCGGAGGCGGGCCAGTTTGGCGTGGCGGACGCGGACCTGCTCGGGCAGCCGCTCGGCCGGGGCGAGGCCCCCGCCCTCCTCCCCCACGGCGTCCAGGCCCAGGGAGTCGATGGAGGGCAGCCCCTCGGTGGAGGCGGGGTTGGTGAGTCCCCTGGGATGGCCGTTGCCCCACAGGGTGCGCAGGCTGGGTACGGAGACGAAGCCCTCGGCGATGCCGGAGGCGAGGCTGACGCGGGCGAGCGATCCGGCGTCCTGGTAGCAGAGGAACCGCGGGTACCACTCGGGGCCGTACTTGACGTTCGAGCGGTACAGCGCCTCCAGCTGCCACCACCGGGAGAAGAACAGCAGCAGCTTGCGCCACAGCTTGAGGACGGGCCCGGCGCCGATCCGGCCGCCCTCCTCGAAGGCGGAGCGGAAGACGGCGAAGTTCAGGGAGATCCGCCGGACGCCCAGGCCGGGGGCCGCGGCGCACAGCTGGGCGACCATGAACTCCATGACCCCGTTCGGGGCGGCGCGGTCGCGGCGCATGAGGTCGAGGGAGATGCCGTCCTTGCCCCAGGGGACGAAGGAGAGCAGGGCGATCAGTTCGCCCTGCGCGTCGAAGGCCTCGACCAGCAGGCAGTCTCCGTCGGCGCGGTCGCCGAGCCGGTCCAGGGCCATGGAGAAGCCGCGTTCGGTCTCGGTGTCCCGCCAGCGGTCGGCGCGGTCGACGATCATCTGCATCTCGTCCTCGGAGAGGGCCGAGTGACGGCGGATGAGGGTGGTGGCGCCGGTCCGCTTGACCCGGTTGACGGCCTGGCGGGTGACGCGCATGTCCCGGCCGTCGAGGTCGAAGTGGGCGACGTGCAGGATGGCCTCGTCACCGAGCTGGAGGGCGCTGAGTCCGGAGCGGGCGTAGGCGGTGGCGCCGTCCTCGGAGGCGCCCATGACGGCGGGCTGCCAGCCGTGGCGGCGGGCCACGGCCAGCCAGGCGTCGACGGCCGGGGTCCAGGCGGCGGGGTCGCCCACCGGGTCCCCGCTGGCGAGGCAGACGCCGGCCTCGACGCGGTAGGTGACGGCGGCCTTGCCGTTGGGGGCGAAGACCACGGCCTTGTCGCGCCGGGTGGCGAAGTAGCCGAGCGAGTCGCCCCGTCCGTAGGCGCCGAGGAGGGCGCGGATGCGGAGTTCCTCGTCCCCGTGCAGGGCGGCGGTCAGCCGCTGGGAGCGGAAGAGGGTGGCGGCCGCGTTCAGCAGGGCGAGGGCGCCGAAGAGGCCGAGCAGGAAGTACAGCGGGCGGGGCGGACTGCCGTCGAACTGGCGGGCCGAGAAGAGGCCGCCGAAGACCTCCTTGGCGGCCCAGTCCAGCCACTGGCCGCGGGGCAGCGTGCCGGGGAAGAGGGCGACGAGTCCCCAGCCGACGAGGACGGCGGCGAGCAGGCCGAGGCCCAGCACGAGCAGGGCGTGCCACAGGGCCCCGGGCCGGGAGGCGGCGTAGAACTCGTCGCGGGCGGCAATCAGCACGGCCATCGCTGCGACGGCGATGGCCATGGAGGGGACGCCGATCCAGTAGTCGCCGGCGGCCATGTCCAGTACGTCGTCGAGCATCAGCAGGGCCAGATAGGTGATGACGATCCACCAGGCGACCTTCTTGCGGGTGCCGAGGGCCGCGGCGAGGAGGAAGAGGAACACGGCGTAGGCGAGGTTCGCGCTGACCGGGACGACGATCAGGTCGAGGAAGCGCACGACGTGCCGCAGGAGCCGCCGCAGCGCCGGGGAGAGCGAGAGCAGCGCGCACAGCAGGCCGAGCGCTCCGAAGAACGCGCCGAACCCGTCGGGCACCCGGTTCAGGAAGCGGTTCCGGGTCCCGTGCGTCTCCTCCACGGTGGCACTCATGGTTCGCACTGTAGGGAGGGCCGAGCGGGTGCGCGCGCCGAGCGGAACGGGGCCTCGCCTGACCTCGGCGGGGTGACGGAGCACGTGAACACGGGATTCGAACGCGGTACCGAGGGACCGAAGGTGATCCTGGCCGGGGTCAACGGACGCGTCCGACTCCTCGCTGCGGGCGGCGGCCTACGCGGCGGGGCCGGCCCGGCGGCAGAACGCGCGCCCGCGCCCCGCAGGGCGGCGATCCGGCTGGTCAGGGCGGGCCACTGGCCGGTGACCGTCGTCCCGGAGGAACTGGACCCAGAGGGACTGGACCCGGAGGGACTGGACCCGACGGGACCCCCCGGCCCTACGGGGCGAGGGTGAGCCCGTCCTTGGCGGCGCCGCGGCTGAGGACGGCCTCGATGATCTCCTCCCGGGCGCTCTCGTGGTCGTCGCGGTCGGAGGGCCGTGCGAGGTTGACGACCCGGCCGGCGGACAGGTCCATCATCTGCGGCACGAACTCGGCCTTGGTGACCTGCCAGCGCTGTCCCTCGGCGGCCGGCGGGGCGAAGGTGAAGCGGCCGATCGAGCCGTAGTTGCCCCGCATGTCCCGGGCGCCCGTGTGGTTGAACATCTCGCCCGCGACCTGGTCGCCCATGCCGTAGATGATCCAGGTCCCGTTGACCTTCTCGTAGGCCTGCGGGATGTGAGCGTGCGTGCCGAGGAGGAGGTCGATGTCCGGCCGGCCGCCGGTCTGCGAGGCGGTCAGCGCCTTGCCGAGCGAGAGCTGGGTCTCGTCCGGCCCGGTCTGCCATTCCGTGCCCCAGTGCACGCTCACCAGCACCACGTCCGCGCCCGCCTTCCGGGCGGCCCGCGCATCCGCGATGATCTTGTCCTGCTTCATCAGGCTGACCGCCCAGGGCTGGCCCTCGGGCAGCGGGTAACCGTTGGTGTCGTAGGTGTACGCGAGGTGCGCGACCTTGGCGGAGCCCGCCGTGTACGTGGTCACCGCGGCCGCCTCGGCCGCCGTACGGGCCGAGCCGGCGTGCTTCAGCCCGACCTTGTCGAAGCGGTCCAGGGTGCGGCGCAGCCCCGCGGCCCCGTCGTCGAGGGTGTGGTTCGAGGCCGTCGAGCAGCCGTCGTACCCGGCGTCCTTCAGCCCGTCGGCGACCTCCGGCGGGGACTTGAAGGCCGGATAGCCGGAGAACGGCCCGCCTTCCTCCCCGTAGATGGTCTCCATGTGGCAGAGGGCCAGGTCGGCCGCGGAGACCACGGACTTGACGCCGGAGAACATCGGCCTGAAGTCGTAGCCGTCGCCGTCCGCGTCGTTCGAGGCGCGCTGGATGACGGAGGTGTGCGGGAGTACGTCTCCGCTCGCGACCAGGGTGAAGCCCTTGCCTGCCGGGGCACCGGCAGCGCTGGAGGGAGCCCGTCCGGGGCTCTCGCCGAGGCGGGCGGGTGCGGGGCCGCCGGTCCCCGAGCATCCGGCGGCGGCCGCGGACAGGAGGAGGGCGGACAGGAGGGCGACCGCCTGGGGCCGGGTTCGCTTGGTCATCCGCCCAACTCTCATGAGTACGACTATCTGATATCCGATCACCTGCAATCCATAGAAGTAGACGCCGCAAGTCAAGGAACGGATCCGCACGCGGGCACCGGGCCCACCCCAACGGCGGACACCGGCGGCGCCTCCTGCCGTTCGCCGCGCCGTTCGACCGTTCACCGCCCGGCACGGCCGCCCGGCGGACGACCCGGGTGCTTGGGCGCATCGCCGGGGCGGGACGGTTCCCGGGCGGCTCCCCGCAGGTCAGGGTGGACGAAACGCCTCCGCTACGGACCCCGTACGGACCCCTGCCGGACCCCCACGCACCTCGGAAGGAGCCCCTCGTGCCGCTCTCCCCCGCCCTCCCGCACACGGACCCCGAGGCGCTGGCCGAACTCCAGCGCGACCACGGGCGGGCCCTGTTCGGGTTCCTGCTCGGCCTCACCGCCGGCGACGCCCAGCGCGCGGAGGACCTCGTCCAGGAGACCCTCGTACGGGTGTGGCAGCACCCGGAGGCCCTGGCGAGCGGGCACGACTCGATGCGGCCGTGGCTGTTCACGGTGGCCCGGCGGCTCGCCATAGACGCCCGCCGCGCCCGGCTGTCACGCCCGCTGGAGGTGGACGCGGAGGGGCTGGAGCAGGCGCCGGCACCCGAGGACGCGGTGGCCGGCTCGGTCACGGCGATCGACGTCCGGCGGGCCGTGGGGTCCCTGGGGCAGGAGCACCGCGAGGTGCTGATGCAGGTCTACTTCCGGGACAGGTCGGTGGCGGAGGCCGCCGCCGAGCTCGGCATCCCGGCCGGTACCGTCAAGTCCCGTACCCACTACGCCCTCCGCGCCCTCCGCAAGGGCCTCCAGGGATACGGCTACGGCCTCGGAGCCTGAGCTTCCGGCACCCGGGGAAACCCGGGCCATGGATCCGGGAACGCCGTGAAGGGGCGCGGACCGGACAAAAAACGCACGGAATTGGGCATCAGAGCGTCCAAGTTGCGTAAACATCCCCCGCTCGGCGAGCCGCTCGGTGAAGGCTCGGGCTGACGACGACGGGATGCTCGACGTGTGGGAGAAGGTGGAACGGTGCAGCCGGAGGGTACGAACGGCACCAGTGACGGCGGGCTCGCGGTGCCCATGGCCTGGCTCTACGCCGAGTACATCGCGGACGAACTGCTGCGTACCGGCCGGCTGATCCCGGTCAGCACCCTGGAGTTCCGGGCCGGACGCGACACGCTCGCCCTGACGATCTACCTCTCGGACGCCGCCGGAGAGCTCTCCGGGATCCGCGTGGTCTCGCAGCTCGACGAGTGGATGTCACTGACGGCGTACGGACACCCCTGGCGCGACTGGGTGCACACGCGGTTCCTCGCGCTGGGCGAGGAGGCCAGGGAGGGCGGCGGCGGCGAGGATCCCGACCTGGAGCTGGCCCGGGCGGCGTGGCGCTGGCTGGACCGCACCGAGCTCTTCGCCACCAACCTCGACCCCGGGCGGCACGGCCACGCCGACACCCCGCCCGGACTGGACGAGAACGCCCGGGTGTGGACCCCCGCCTGGCAGCTCGGACTTCCGCTGGGCCACTTGGCGATGCACCTGTTCTGACGCCGCTACAGGGACCGTTCGGCCGGGTCGGTCACCAGTCCGGTGAAATCGGCCTCGTTGCGCTCCGCCCGGGTGACGTACCACCGGGCGATGAGCCACATCACCGGATACACCAGCAGCCCGAGCGCCACCCACACCAGCGGCCCCGACGCGGCCCGCGGCAGCGCGAACACCAGTGGCAGCGTCCCGACCAGCACCGCGAGCGCGGCCACCGCCCCCAGCCCGGCGCGCAGCTGACTGCGCATCAGTGCCCGTACGTAGGTGGCCCCGAGGGTGGTGTGCTCGGAGATCTCCGAACGGGCCGGGGCGTGCGCGGGCGGCCGGCGGCGGGCGCCCCGGGGCACCCCGGTGACGATCTCGCGCCGGGGCGACGACTGCGGCTGCTCCTCGGCCATGGCGTGGGAGTCTACGCAGCACCCGGCTATTTGAGGAGCCGCGACAGCCGCCGGTCGGCCAGCGGCTTGCCGCCGGTCTGGCAGGTGGGGCAGTACTGCAGCGAGGAGTCCGCGAAGGACACCGAGCGCACGGTGTCCCCGCACACCGGGCACGGCTCCCCGTCCCGGCCGTGCACGCGCAGCCCGGACTTCTTCTCGGCCTTGAGCGCACCGGCGGCCACGCCGTGCGCACGGGCGACGGCCTCGCCCAGAGTGACGCGCACCGCCTCGTAGAGGTGGGTCACCTGGTCGTCGTCGAACGAGGCGGCCAGCTTGAAGGGGGAGACCTTCGCCGCGTGCAGGATCTCGTCGCTGTACGCGTTGCCGATGCCCGCGATGACGCTCTGGTCGCGCAGCACGCCCTTGATCTGCCGCCGTTCCCCGGCGAGCAGTGCGGCGAAGGCGTCCCGGTCGAGGTCCTCGGCCAGCGGGTCGGGCCCGAGCCGGGCGATGCCGGGGACCTCCCGGGGGTCGTGGACCACGTACACGGCGAGGCGTTTCTGGGTGCCGGCCTCGGTGAGGTCGAAGCCGCCGCCGCCCTCCAGTACGACCCGCAGTGCGAGTGGTCCCTTGCCGGGGCGCGGCGGCTGCGGGGGCAGGGTGTCCTGCCAGCGCAGCCAGCCGGCCCGGGCCAGGTGGGTGACGAGGTGGAGCCCGCCGATCCGCAGGGCCAGGAACTTGCCGTACCGGGCAGTGGCGCCGGCCTGCTGCCCTTCGAGGGCGGACAGCGGCGGATCGTACGTCTTGAGCACGCTGACGGCGAGCGGGAGGACGCGCTCGACCACCCGCCCGGTGAGGTGCTCGTCGAGGTACTCGCGCAGGGCCTCGACCTCGGGCAGTTCCGGCATGGGTCCAGCCTGCCGCCGCGTCAGGCGAAACGCGAGCCGGGCACGGGGCCCGGTGACGCGACCCGGTCGCGGGGCGCCGAGAGCCAGCCGGTGCGGACCGCCGTCACGAACGCCCGGAATGCCTCGTCCGGGTCGGCCGGGGTCGCGCCGTCGCCCCCGTCCGGGGCCGGGTCTGCCCTCGCGATCCCGTCGGCGATCTCCTCCTCGGGCCGGTCGTCGTCCTGCCACGGCGGGGCGACGTACTGGCAGAGCAGCGCGCTGGAGTCGGCGCTCACCGCGGGCGGATCGGTCCAGCAGGTGGCGTGCTCGTGGAGGATCTGGCCGTCGGCGCGCTCGCGCAGGGTGCGGACGGTTTCCTGGTCGGCGGCGTTCAGGTCGTAGGCGACGACGAGGGTGTCCGGACGGTCCGGTGCGTACGGGACGACGGGCAGCCCGAGCACCCGGGCGGCGGCGAGCCCGAGGATCCGGTCGGACCGGCCGGGCAGCAGCGAGACGGTCGCGGGGGCGCGCGCGGCGGCCTCCAGCGCGAGCGCGAGCCGGGCCAGGCCGCGGCGGCACTGTTCGGGGCTGTCGCCTAGGTAGGCGTACCGGCCCCTCATCCCGGCGTCCCAGCCGTACGGGGAGAGGGTGCCGAGCAGCCCGCCGGTGAGGCCGTAGTGCCAGCCGCGCAGGTCGGCCGGGCCGAGCGGGTCGGGGTGCCCCGCCGTCTCCTGGGCCCTGCGGGACTGGCCGCTGCGCAGTACCTGACGCGCCTGGCGCTTGCGCGCGCCCGACCACTGCGGGTCCTCGGGGGCGGGGAGACCGAGCAGCAGCCCCTCCGCGGCGTCCAGGTCCCCGGCGAGCAGCGTGTGGTGGACCAGCAGGTACGTCTCGGGCCAGGCGGGCAGCCGGTCGCCGCGGCCGGAGAGCAGCGCGGCGGCCTCCGCGTGCCGGTGCTCGTCCTCCAGGGCGGAGACCAGCTCGGCGAGGAGCGGCCGCGAGTCGGGGAGCAGCCGGAGCGCCTCGCGCAGGGGCGCGACGGCGAGGAAGGCGACGCCCCGCTCCACGCAGGCGTAGCCGAAGTCGTAGAGGGCCTGGGGTTCGTCGGCACGCCCGGCGGCGGCCCCGGCGGCCTCGGCGAGGTCCTCGAAGCCGGCGGTCTCGGCCAGGGCCCTGGTGGCTCGGGCGAGTTCGGCGACGGGCAGGGTCTCCGCGCGGGGGCGAAGCGAACGTACGGCTCCGGGCAGGTCCCCTGCCTTGAGCAGCCGGCGGACGTCATCCATGGCGATAGTCATCGCCGCTGATCCTCACGGACCGGGCGGCGCCCCGCAACGGACTTTCCCCGCCCGGGGCAGGGGCGCTAGCCCATGACGAACTCGCACCACACGCACTTGCCGCCGCCGCGCGGCTCCACGCCCCAGACGTCCGCCAGCCGGTCCACCAGCATCAGGCCCCGTCCCGAGACCCCCGCCTCCCCCGCCTCGCGCCGCCGCGGCAGCGCGCTGGAGCGGTCCTCGACCTCCACCCGGAGCCTGCGCTCGTGTCCCGCCAGGACCCGCAGGGTGACGATCGCCGGGCCGTCGGTGTGCATCAGGGCGTTCACGATCAGTTCGTCCGCGACCAGCTCGATCTCGTCGGACCGCTCCCGCGCGCCCCACGCCCGCACCGCCGCCCCGATCATGTGGCGGGCCGCCACCAGGGCCTCGGGGTCGCCGGGTGCCACGTGCTGCTGCAGCCGGCTGCCGGCCTGGGGGGCGGCGGCCACCTCGCGGCGCAGCAGGAGCAGCGCCATGTCGTCGTTCCCGCCCCGGTCGTCGGCGACCTCGCAGAGCCGGTCCGCCAGGAGCTGCAGGTCGGACGGGCCGCTGCGGATCTGGGAGGCCAGCAGCCGGATGCCGTCGTCGAGGTCGGCGCCGGGCTGTTCCACGAGCCCGTCCGTGCACAGCAGGAGCGTTTCGCCCGGGTCGAGTTCCACCGTGGTCACGGGGTACTCGAGCCGGCCGAACTCGGCGGAGAGGCCGAGCGGCATCCCGCCCTCCACCGGCAGCCGGCGGCAGTCCCCGTCGCGGGTGCGCAGCAGGGGGTCGATGTGGCCCGCGCGTACCAGCTGGAGGACCCCGGTGGAGAGGTCGGCCTCCACGTAGGTGCAGGTGGCGAAGCGGTCCGTGTCGAGCTCGTGCAGGAAGACGGAGGCCCGGGCCATGACCGTGCCGGGCGAGTGCCCCTCGGCCGCGTAGGCGCGCAGGACGATCCGCAGCTGGCCCATGACCGCGGCCGCGTGCGTGTCGTGGCCCTGTACGTCGCCGATGACGGCGCCGACCCGGCCGCCCGGCAGCGGGATGACGTCGTACCAGTCGCCGCCGATGTCCCGGCCCATCCGGGCGGAGCGGTACCGTACGGCGATCTCCCCGCCGGGCACCGACGGGATCCGCCTCGGCAGCATGGCCTGCTGCAGACCCTCGGCGATGTCGTGCTCCTGCTCCAGCAGCATGGCCCGCTGGAGGCTCTGCGCGATGCTGCTGCCCAGTGCGACGAGCAGGTTGCGTTCCTCCTGGGTGAAGCCGTCCTTGTCCTGGTAGAGCAGTCCGATCGCGCCGATGGGGCGGGCCTGGGCGATGAGCGGCAGGTAGGCGGCCGCCGAGATCCGCATGTCCGAGATCTTCGCCCAGAGCTCGGGATAGCCCTCGGCGAACTCCTCCGCGGAGTCGAGGAAGCGCGGCTGGAGCGAGCGGACGACCTCGCTCATCGGGTACTGCTCGTCGACGCGGGTGTAGCGGGTGCCGGGGACGAAGCTGTCCCGGGGGCCCTCGGCCACGAGGTGGATGCGCCCGGCCTCGACGAGGCCCATCACCATGCCCATGGAGCCGAGCCGCTCCAGGCCGTGGGCGTCGCCGATGACGTCGATGACGTCCCGTACGGTCCGGGCGTGCGCGAGGGCGGCGGTCGTGGACTCGACCACCGAGGTCTGGCGGCGCCGTTCCTCGTCCAGGCCGAGGCGCTCCGCCGAGTGGCTGAGCTCGTCGGTCGCGTCGCGGACGATGCCGATGATCCGGTACGGCCGCCCGTCCGGGCCGCGCATGACGCGGCCCTGGGTGTGCGTCCAGCGCAGCCGCCCGTCGTGGCAGCGGATGCGGAAGTAGGCGCCGTAGTTGTCCGCCTTGCTCTTGAGGGCGGAGGAGACGAGGGCGTCCAGGCGCGTCGACTCGGTGGCCGGGACGCGCGGGGAGAGGGACTCGGGCCGGCCGTCGTACTCGTCGGGGGTCGTGTCGAAGACGTCCAGGGCCGCTTCGTCCATGTGCATGAGACCGGTCACGAGGTCCCAGTCGAAACTGCCCATGCGGTTCAGCCAGAGCGACCGGTCCGGGTGTGCGGGCCAGTCGTCCGGCAGCGATACGGTGGTCGGCACCGATCCACCATGACACACCGGCCCGTCAGGCGCTCTCCAGCGAGCCGCTCCCGTCCGAGCTCCCGTCCGAGGGCTGCGGCTGCAGGTCCGGGTCGGTATAGGGGTCCGTGTACGGATCGGTGTACGGGTCCGCGTACGGGTCGGTGTACGGATCCAGCGGCTGCGGCATCGACCCGTCGGGCTCGGGCACGAGACCCGGGTCGTTCGGGTCCGGCTGCGTCAGGTCGAACGGAATGTCCGAGGGCACGTCGCCGCCCGGCAGGTCGGAGGGGACGTCCGAGGGAGCGTCCGAGCGCGGCTGCTGCGGCCGGGGGACGGCGTCCGACGGCGAGCCCGGGTTCTGCGGGACGCCGGGGCTCTGCGGCAGGTTCTCGCCCTGCGGGTTCTGCGGGTTCTGCGGGTTCTGCGGGTTCTGCGGGCGCTGCGGGGCCGATCCGGTCGGTTGGCAGTCCGGCGCGGCTCCGGCCGGCTCGCTCCGGCACGGCTGGGCCGAGGCGGGCCCGGACGGGATGCGGGGGCCCGTCGGGATCCCGTCGGCGGGGTCGTACTGGGGAAGCGCGCGCGGCGGCCGGTCCTGGGCGCCGTCGTCGCCCCGCTTGCGTTCGATCCAGGTGTTGTCGGCGATGTTGACGATCACCAGATTGTTGATCACGTGGGTGGTGGGTTCGACGACGACGACCTGGTTGGGCTGGTAGCCGCTCCACGGGTCGCCCTTGTGCACCGGGGATCCCTTGGCGGCGAGCGGGGAGGCCAGCGGGTTTCCGCAGCCGCAGCGCACCCGGGGCATGCCGTGCTCGTCGACGAGGACCGCGGTGCCGGCCTGCAGGACGGACTGGAAGCCGTCGGCCCGGCCGGCGCGGAAGGCGTGGTTGGTGACCCGGGTGTCGGCGCGCAGCACGACGGGCGTCAGGCCGCGCAGGAACTCGGGGAGGCTCGCCTGTTCGATGTCCGCGGCCTGGGCGAAGGCGCGGGCCTTGGCGTTGTCGGCGGTCAGGAAGCGGACCTGCTGTTCCACGTCGCAGCTGCCGAGCCGCTGGGTGCCGCCGTACAGGCCGGGAGTGGCCGCGTTGATCGTCCGGATGCCCTGTCCTGTCGGGTTGGGCAGCGGGGGCTGTACGGGGGCGGACTCGGCGGTGGCCGAGGAGGCGGTGAAGGGGTCGGGGCCGGCGGAGGCCACGGGCTGGAGGTAGACCTCCTGGCTCTCGGGTCCGGCGGCGCTCTTGGGTTCCTCGGCGGCGCCGCAGCCTGCGGCGAACAGCCCGAGGAGGGCCAAGAGGGCGGCGCCGGCCGGTAGGTGACGGCCCGACGTCTGACGAGGTGTCGGAACTGACGGTGCGTGCACGTGGTTCTCCCTTTTCGCCCCGGTTGCTCCCTCCTGTCTGCCGCATGTGCGCGAGAGCCGCAACCGGAGCAGCGTCTTGAACATGTTCAAGGAAGGTCGTAAGGTCATCACCGTGAGTTGAACGCGTTCAAGGCGTTCGGCCGCAGCATTGGGGGGAGTCCAGGGTGTCGGTACTGGTGAACGTGATCGTCACCCTGGGCATGCTCTACGTCGTCCCGGCGGGCCTGCGCCTGATCGACCCGGCCGGGCTCCGCCGGACCGCCCGCCTCTGGCCGCTGCTCGCCGCCCCCGGGGCGCTCTGCCTGTGGCTGCCGCGCGGGCTGCCCGCCTCGGCGCTCGCCGCACTCTACGCGGCGGCCTGCCTGGCGCTCGCGGCCCGGGCCCCGGTCAGGCTGCTGCGGGGCCGTCCCCCCGGGTGCCTCCCGGACCCGTCCGCGATCGCCGTCGCCACCGCGCTGGTCTCGCCCTCGATCGCCGGGACCGCGCTGGTCGCCGAGCGCGCCGGCTACCGGCTCTTCGGCTTCGACCTCGACATCCTGGCGCTCACCGTGCCGCACTTCCACTTCGCCGGGTTCGCGGCCGCGATGGTGGCGGGGCTCGTGTGCCGGGCCGTCCGGGACCGGCCCGCGACGGGGCTCTCGCGCTGGGCGGCGTACAGCGTCCCGGCCGGCACCCTGCTCGTGCTCCTCGGCTACTTCGTCGACGACTGGGCGGAGCTGGTGGGCGCGGTGGTGCTGACCGGCGGGATGTGGGCCGTGGCCCTGCTGACCTGGCGGGAGATCCGGCCCGCGGCCCGGGACCGGGGCACGCGGGCACTGCTCGCGACCTCGGCGGCCGTACTGGTGGCCACCATGCTGCTCGCCCTGTGGTGGGCGGCCGGCGAGGCCACCGGGATCGTGCACCCCACGCTGACCTGGATGGCCGCGACCCACGGCCTCGGGAACGCCCTCGGATTCGCCCTCTGCTCGGTACTGGCCTGGCGCCGGCTCACCACCGACCACTCTCCCTCGCCGACCACGCACCGCCGGTCACCCACCGCTGATCATCCACCGCTGATCATCCACCGCTGACCGCTCACCGACTGGAGACCTCGCCATGACCCGCCTCATCAGCGCCGGCCGGGACACCGTCAACTATCCCGACAAGGGCGCGACGGCCCACCGGCCGCTGCCCGCCGGATACCACCACCTCAACCACCGCACCCGCCTCGGACACGGCCGGGCCGTCTTCGAGGCCGCGGGCACCGCCGTGACCACCTTCCACGCGCACCGGACCTCCGGGATGCGGATACGGGCCGATGCCGGGGCGGTCCGGCCCGGCAGCCGCGTGGTCGTCGGGATCGGCCTCGGGCCGCTGCGCATCGACGCCCCGTGCCAGGTGATCTGGACGGCGTACGAGCCCGCCCGCATCGGCTTCGCCTACGGGACCCGGCCCGGCCACCCCGAGTGCGGGGAGGAGTCCTTCATCGTGGACATGGACGCCGACGGCACCGTGTGGTTCACGGTGACCGCCTTCAGCCGCCCGAACACCTGGTACACCCGCCTCGCCGGCCCGGTGGTCCCCTTCCTCCAGCTGCGCTACGCCCGCTGGCTGGGCCACCGCCTGCGCAAGCTGGCCACCACCGCCTGACCGGTCGATACTGGAGGCGATGGACTGGTTCACGGCGCCCGGATACTGGCTCGCCCGGCTGGTCTTCCAGCGGGCCCTGGCCGGGATCTACCTCGTCGCCTTCGTCGGGGCCGCCCTGCAGTTCCGGGCCCTGATCGGGGCGCACGGCATGCTGCCCGTCCCGCACTACGTGCGGTACGTGCCCTTCCGGCGCGCCCCGAGCCTGTTCCAACTGCACTACTCGGACCGCTTCTTCGCCGGCTGCGCCTGGACCGGCGCGGCACTCGCCGCGGCGCTGGCCGCCGGGGCCGGGGACGAGGTGCCGCTGGGCGCCGCCATGGCGATGTGGGCCCTGCTGTGGCTGCTCTACCTCTCGATCGTGAACGTGGGGCAGACCTGGTACTCCTTCGGCTGGGAATCGCTGCTGCTGGAGGTGGGCTTCCTCGCCGTGTTCCTCGGCAACGCCCGGGCCGGGCCGCCGGTGCTGGTGCTGTGGCTGCTGCGCTGGGTGCTCTTCCGCGTGGAGTTCGGGGCCGGGCTGATCAAGATGCGCGGGGACTCCTGCTGGCGCAAGCTGACCTGCCTCTACTACCACCACGAAACGCAGCCGATGGCCGGGCCACTGAGCTGGTTCTTCCACCATCTGCCGAAGCCGCTGCACCGGGTGGAGTGCGCCGCCAACCACGTGGCCCAACTGGTCGTCCCGGTGCTGCTGTTCACCCCGCAGCCGGTGGCCTCGTACGCCGCCGGGATCATCGTCGCGACGCAGCTGTGGCTGGTGCTGTCCGGCAACTTCGCCTGGCTGAACTGGCTGACGATCACGCTGGCGCTCTCGGCCGTGGACTTCACCGGGCTCGCGGGCGCTCCGCCGGCCGCCGCCTCGCGGGGGGCTCCCGTGTGGTTCGTGGTCCTCGTCTGCGCCGTGACCGCCCTCGTGCTCTTCCTCAGCCGCCTCCCGGTGCTCAACATGATCTCGCGCCGGCAGGTGATGAACCGCTCCTTCGACGCACTGCACCTGGTGAACACCTACGGGGCCTTCGGCTCGGTCGGCCG
This sequence comes from Streptomyces sp. NPDC029164, assembly GCF_055563995.1. Lineage (NCBI taxonomy): Bacteria > Bacillati > Actinomycetota > Actinomycetes > Kitasatosporales > Streptomycetaceae > Streptomyces > Streptomyces sp. NPDC029164. Next base: position 177,171 of record NZ_JBVHWW010000003.1, on the reverse strand, counting down.
GGTCCGCATGGAGGTGGTGGTCGAGGGCACCGCGGACCGGGTGCCGCACGAGGACGGCGGCACCTGGCGGGAGTACGGCTTCCGGGGAAAGCCGACCGAACTGCGCAGGGTCCCACGCCAGTTCGCCCCGTACCACCTGCGGCTGGACTGGCTGATGTGGTTCGCGGCGATCTCCCCGGGCTACGCGCGGGACTGGTTCGGGCCGTTCGTGGAGCGGCTGCTGGCGGGCGACCGGGACACCCTGCGGCTGCTGCGCCACAACCCGTTCCCGGACGCGCCGCCCGTCTACGTCCGGGCCCTGCTCTACCGCTACCGGTTCACCACCTGGCGCGAGCTGCGCGAGACGGGGGCCTGGTGGCACCGCACACTGGTGCGCGAGTACCTCCCGCCGACCCGCCTCGCGGACGCCTGGCCGTCAGAGCCCGAGTAGCGCGGCCTCCCGCTCGGCGTCGATTCCGGGGGCCGGCCGGTCCGGCCGCTGCGGGGGGACGCCGCCGAGGGTGCGCAGCCAGGCCCAGGTGTCGGCCACGGTCTCCTCGACCGGCCGGCACTTCAGGCCGGCCTCCAGCGCCCTGGTCACGTCCCCGCCGAACATGTGGTCGTGCAGCTCGCCCTCGGGGAGCCAGACCGGGAGCTCGGTCCACGGCTCCACGCCGGCCGCCAGGATCACCTCCGGGTCGGTCCAGCGCAGGTCGCCGCCGCCGGTGGCGGCGGCGCAGGCATCCAGGAAGGTGCCCATGGTGGCGTGCCCGACCGGGGAGACCAGGTTGTACGGGCCGCCGAGCCCGGCCTCGGCGGCGTCCAGGGTCCAGCGCGCGAGATCGCGTACGTCGATGTACTGGAGCGGGAGTCCGCGGGGGCCGGGGGCGACCACCGGACCGCCGCGTGCGGTGCGGTTCAGCCACCACGGCAGCCGGCCGACGTTCTCGTACGGGCCGAGGATCAGGCCGGCGCGGACCAGCAGGGCACGGTCCGCGAAGGCGTCCACTGCGGCGAGTTCGCCGCCTCTCTTGTCCTCGGCGTAGGCCGTCGACCCGGCGTCCGGCGAGCCCTCGACGAGGGGGCCGTCCTCCCCCTGGCCGGCGGGGGCCGGGTAGGCGTACACCGAGCGACTGGAGATGTAGGCGTACGTCCCGGCGCGGCCGCTCAGCAGGCGCGCGCTGTCGCGCACCGCCGTGGGGGCGCCGCCCCAGGTGTCGACGACGAGGTCCCACCCCCCCGCGGCGAGGGCGGCCAGGCCGCCGGGGGCGGTGCGGTCCCCGTGCAGGGCCGCGGCGCCCGGCGGGGGCGCGTGGTGTCCGCGGTGGAAGACGGTCACCTGCCAGCCCCGGTCGAGGGCGTCCTCGGTGACCGCGCGTCCGACGAATTCGGTACCACCCAGCATCAGCAGCTTCATGCCCGCCAGCCTGCCCGGGGAGGGTGGGGCGGGGGAAGCGGTGATCGCCCTCGGCGATGACGCTCAGGGCGTAGGCGGGACGGGAACCTTCCGGGAAGGGCAGCGCCCCCGGTGCCGATCGGCCCGGGGGCGCGCTGCGCTGCTCTGCGGATCAGTCGATTCCGGGCAGGATGTGCGATTCCGCCAGGTCGTCCTCGTAGCCGGCCAGCCGGATCGGGGCGGATCGGGCCCAGACCTCAAGGCTGCCGAGTTCATCGGTCCGGGGCTTCGCCCGCGTCACCGTCCGCTCCATGGCCGTCGGTTCGGGCTTGGTCTTCTCAGTCACCGCGCACTCCTTTGTGTCGCGTAACCCGGCAAGCGGACCGCGAGCCGGGCAAGGGATAAAGGGTTTCCGGACGCGGTGGCGCCTTAGTGGAGCGCGGCCCGGATGGGGGCCGTCTTGATGCCCCAGAGTACACATATGAGCGGACCTCCGCTCGATAGGAAGGCAAAATCCGCTGCGCCCTCTTAGTTTCGTCCCGAGTTCAGCAAGTCGTAGGTCGGCGGGTACGTGACGGGTGATGTGCTCGGACCCGGATGCGCGAGGCGCTACGGAGGGGGTCGGCGGTGTCGAGGTCCGGAGTGCCGGAGGCCGAAGTGCCGTACGTCGCAAGCGTGGTGGAGCTGATGGAACTGCTGCACGGCAGCCACGACGACCACGCCCTGCGGACGGCGGCGCTGCTTCGCCGCTCCCGCCCCTCCGACAAGGAACTGCAGCTCGCGGGCTTGCTGCACGGCATCGGCCACATGCTCCGTCCGGGTGACAGAGCGCGACACGCCGTACTCGCAGCGGAGGCGGTGCGCCCGCTGCTGGGCGAGCGGGTGGCCCGGCTCCTACGGCTGCACGCACCGGCTGACGGAACCGGTGACGACGCGGGGGAAGCGGGGGACGAGGCCGACGCCGTGGCCACCCTGCGCCAGGCCCACGACGCGGCCGAGGGATCGGCACTGGACGCGGGCGTGCTGGAGGACTGGCGGCCGCTGCTGGAACTGGTCGCGGCCGGGTCCTGCCGGGCCTAGAGCCCCGTGGGGGAACGCGATCGACCCCCTCGGTTCGCCGAGGGGGTCGATCGCGGGCACGTCGTGGCCCGGGGCCGCCGGGACTACCAGTTCGCCGGGGCGTAGTCCTTCAGGAAGACGCCGAACAGGTCCTCGCCGAGCTCGCCGCGGACGATCGGGTCGTAGACCCGGGCCGCGCCGTCGACCAGGTCGAGCGGGGCGTGGAAACCCTCCTCGGCGAGGCGCAGCTTGTCGAAGTGCGGGCGCTCGTCGGTGATCCAGCCGGTGTCGACCGAGGTCATCAGGATGCGGTCGGCCTGGAACATCTCCTGGCCGCTGGTCCGCGTCACCATGTTCATCGCGGCCTTGGCGGCGTTGGTGTTCGGGTGGCCCGCGCCCTTGTAGCCGCGGCTGAAGACGCCCTCCATCGCCGAGACGTTGACGACGTACGCACGCCCGCTGGCCGCCTTCCGGGCGGCTTCCGCCATGGCCGGCCGAAGTGCGCTGATCAGGATGAACGGCGACGTGTAGTTGCACAGCTGGGTCTCGAGCAGCTCGACCGGGGAGATCTGGTCGATGGTCTGCACCCAGGTGTTGCTGTCGACGACGTCGGGCAGCAGGCCGCCCGCGTCGATGGCGGTGCCGGCGAGGTGCCGCTCCAGGCTGGCGTTGCCCGCGACCAGGGCGAGGTCGGCGACCTTCTGCGCTTCGAGCCCGCTCACCCCGACGGGCAGCGCCGCCAGGCCGTCGACCGCGCCGGAGTTGAAGGCGCCGATGACCTGGTGGGCGGGGAGCTCACCGGCGGGCAGCGGGGCGGCCTCGCCCTCGACCAGGGCCGCGTAGGCGCTGGGCAGGCGGCGCACGGTCTGGGTCGCGTTGTTGATCAGGATGTCGAGCGGGCCGGCCCCGGCCACCTGGTCGGCGAGGGCCACGGCCTGGGCGGGGTCGCGCAGGTCGATGCCGACGACCTCCAGGCGGTGCATCCACTCCGCCGAGTCCTCCATCGCCTTGAAGCGGCGGATGGCGTCCTTGGGGAAGCGGGTGGTGATCGTGGTGTGGGCGCCGTCGCGCAGCAGCCGCAGCGCGATGTACATGCCGATCTTGGCCCGGCCGCCGGTGAGCAGCGCGCGCTTGCCGGCGAGGTCGGTGCGGGCCTCGCGCCGGGCCCGGTTCTCGGCGGCGCACTCGGGGCAGAGCTGGTGGTAGAAGTAGTCGACCTCGACGTAGCGCGTCTTGCAGACGTAGCAGGAGCGCGGGCGCTGGAGTATCCCGGCGATCCGGCCGGCCTCCGTGACCGAGGAGGGCAGGATGCCCTCGGTCTCGTCGTCGATGCGCTCGGCGGAGCCGGTGGCGGTGGCCTCGGTGACGGCCTTGTCGTTGGCGGTCTTGGCGGCGCGGCGCTCCTGGCGGCGGCGCTGCTTGACCGTGCGGTAGACACCGGCGGTGGCGCGGCGGACGGCGATGGCGTCGGGGTGGTCGACGTCGATCTCGTCCAGCTCTTCGAGCACGCTGAGGCAGAGCGCCAGCCGCTCGGGGTCGATGCCCGGCCCGTAGTCCTGCCCCTGCTGCCGGCTTTCTTCGGTCACCGTCATGGCCGCTGCGTTCCTTGATCACTCGTCCGCATCCGCCTGCTGCGGAAGTCCTCAAAAGGGGAACTGTACGGATCCCACGCGCCCGGAGCCAAACCCGCTCCCGCGATCCTCACGGACCGCGAGCGGGCGGTCACCGTAGGGGGCTGCGGTGGTGAGTCGCGGGCTCCGTAGGGGTCGTCGTCCCGCCTCGGTGAGGGCCACGCTGGCGTACTCCGGTACTACGCCGGGAGTATGACCGGTGACCACCTGTGGGCGGAGGAATAGCGCAGATGGGTCGGGCATTGTGGACCTTATGAGTGCACTGGCGCCGGCGGTCCTGCTGTGTCTCGTGTCCGCCTTGGCGTACGCGGGTGGCGCGATCGTCCAGGAACGGGTCGCGGCGAGCACGCCGGACCGCCCGTACGCCCCGCTGCGGCGGGGCGGCTGGTGGGTGGCGGTGGGGCTGAACGGCCTCGGTGCGCTGCTGCACGTGGTCGCACTCGCGTACGGACCGCTGAGCCTGGTGCAGCCGCTCGGCGCGCTCACCATCGTCTTCGCCCTGCCGCTGGCGGCCGTGTTCGTGCGGCGCCGGGCGGGCGCGGCGGCCTGGCGCGGGGCGGTGCTGGCCACGGTGGGCCTCGCCGGGCTGCTGGCGCTGACCGGCGGGGACGGGCGGGCGGAGCAGGCACTGGGGGGCGGCGAGCGGAACGTGCTGCTGACCGTGACCGGGGCGGCGGTGGCCGTGCTGTTCGTGGCGGCGCACCGGATGCACCGGGCGGTGCTGCACAGCGTGCTGCTGGCCGCGGCCGCCGGTACGGCCTTCGGCATGGCCTCCGTGTTCACCAAGTCGGTGGCCGAGAACTTCGCCCCCGGGGCGCTGGGCGGCTTGTGGCCCGACCTCGTGGCGATCGCGTCGCTGGCGGCCGTCGGCCTGTTGCTGTCGCAGGCGGCCTACCGCGGCGCGGGGCTGACCGCGCCGCTGGCCACCGTGACGGTGATCAACCCGGTGGTCGCGGCGACGGTCGGCATCACGCTGTTCCACGAGGGCTTCCGCTACGGGGCCGCCGGCACCGCCGCGGCGGTGGCCAGCGCCCTCGTGGCGGCGGCCGGTCTGGTCCTGCTCACGGCCGTGCCCCCGCTGGTGCGGGGGTCAGATGCGGACTCCGTGGCCCCGGAGGTACTTCAGCGGGTCGATGTCGGAGCCGTAGCCGGGTCCCGTGCGCATCTCGAAGTGCAGGTGCGGGCCGGTGGTGTTGCCGGTCGAGCCGGAGCGGCCGATCCGCTGGCCTCCGGAGACCTGCTGGCCGGCCTTCACGCCGAGGGCCGAGAGGTGGGCGTACTGGGAGTACCGGCCGTCGGTGTGCTTGATGACGACCTGGTAGCCGTAGGCACCCGCCCAGCCGGCGGAGACGACCTGGCCGGGCCCGACCGACTTGACGGTGGTGCCGGTCGCCACGGGGAAGTCGACGCCCGTGTGGTAGCCGCTGGACCAGTGGGAGCCCGAGATGCGGTACGCGGTGCCGAGGGCGGCGTCGACGGGGGCGGAGAAACCGCCCGCGGCCGGCTTCTGCTGCGCTGAGGCGGGCTCCTGCGCGGGCTTCTCCGCCGGCTTTTCGGCTGGTTTTTCGGCCGGTTTCGGCGGTGCGGCCTTCTCGGCGGGCTTCTCGGCGGGCTTCTCGGCCGCCGGTTCCACGGGCTTCACCGGGTCGGCGGTCCGCGGCGGCTTCTCGGGGTCCTGCCTGGCGGGCGGCGGCGTCGACGGTTCCGTGGGCGGCTTGGCCGGTCCGGCGGTGATCCGCAGGGTCAGCCGCTGGCCGGGGAAGATCAGGTTCGGGTTGGCGCCCACGGTGGCCCGGTTGGTCTCGTACAGCGCCTGCCAGCCGCCGTCGACGTGCTGCTCGGTGGCGATCGCGGAGAGCGAGTCGCCGGGCGCGACGACGTACGGGTTCGGCAGGACGGAGGTCCCCGTCGGACTCGGCGTGGCGCCCTGGGCCGGGGCCGCCGCCTTCGCCGGCTGGGCCGGCGCCACGGCCTTGGGCTGCGCCGCCGACTGCGCCCTGGGCTGCGAGGGTGCCTGCGGGGCGACGGCCGGCGCCGGGCCGCTGCGGGTGAGGCCGGCCTTCTTGCCGCACTGGGGCCACGCCCCGGGCCCCTGGCCCTTCAGGACCTTCTCCGCGACCGCGATCTGCTGGTCCTTGGTGGCCAGGTCGGCGCGCGGCGCGTAGGCGGCGCCACCGAAGGCCCGCCAGGTGCTCTGGCTGAACTGGAGGCCGCCGTAGTAGCCGTTTCCGGTGTTGATGCGCCAGTTGTTGGTGGACTCGCAGGCGGCGACCTTGTCCCAGGTGTCCACGGTCGCGCCGTGGGCGACCCCGGCGCCGATGAGCGGGAGCGCCATCCCCGCGCCGCCGGCGGTGACGGCCAGCGAGGCCCGGTTGATGCTGCTCGGCTGATACCGGCGGTGCCGGCCCCGTACACCCATGGGAGCCCCCATCGAAGACATCAGGAACCGCACAACTTAACGTTGCGAACAGGGCATGACAAGGGGCGCAACGGGGCGCTCGCCAGCGGTACTTGACGGTGTGTTGCCTGTCAGGAGATCCACGGGCGGCCGCGTGGCGGTAGCGTCGGCAGTCCCGCACACGGAAGCACACCGAAGCACGCAGGAGCGCAACGATGAGCACCAGCACAGCCCAGATCGGCGTCACCGGGCTCGCCGTCATGGGCAGCAACCTCGCCAGGAACTTCGCCCGCAACGGATTCACGGTGGCCGTACACAACCGGACCGCCGCCAAGACCACGGCCCTGGTGGAGGAATTCGGGCACGAGGGCACCTTCGTCGCCGCCGGGTCGGCGAAGGAGTTCGTCGACGCGCTGGAGCGCCCCCGCCGCATCGTCGTCATGGTGAAGGCCGGTGAGCCGACCGACGCCGTGATCCACGAGTTCGCCCCGCTCCTGGAGGAGGGCGACGTCATCATCGACGGCGGCAACGCCCACTTCGAGGACACCCGGCGCCGCGAGAGGGAGCTGCGCGAGCAGGGCATCCACTTCGTGGGCGCGGGCATCTCGGGCGGCGAGGAGGGCGCGCTGCTCGGCCCGAGCATCATGCCGGGCGGCTCCGCCGAGTCGTACGACTCGCTCGGCCCGATGTTGGAGAAGATCGCGGCGAAGGCCGAGGACGGCACGCCGTGCGTCTCGCACGTCGGCCCCGACGGCGCCGGACACTTCGTCAAGATGGTGCACAACGGCATCGAGTACGCCGACATGCAGCTGATCGCCGAGGCCTACCACCTGCTGCGCGAGGTCGCGGGCTACTCCCCCGCGCGGATCGCGGAGACCTTCCGGGGCTGGAACCGGGGACGCCTGGACTCGTACCTGATCGAGATCACCGCCGAGGTGCTCGCGCACACGGACGCCGCGACCGGCGGCCCGTTCGTCGACGTGGTGGCCGACGCCGCCGAGCAGAAGGGCACCGGCCGCTGGACCGTGCAGATCGCCCTGGACCTGGGCGTGCCGGTGTCGGGGATCGCCGAGGCGGTCTTCGCCCGCGCCGTCTCCGGCCACACGGACCTGCGGACGGCTGCCCGCGGGCTCGCCGGCCCGACCGCCACAGCGCTCGCGCCGGAGGCGGCGGAGGCCTTCGCCGCGCAGGTGGAGCAGGCGCTGTACGCGTCGAAGATCGTCTCGTACACGCAGGGCTTCCACCAGATCCGCGCGGGCAGCGAGGAGTACGGCTGGGGCGTGGACCTGGGCGCGATGGCCTCGCTGTGGCGCGGCGGCTGCATCATCCGGGCCGCGTTCCTCGACCGGATCAAGGCGGCGTACGACGCCAGGCCGGACCTCGCGAGCCTGCTGGCGGACCCGGGCTTCGCGGACGAGATCGGCGCGGCGCAGGACGACTGGCGCGCGGTGATCGCGGCCGCCGTGGGTCAGGGCATCCCGGTCCCGGCGTTCGCGGCCTCACTCGCGTACTACGACGCCCTGCGCGCCGAACGGCTGCCGGCGGCCCTCACCCAGGGGCAGCGGGACTTCTTCGGGGCGCACACCTACCGGCGGACCGACCGCGAGGGCTCGTTCCACACCCTCTGGAGCGGCGACCGCTCGGAGGTCCGCACCGACTGACGCCCGGCACCGGCCGTCACTGGCTGAGGGGCCCGGGCTGGGGGACCGGCGCGGGTCCCGGAGGCGGGGGGATGGGGTCGGGCTCGGGCACCGGGGCGGGCACGGGCGGCACGGGCCGCGGCATGGGCTCCGGATCGGGGAACGGGCCGGGTCCCGGGACCGGCGGTTGCGTCTGCTCTACGTTTCGTCCCATGTTGTTCAGTTTCCCGCGATGGCGGCGGGTATGCCCCCTACAGCGGCGCCGGACGCAGCGCGAGACCGGCGGCCAGGCCCGGCGCCGGGCTGGACAGCACCGGGACCGGGCTCGTGGTCAGGCGGGCGGCCCCGGCCATGGAGGCCTGGGCGAGCACGATGACGTCGGCGCAGGTGACGGCGTCGGCGGCCGCGGCCACGCGGGTCAGGTACCCGGCCGTGTCCCCCACCTCGAAGCGCTCCCAGGCCCCGGCGACCAGATGCGTACGGACGGACACGCTCCGCTCGCCCGCCTCCTCGGCCAGCAGCGCGGCGGTCGGGGCGAGCGTGGACTCCAGGGCGGCCAGTACGGCGATCCGCCCGCCGGTGCGCACCGCCGCGGCCGCCATCGGCCGGTCCACCCGCAGCACGGGGACACCGAGCCGCGGAGCCAGCGACTCCGCGGTCGCCCCGATGGTCGAACAGGTGACGAGCACGGGCGCGGGCCCCGCGCCGGTCAGCAGGGCCAGGAGGGCCGGAGCCACCGCCCGGGGCCCTTCGGCGCGGGCCCGTTCCAGCAGTTCCGGCGCCACCAGGTGGCGCAGTACGGCTCCCGGATGATGCCGGTCGCGCAGCGCGTCGAAGACCGGGACGTGCACGGGCGAGGTGTGCAGCAGGACCAGGCCCGGTTCCGTCACCAGAGGTCGGAGTCCGCGGCGAGCCGGGCTTTGGCCGCCGCCACGACCTCGGCGGCCGGCTCGGGCGCCTCGTCGGGGTGCTTGGCGGCCCAGCTCGCCGCGTACGGGCAGAGCGGCACGACGGGCACGCCCTCGGCGGCCGCGATCCCGTAGAAGGTCCGCACCAGCCCCCCGGCGATGCCCCGGCCCTCGTGGGCCGGCTCGACGACGGTGTGCACCGCCACCAGGGCGTGGGGCGCCTCGGCGAGCACGAAGTAGGCGATGTGTCCGACCACCGCCCCACCCTCCACGGCGAGCAGCCGTCCGGCCTTGCGCTCGTCCCGGAACCCGATCGGTGTGCTCTGGCTCTGCGGCATGGTCCCCGACTCCCGTCAGACAGCCACCGCGTGGGGGCTGCGCTCCTGATCCGTACCCGGCACCGGGGCGGAGGGATCCGCGCCCAGCTCGACGATCCGGTTGTCGCCGTCCACGTGCACGACGCGGGGCTTCAGCGCCCGCGCCTCCGCGTCCTCGACCTGTGCGTAGCTGATGAGGATGACCAGGTCGCCGGGGTGCACCAGATGGGCGGCGGCCCCGTTGATCCCGATGACCCCGGAGCCGCGCTCGCCCTCGATAACGTAGGTCTCCAGCCGGGCCCCGTTGGTGATGTCCACGATGTGGACCAGTTCCCCGGGCAGCAGATCGGCCGCGTCCAGCAGATCGGCGTCGATGGTCACGGAGCCGACGTAGTGCAGGTCGGCCTGGGTGACGGTGGCCCGGTGGATCTTGGACTTGAACATGGTGCGCAGCATTTTGAACTCCTGGAAGACGGCTCCCTGCCAGCTTTATGCAGGTCAAGGGCGTCCTTCACTGTACATCGGCGCACGCGTCAGATCGAAGATTATTAGGAACATCGGCACCTTCTGACGAGAAGGCTCCCGGCCTGCGCATTCGCGCGAACCAGCCTGTCGTGACGCCGCCGACCAGGCGTCCAATCGGTCAGCCACTTTGGAACGCTTGGGGACTGATGTTGACCAGATGCCGACTTACCTGATGGCCCATCAGCGGCATGGGGGGCAGAGGACGACTCGCTCCCCGGCGCTCCTCCGAACTGATCGCCGGTTTCATTGCCCAGCCTCGGTAGGTGCGAGCCGGCCGCCGGGGAGGCAGGAGGCGGTTGTTCGTGCGCTGAGTTCAGTGTCGTAGTCGGTGCGGACGTGGGTTCCGGCGCCCGAGGCGACGTCGTCCATCCGCAGGGCGTTGTCGGTGATGTCCTGAACGCGTTGGGGGAGAACGGCTGCCCAGGTCAAGAAGCGTGAGGTGCGGGGAACGTAGATGCAGGCGCGTGGCTTGATGATCGCCCGCGCGACTGCTTCTGCGACGTGCGCGGGCTCCAGCGGGCGCAGCAGACGTGGCTCGATGCCGGGGGTCATGGCGGTCGTGATCATGTAAGGGAGGACGGCGGTGACATGGATGCCGTCCTGACGGAGTTCACGCCTCAGGCTCTGGGAGAAGGACACGACTGCGGCCTTGGTGGCGCTGTAGACGGCGAATCCGGCCAGGGGTTTGACGGCTGTGATGCTTGCGATGTTGACGATGTGTCCGCTGCCCTGGGGCCGCATGTGTTCGAGGGCTGCGAGAGAGCCTCGTACGACGCCGCCGAGGTTGACCTCGCAGGTGTAGGCCAGCACGTCGGGTGCCTGGCCATGAAGTCGGCCCAATGGCATCACGCCCGCGTTGTTGACCCACACGTCCAGGCGGCCGTGCCGTTCCATCGCCGCAGTGGCCATACGATCGGACGCGCCCAGGTCGGTGACGTCCGCTTCCACGGCGGTGTGCTGGTGGCCCAGCTCGGCGGCTACCGCCCGAACCCGAGGCCCGTCGACGTCGCCGAGGACCAGCTGGTAGCCATCGCGGTGGAGCCGGCGTGCGATGGCGTGCCCCAGGCCACGCCCTGCGCCGGTGATGACGGCGACCGGCGTGTCGCGGGCGCTGCTGGGCCGGGGAGGGTGGGGGGTCTGGTCGTGTCGTGCTCGCACGTCAGCTCAACGACGCGGCCTGGTCCAAGTCACCTGCGGCGGTGGGGTGGGCATCGTGGGCCGGGGTGAGCAGGAAGACCCGGATGTCGCGGCCGCTGGTGGCCGCGTAGTCATCGAAGACGGGTACAGCCGCCAGGATGCTGGGGCGGGCAGCATGGAGTTCCTCCGCGGTCAGCTGACGAGCATGGACGGAGAGGGTTTGGCCGTGCCAGGTCACGAAGGCGGCGGGCTGGCGCAGGAGGTCCTGTGACCAGGCTGGATGTCGCGGACGGCCGAAGTTGGTTCCCATGACCAGGAAGCGATCCTGCCCGAACTGAGCTGTGGCCAAGGGAGTGTTCCTGGGGTGGCCGTGACGGTCGGTGGTGTGCAGTAGCAGGGTGGACAAGGCCATGCTGCTGGGCATCCACCGTCCCCCGGTGCACCGGGAGACCAGCCGGTCGATCGGCGGCAGGAGCAGCGGACAGATCTGTCGGAAGAGACGGGTGCCGACCCCTTTCCAAAAGGCACGACGCAGTGCATCGAGCGTGCGAGGCATCGGCGCCTGTCCTTCTCCGTCTCCGACGGTGTTGAGGTGTTCACACACCTGCCGGTCTGGGGCGAATAGCCATGACCGCAGTTGTGCGCCGACCAGCGGCAGCGCTCTGCGCGTGCTGCGGCAGGGGATCCGGCGGCAGGCTCTGCACGCCGTCGCCCACGCGCCATCCTCCGCATGCCTTCTTCTGCCCATGGGACTTAACGGTGCGGCAATCGCAGAGGTTCTTCTGAAGCCCGGCCGTTGAAGCCCGGCGTCGCAGGTCAACCGCTCATGCATCCGCAGTACGAGGAAGGATTCGAGCAGCCCGCTGGGCAATGGCTGCTTGGGCCACAGGCACGGGTCACGGATTCAGTGTCCGGCGCGCGATTTCCTCGTTGGGCTACTTTGTGAGAAGTGGATCACGAGCGGATCGGAATCGAAGCACGTCCGGGGCGGGGCCGCCGCTGCGCATGACGGGGGTGTGGAAATCCTACGGGCGCCATGCGGTGCTCCGCGGCGTGGATGTGGTGGTCGAACCCGGCTCCCTGGTCGGTGTGGTCGGGGAGAACGGTGCCGGCAAGACCACCCTGCTGCGCACGATGGTGGGTGAGCTTGCACCGGACCGGGGGACAGTGCACCGGGAGGGCGAGGTGGGGTACTGCCCGCAGGACACGGTGGTCAACCCTCTGCTGAGCGTGGCCCAGCATCTCGAGCTGTTCCGCGTGGCCTACCGGCTGCCCGACGTGGCGCGGGCGCGGGCACTATGGGCGGTGCTCGGCGGCAAGGGCGTGCTGGAGCAGCGGGCCGGGACGCTGTCGGGCGGGACCCGGCAGAAGCTCAACCTGGTACTCGCGCTGATGCACCAGCCGACGCTGCTGGTCCTGGACGAGCCCTACCAAGGCTTTGACTGGGACACCCATCAGAGGTTCTGGCGCCTGGCACGGGATCTGCGCGACGGCGGTCAGGCTGTCGTCGTGGTCTCGCATCTCGTCCACGACCTCGGGCATTTCGACCGGGTCTACGAACTGCGCGACGGCGTGCTGCTTGAGGGGGTGCGCGCCGCGTGAGCCCCTTCGGTACGTCCTTCACGACGGCGCTGCGGTTCGTGCTCGCGGCCCATGTGCGCAATCGCCTCGCGCTGGTCCTCGCCGTCACGTTCCCGCTGCTGTGGATCTTCCTCACACGGACATACGGCTACCACGTGACACTGCACTTCCAGGTGTTCCCGGCCGGCGGCTACATCGAGGCCGACAACAACCACACCACCCAGGTCAACAGCGCGATGAACGCGGTCACCGTGATCGCCGGCTTCATGACGTTCATGGAGGCGCTGAAATCCGGGCCGCTGGACCGGCGCCTGGTCCTGGCCGGATACCGGCGGCGCCACCTGATGACGGCAAAGGTGGCGGCCCTGGTCGTCATCGCCGCCGTGCTTGCGGCATACACGGCCGTACTGCTTCACCTGTCCTTCGACCAGGAACAGTTCGGGGCACTGGTGCTGGCGTTGTTCACGGCGAACGCCGCGTTCGGCGGGATCGGGATCATGCTGGGCTCCCTCCTGCGGGGCGAGCTGGAGGGCTTCTTCGCGATCATCATGGCCAGCATCATCGACAACGGGCTCCAAAGCCCGGGCATGAACCCGCCGGCCGACCAGCCGGGCCTGCCGCTCCTTCCCCTGAACGGACCGTCCCAGGCTGCCTATGCCGCGGCCTTCACCGACGCGTGGCCAGGCGCGTACGCGGCCCGCGGACTGGTGTGGTTCGCACTGACCGCCACCGCAGGAGTCCTCATCTTCTCCCTGCGCACCCGTTCCTACCAGCGACCCCGCCCACGCGGCACACCGGCACGGCTCCCGGCGCAGACCGTGGGCAAGGGGAAAGCAGCCGACGCCGCTGGCGGTCCCGGACGGGTACAGAAGGGCATCTGATGCTGACGCGGCCACAGCCGCCGGCAACGGCGCCAGGCCCGCGCACCGCACCCGCAGCAGCGGACACAGGCATGTTCCGCCCCGAGTAGATGGAGACGCACGTGCCCCCCGGACAGCAAGGCGAACTCAGCCGCGAGACGATCACGCCGCCGGACAGCCAGCACACCGCCGTCACACTCCCCGACACCCCGCAAGGCATCCGGCTTCCCGGTCCCCACCGATACGGTGCCGCCCTGTTCGGGCCGTGCCAGGAGCTGGACGACCAGGCCGGACGCACACCGGAGTGGCTGGAACGGGACATCGACCACCTCTACCCGGCACTGCCACAACCCGAGGCAACCGGCGACCTTTTGACCGCGGCGTGCACGGAGCGCCTCCTGCCGGCAACCGCCCAACGCCTACAGGCGCGGCTGCACGCGGCGCTTATCGGACCGGTGCGCCAGACCGTCGATCACGGCGGCCGGCGCTGGAGGCCAAAGCTCGCGGCCACCGTGATCGACGCACTGGGCGCCGACAGCCGCCCTTACGGACCCCTGTGGGCGGCCTGCGAACTCCTGCACACCGGGTCACTGATCATCGACGACATCCAGGACGGAGCTCCACTGCGTCGCGGACACCCCAGCGCCCACCTCGTCCACGGCACCGCCACCGCCATCAACGCCGGCACCGCCGCCTACTTCGCGATGCACCGGGCCATCCGCCGCACCCTGCCCGACGACCCCCGCCTGCGTACCAACGTGTACGACGCCTACCTCAACGCCCTGCAAGCCGCGCACACCGGGCAGGCCCTCGACCTCCAGGGACATCACGAGGAAATGACCGCCGCGCTGGACACCGGGGACACCGGAACCCTGAAGCAGCTGGTGGCCCTCACCCACCGGCTGAAGTCCGGCGCGCCCGTCGCTGCGGCGTTCCGCATCGCCGCCCTGGTCGCCGCGGCCAGCCCTGCCCAGTGCGACGCGCTCGCCGCACTGGGCGATGCCGTAGGCACCGCCTACCAGATCACCGATGACGTCGCCGACCTGCGCGGCGTCACAAGCCAGGACACCATGACCAAACGCGTGGCCGAAGACCTGCTCAACGCCAAGGTCACCTACCCTCTCGTCCACGCCGTCGCATACCTCCCCCGCGACGAAGCCCGCCACCTCTGGCACCAGGTGCGCTCCGGCTTGGCCCGGGAGGCCGCGGCCCGTGCCGCACGACGCATCGCCGACTGCGGGGCCCTCGACCAGTGCGCGGACGAGGCCGACCAGATGGTCCGCGACGCGTGGGCAACGGCTTCAGCCCTGCTTCCCCCCTCGCCGGTGACCCTGACCTTGGGCAGGCTCTGCACCGACGTCCTGCGCTCCCGAATCGCCTGATTCCCAAACCGTAGGGCCTGCTTACGCGAACCGGAGCGAGACGTCAGTCCGCTCACCTTGCCGCCAGATCCCGCACACAGCAGTCAGCCGGTGCTCTCCAAGACGACGCCCAGCAGGGGGCGGACGACCGAAGGGGCGCAGGGGCCACTGGGCAACCTTGGAGAAGGGGCGGCCGTGAGGCAGGCCCTGGGGTGACGCTGAGGCCGCCGGTGGAGCCGATGCTCGCGCATGCCGCGGAGTCGGTGCCCGGTCCCTATGCAAGGAAAGGCGGGGCCGCCTTTGAGTAGAAGTTCGATGGGCGCCGGGCCTGTATTCACGCCGGTCGGGCCCCGGCAGCGGGGTGTTGTTGCAGTCGCCGGGGGCGCTGACGCGGGACCGGTTACCCGAGGCACGCGCGCACGCCACCGTCGCGCTGCGTTCCGGTCCGTGGGCGGCGGGGGGCCGACCACCGCCGAACGCTTGAAGCTATCGCGTGGAAGTACCCCATCAACTCGCCCTGGCCTGGCCTGGGCTGCCCCACGCGCTCGGCTCCATTCCGCCCACAGCGCCCTCTACGGAACCGATCCCCAGGACAACCGCGGCGGGTTCCTCCACGAGGTCCTCCACCGCCCGCTCGGCGAAGCCGTCGAGTACACCGCCAAGCCGGTACCGAGCGCATCCCCCGCCTACCTCGCCGGTCACCTTTCGAGGCAGCCCCTGCCCCGCTCAGCAACGACCGTATTGCTTTGGCCGGCTCCGCCCACCCCCGTCCGCGACGACGAAGTGGATGCGGGGATTGGTACCGAAACGCTCGCGGGCCTGCTTGATGTGGTCCTCCACGAGGTCCACCGCCATCACCTGCTGGACTGTGCGGGCCATCAGGTCACTGGTGTATCCGCGTCCGCAGGCCATGTCCAGCCGCTACGGGCCGGGTGCCACCGTGCCGCCAGGCCCATGTCGGTGCTTCCACCGGTGACCACGACGGAGCGGCCGTTTGTCATCCGCACTTTGTCGTCGGCTTACCTGAAGCCGGCCCGCACGGCCGCGCCCGATCACCGCAGATCTCCGGCCGACGCCGACCGGCCGCCAGCACGCCATACGTCGGAGCGGCCTCGCCCTCGACGCTGGAGCAACGCGCCGGCCAGTTGCGCGGACCGGGGCTGCTAGGGACGAATAGAAACGATCAGCGGATGAGCCGGTCGGCACCGGGCACACCTCAGTGGATGAGTTGGCCCCGGTGAAGCCGACCGGCCGCGCGGAACTGTACGCAGAAGTCGATGTGCTCAAACAGTGTGGGTAGCCGCGGCCCGTGAAAGCTCTGCGGGTGCCGCGCTAGTTCGAGTGGTCGATGACGTTGCCGTTGGAGCAGTTGTTGGCGTGATCACCCACCCAGTCGCCGAGGACGGGCACCACAGCGACTTCCTGCAGGCATACGGCTGCGGCCGTGAAGTTCCAGTTGTTGGCGGCGTTGACGCCGCCGCCGAAGTTGGAGTCGTTGTCTGCGTGCGCCGGCGTGGCAAGGCCGATACCGACAAGGACCAGCGCGGCAGCAGTGATGATCTTCTTCATGCCTGCTGCAACGAAGACCCCTGGTCCAGGACACGGCCCGATGGGTCTGGGGCACCTGACTGGCTCTGCGGGTGGCACGCGGATGGATGCTCCTGCCACATGCGGTACACGCCCCACATGGTCGATTGGCTCACGCTGCTCGTCGCGAACGGCGGCGTCTCGGACACGTGGGAGCGGGTATCCCCCGGGGACGTCACCGTGACCACCAGGGCTGCTGGCCCCTAACCCCGCGCCGGGCCGGGCCGCCAGGGAAGGAACTGCATGCACGGGTCGTGATCCACGGAAGACACGCCTTCCCGGCCGAGGTCTGCCAGCCGGTTCACTGCCCCGCCGGGCGTCCGACGGGGGCCTGGCCGCGCCTGGATGTCACGGGTGCTCTGGCGGCCGGGACGTGGCGGCGTGTTCGGGTCACGCCGCCCCTACCCGAAGTGGGCCGTGTGGCGGTCCAGGTGGGCGGCGGCCAGTTCGGCCAGGGCCGGTCCGCTGCTCTCGTAGGCCAGTGGGGCGAGGTCCGGAGGCGGGACGTAGCCGTCGGGCATGGCCGCGTACGCGCGGTCCATCAGGCCCTGGTAGGCGTCGGCGAGCATCCGGGGCCAGGCCCCGGTCAGCGGGGGACGCATCCGGGCTTCGGCCGCGAGCGCCGCGTGGTGTGCTGCGGCCTCGGTGGCCGCTTCCTTGGCGGTGAGGTCGGTGATCAGCGGGCGGCATGGGGTGAACGCTGCGAGTGGGCCCGGGAGCGCGCAGGCGGTGCCGTCGGAGGCGAGGAGTGCGTCGGCGAGGGCGGTGGCGATGAGGGGGGAGGTGTGGAGGCCGTCGCGGTGCGTGCCCGAGGCCACCCAGAGGCCGTCCTTGGGGGTGGGGCCGATGACGGGGTGCCCGTCGAGGGCGAGGGGCCGGTTGCCGTGGTGGGTGTGCACGACTGCGGCTGTGGCCAGGTGATGGTCGAGCTGGCCGAGGGCGGCATCGAGGAGGAAGCGCAGGGCTCCGGCCGTGGGATGGGGGGTGGGGGTCAGGCAGGGGTGGGCGCTGGCGCCGATGTAGCGGGATCCATCTGCCTGCGGGACGGTGTGCAGCCCGCAGGCGTAGGCCCGGTTGGGGGTGCGGATCACGGCGGGAAGAGGCTGGCGCCCGGCGACGGTGAGGGCGGTGCCGGCCGCGGCCAGGACCGGAACGACCGGCAGGTGCGGGTCCAGGGCTTCGAGGACCGGGGTGGTCCAGGCGCCGGCCGCCACCACCGCGCGCGGTGCCCGGAAGACGCCGGCGGGGGTGTCGAGGAGGTAGCCGCGGTCGGGCGGGGCGGTGAGGGTGCCGGCCGGGGTGCGGATCACGTTCGGCAGTACGGCCAGGGCGGCGTCCAGGGTGGCCAGCCAGGCCCGGGCGTCGAGGAAGCCTTCCTCGGGCAGATACCAGGCCCGCAGGGCACGGTCGTTGTCCAGCGGGTGGTATCCGGGGATGTCCGACGGGCCGGTCTCCTGACATCCCAGCCCGTAGTCGGCCGCCGACTGGGCGATGGCGGTGAACGAGGCGTCGTCCAGACGCGAGGAGACCCCGTTCAAGAGGACGAACGTGCCGGCGCCGTACCCGTCCACCGGCGGGGCACCGACGCCCGCTCGGGCACGTACGCGCTCGCGCCAGGCCGGCCACCGGGCGGCGGCCGTGACCGCAAGCTCGGTACGCAGCCGCCCGTGCCGAGTCCGCGCTGTCTGCCCCGTGACCTCCCCCAGGGCGCCAAGCATCGCGCCCGCCGCACCCGACGCCCCCGCACCGCTCATGTCGCCGGCCAGCACCACCCGCACGGTCGGCTCCGCCGAAGCCAGCGCGAACGCGACCGAACGGCCCACCACCCCAGCGCCGACCACCAGCACGTCCACACCCTGCACCGGCACAGCCACTCCCCCAACTCATCAACCCCGAGCCTGCGGCGGCTGGCACCCCGCCACTGCGGCAGTCCCGCCATCCAGTCACCCCCGACACATCCCATGCGACCGGCGCACCTTTCGGCTGTACGGGATCGGGGCCGTCCGGTACGTCTCACGCATCCGCCCTGACAATGCCGCCGGCCCCTGTGTCTCTACGGAATCCCGGTGTAGCGGCTGACCGTCACCATCACCCCGCTGAAGAGACCTTCCCCGTCCGGGGACTGACGGTCGTGGAGTTCCAGCAGTTCGAAGCCCGCGGCTCCCAGCGCCTGCTCGAGCTCCTCGGGGGCGAGCATCCTGAACCGGGCGAAGTCCTCCGCAGTCGGCGTTCCCGCCTCGTCCTGCCACGTGCGCCGACGATCCAGGAGACGGCTGCCGGGATCGACCTCGTAGTGGACCTGTGCCGTGGCGCGGAGCTCGGGGGTATCGATGGTGAACCGTGAGGGGAGCGCGACTGCCCTGTCCGGCTGGAACGCGAGAGTTTCCAAGATCAGAAGTGTGCCGGCCTTCGCGTGCCGTGCCATGGACCGCAGGGCCGCGGCGATGTCCTGGTCGCTGTGGAGGTTGGCGATGGCGTAGCCGAAGCTGATGATCGCGTCGAAGGACCGACCCAGGCGCAGGCGGCGCATGTCCGCCTCGATGAACAGGGCACCGGGGAACTTCTCGGACGCTCGCCGCAGCATCTGCGGCTGCAGGTCCACGCCCACCGCGTCCACGCCATCGGCCGCGAAGTGGGCGACGTCCTCACCCGTGCCGCAGCCGACATCCAGCAGCGAAGCCGGCGTACCGCCGAGGTACCGACGGAAAGCCCGCTCGCACAGCGCGACATCGAGGTGGTGACTGTCGCCGTACACCTCATCGTAGAACTGCGGATTCCGGTACAGGAAGTTCTGCAACTGCCTCTCCATCACATGCTCCCTCGCAGGCTGGTGGGACCCTCCCCCGGATCACCGTCGGCCATGCGACGTCGCCCAGCCCGAATCCGCCCCCGACGTCTACTTGGGCGCCGCCCACCTGCTGAGCACCTAAGCCACCAGATGCCTCGCCCCTGGCGATGATCACTCGGTGAGCCCGGCTGGGCCCAGGGCGACTGACGGCAGGTCCCCTGAGGCCGGCGTGCGGCTGGTCCGGCTGGAGCTCGCCGCTGAGCGGACTTCCGCATCAGCGTTGGGTCCGATCCGATAGCCGATGCGGCGCACCCGGTCCGGCAGCCACCCATGCGCGGACGGCGCCTTCCCAGTCGGCGGCGTCCGGTGACCTCGGAACACTGACCTGCGCGTGGTCGTCCAACTCCCCGACCCGGAGGGCGGACGGCGCGTCCGCTGCGCTCGGCCGCGCCTTCAGCCCGGCGAGGCCTGAACGCAGCAGTGCGGGCCGCCGCCCGACGCAGGGGGCGGCCCGTACTGCTGCGGGCCGGGTGTCAGCAGCCCCTGGCGGTGACGGTAACGTCCTCCGGGTACCCGCGCTCCCACGTGTTCGCGATGCCGCCGTTCGCGACGAGCAGCGTGATGTCGTGCAGGGTCAGGCTGTACGTGCCAGTGCCGCGGCAGGTGTAGATGTCGGTGATCGTGGTGACGCGCTCTGCGGGCTGCCCGCAGTAGACCCGGTCCCCTACAGACGGTCGTCGCCACGATGGTCGTGGAAATCGAAGCGGACCAGGAACGTCCGCTGGAGTCGCGCCGCTTGGACCACCGGGCTCCCGGTGAGACGATGCCGACCCCAGGGCGGCCGTGGGTGCCGTGCGAAGGCTGCCTCACGGTTCGGGTGCAGGGTGTGCGTCTGCTGGCCTCGCCCTTCCCGTGTGCCAGCAGGGGGGCCAAGTGGTCGAGGAGGGTTTGTCCGCTGCGAGCACACGGGATGCATCAGCCGTGTTCTCGTTGCCCGTGCCCACACACTGGGTGCCCCTGCGCCAGCAGTTCGCCGCCGACGGCTACGTCGCCCTACCCGGGCTCATCAGTCCCGCGGGGCTCGCCGAGCTGGGAACGGAAGCCCGGAGACTGGAGGCCGAGTCGGTGCGGCGCGACTTCCGCATGCCCGCCATGGCGGACAGTCCCCGGCACATGACCACGCTCGGCGGACACCACATCGCCCGCGCTTCACCCGTCATCACGCGTCTCTACAAGGACCCGGAGCTGATGCGGCTGCTCTCCTCGCTCCTGGGCGAAACGGTCGCCCTTGTCCACGACCCCGTCGAGCGCCATGTCCTCAACGTCCTGCACCGGCCCGGGGACACCCACGGCGCACACACCGACGACTACCCGCTCGCCCTGGTCCTCTTCCTGGAAGCCCCACCGCACCCCACGGACGGCGGACTCCTGGAGTTCCACCCCGGCCGCGGCGACCTCGACGCCCTCGACGCGCCCGGCGCCCGCCGCGTACATCACCTGCCGGCCGACGGATACCTTCTGCGCAGCGACGTCACCGCCCACCGCGTCACCCCGCTCAAGCGTGAAGGACTGCGGCGTACCGTCCTCAACTTCGCGTACACCACGCCGGGACGCCAAGGGGCGACCACCTCGACCGCCTCCCTCCTCTACACCTGAGGCGCGTCCGGCCGGTCAGGCGCAGTCCAGCAGCCGAGGGCGGGCAGCCGATGGGCATTCCCAGCGGCCGGGCGCGCCGGGCATCGGGCATCGGGCATCGGGGTCCGGTTGCGCGGCGGGCGGCAGTTCGGGCATGCGGCTCTCCGGCACAAGAGGTGTCGCTCGTTCGAGGGCGAGGAGACGTTTCCGCTGTTCCGGGCGGTACGCGGTGTGGGACATGTTCCCGGCGCCCCGTATGGGGTCTCCCCTTTTCCGGAGGTGTCCGTCCGTGGTTCTTGTCATCGTCGTCGCCGTACTGGCCCTGCTCGCCGGCCTGGCCGCCAACCGCTGGCTGCGTCCCCGGCTCCTCAACGAGGACGACGACACGGGAATGGCGGTGAAGGACCTGGTCGGCCCCCTGCTGACACTGACCGTGCTGCTGCTCGCGTTCGTCCTGGTCACCGCCAACGGCTCGTACGGCAAGGCCGAGGTCGCCTCACGCGGCGAGGCACGGGCCGTCGACCAGCTCGTCGAGGCAGCCGAATACGCGCCCGACGCACAGCGGGCCGCGATCCAGGCGGACGCCGTCTGCTACGCCCGTGCCGTACGGAAGCAGGAGTGGCCCGCCATGGCCGACGGCAAGGGCTCGCCGGCTCCCAGCGTCTGGTCCACCGACTTCCGCCGGGTCTTCCGCGAGGTGGAAGGGAAGCCGGTCTTCGGCATGCTCGTCAGCGCGGACAACAAGCGCTCCGAGGAGCGCGAGGAGCGCCTCACCCAGGCCACCGCGAGTATCCCGAGCGCCATCTTGTGGTTCCTGCTGGCGACGCTGGTCATCACCGTGATGGCTTTGGGTGTTTGCCTTCCGCGCCGCAACAACCGGGGGCAGCTCATCACCCTCACCATCATCACCGCGCTCCTCACCACCACCCTGTGCATCATCCGCGACGTCGACCGCCCCTTCGGCGGCATCATCAACGTCCACCCCACCGCCATCACCGAGGCCGAACGCCAGGCCACCCGCGACTTCACGACGAACCACCCGGCCTCCGACCTGCCCTGCGACAACCAGGGCAACCGCCGCACTGCCTGACGGACAGACACCGTCCGCGGGCCAGGCCCTCAAGTAGGACGCCACCACCGCCACCGGCTGTGCCACACCCTCAGTAGTTGCGCCCTCGTTCCGGTCGATGGTGACCCCGGCGCGCTCTCGCGCTGATACACGTGCCTGGATGGGAGGCTGCCGACCCAGGGCGTTGACGGCGACGTGTGAGGGCTGCCGGACCCGCCTCGGCCGGAATCGGCTGAGAGCGGCCAGGTGAGGGCCGCTCCGGAGCCGAGCGGTGACTCGGCCACCGGTAATGAACAATCCTCGCCCGCGCCATGTGCCAGCACGTGCGGTGCGCTCGTCAGATGGAGGTGGCCCTGTGCGTGTGGCCCTGCTGATCGGAACTCTGGCGGAGGTCGACTCCTGCCAGGCCTTGTACGCGAACGCCCTGGCCGGGCTGGGTCACGAGGTGTGGGTCGGCTGCGTCAACGGCCTGTCCGCTCGCAATGACAAGATCCGGGTCGTGGCCGGGCGGGTGGAGGGCCCCCTGACGGCGGGTACGTGCCTGCCCGGGCCTGCGGGCGGGCGGACGCTGGAGGACATGGACGTGGTGTGGGTGCTCAACCATCCGCAGTCGTCGGTGCAGACCGAGGCGTGGCAGTTGCTGTGGCGCCTGAACATGAGGGTGCCGTTCGTCAATGACGTCGCCGGCATCCTCATGCTGGGCAATAAGACCAACCTTCCGGTCGTGGTGCCGGCCGGGCATCTGCCCGACACTCTGGTCTCCAGCTCGTATGACGAGGTGTTGGAGCGGTACGGCCAGGCGCCCCAAGCGCTGTGGGTGCTCAAGCCGACCGACGAGGACGCGGGTGCCGACGTGTACGTGCTGCAGCCCGGCTCCAGCAACAACCAGGTCCTGCTGCAGTCCCTCACCGGGAACACCGCGCTCGGCGACCTCCTCACCAAAGGCGGTCTCGGAGGTTTCCGGGCCCGTTACTGCGTCTTGCAGGAATTCGTGCCCCACCGCGCGGAGAAACGGGTCGTTCTGGCGGCCGGCCGGCCCGCAGCCGTTCTGGAGCACCGCCTCGCCGCCGGCGAGCACCGCGGCAACACCGCCCACCGGGCGACCTGCGCCGAGTCCACCCTGACCGGGGAGGAGAGGGACCTGTGTACGGCGATCGGTGAACGCCTGGCCCGTCACGGGGTGCGCTTCGCCGGCCTCGACCTCGCGTATCCGTACGTTTTCGAGGCCAACCTCGTCAACCCCGGCGGCCTCGACGAACTCCTCGCGCTCGGCCTGCCCGACCGCGCCCCGCACATCCTGCGCGACCTCCTCGCACAGACCGTCACCGAGCCCGCGGGAGTCAACGCGTGAACGAGGAAATCAGCGGGGCCCACCCGGCCGGCATGCCGGAGGAGGACGGCCTGCTCGCACAGGCCCGGCGCCTGCTGCCCGGCATTGTCGACCTGCGCAGGGCCCTGCACCGCGAGCCGGAGCTGGGTCGGAACCTGCCCCGCACCCGGGAACGGGTCCTTGAGTCCCTCAAAGGCCTGCCCTTGCACGTGACCACCGGAACGCGCCTCAGCTCGGTGACAGCCGTACTCGAAGGCGCACGGCCGGGCCCCACGGTGCTGCTCCGCGGCGACATGGACGCCCTGCCCCTGCACGAGGACACCGGCCTGGACTTCGCCTCCCGCACCGCGGGTGCCATGCACGCCTGCGGTCACGATCTGCACACCGCGATGCTCGTCGGGGCCGCCCGCCTCCTCGCGGCGCGACAAGACCGGCTCGCGGGCCGGGTGGTGTTCATGTTCCAGCCCGCCGAGGAAAGCGGCGGCGGCGCCGCCGACATGATCGAGGAAGGCGTCCTGACCACCCCCGACGGCCATGGCGTGGACGCGGCTTTCGCCCTGCACGTCACCACACGCTTCTCATCAGGCACCCTTCACCTGCGGCCGGGCCCCATGTTCGCGGCCTCCGACCTCATCCATCTCACCGTGCGCGGTCGAGGCGGCCACGCCTCGGCGCCCCACCTGGCCCTCGATCCGATCCCGGTGGCCTGCGAGATCGTCCAAGCCCTGCAGAGCCTCGTCACCCGCACCGTGAACATCTTCGACCCGGCCGTGATCACCATCGCCCGCATCGAAGCGGGCACCACCACCAACATCATCCCGGAGACCGCCGAACTTCACGGCACCTTCCGCACCCTGACCCCCGACACCCGCCGCCAGGTACGCGCCGGCATCGAACGGGTCGCCCGCCACATCTGCGCCGCGCACGGCGCAGAGGCCGGCATCGAGCTGACCGAAAGCTACCCGCCCGTGCACAACGACCCGGCATTCACCACCGTCGTGGAACGCGCCGTGGCCGCACAGCTCGGACCGGGCATCATCCACGACCTCGCCGTGCCGGTGATGGGCTCCGAAGACTTCGCCTACATCCTCGAAGCCGTCCCCGGCGCCATGGCCTTCCTCGGCGCCCGCCCGCCGTCAACGACGGCCACGAACATGCCGGACATGCACTCCAACCGAGTCGTCTTCGACGAAGACGCCATGGTCACCGGCATCGCCGCACATGCCGCCGTCGCCCTGCACCACACCAGCACGGCAGAGCCGTAAGCCGCCCGCTGCCGCACCCGCCGTCCGCGCCCGACCGGGGGCCCGCCCAGCGCCGCGGACGCCGGCGGCTACCAGCACGGTCAGCCGGCCGCAGCCAGCCCTCCCCCGAACCGACGATGATCTTCCGGACGAGGCGGTCGGCGCCGCCCCCAGGACCGGCCAGCCGAACTTCGACGGCGTTACGCGCCGGGGCAGCGGGGGCGGCCCTGCGTAGACGTCCTCGGGCGGGAGGACCCGCAGGCCGACGGGCAGCGCGCCCCTGCTCCGCGGCGAGTGCCCCCAGCATGTCGACCTCGGCCTCGCCGTCGATGTTGACAGCCGCTCCAGACCGGGCCGGCTCACCGGGAGGCTCCCACCACGGCCGCGGCGCCGTTGCCGTGGACGGCGAGGCGCTCGAACTCCTCGCCGTACCTGCGGTTGTCCCAGTCGTTGGACGCCACGATCCACAGGTCCGGTGCCTGCGGGACGCATCGTTCGCGACGATGTCCGGGCGTGGTGCCACAGCGCGCCGTCCTCGTAGACCAGCGCCTGGTTCGGCCGCAGAGTGACCTCGAAGAACGGATCGCCTCCGCCGGTGGGCACGAGCTGGTTGGTTCCCCCGGTGATGTTGTGCCGTCCGAACACGGCGATCATTCCGTACGGGTGCCCGTCCCGGTGGGGCCCTTCCGGCACGGACACGCCGTCGATGCCGGGCCGGCTGACGACCCGGCACTGGTGGACTTTGATCTGCCAGTCCCTGTCCCGGTCCAGACCGATGGCCTGGGCGCCCGCGGCGATCTGGGCCGACGGGTCGGAACCGCAGCAGCGCGAACGGGCGCGGCACACCGCCCACGAACCCGTTCACCAGCCTGGGCTGGACGAACGGCCGGTGCGGCAGCAACTCCAACGCCCAGGTGCCGGATTCCTCGAAGAACATGCGGTACTGAGCGAACCGGCGATAGCGCTGCCGGCCGCCGGTGAATTCGTCCAGAGGCAGTTCCCCCGAACTCGACGAGGACCCTCCGGACCGGGCTCCGGAAGATCGACAACCCGGAACGGGCGCTCGGACGGCACGCTCTCCCCCTGTGCTACTAGTGCGTTGCGGAGCCGGCGGGGCCACTTCCCGATCGGGCCCCCGGCAGGCGCGAGCCGAGACACGGCGCGCTGTCCCGCTCACGCCGAGCCGAGGCGACACCGGACCATCACCTGGAAGGCCCTGCCGGCGCCCAGACGGCGGGCGGGTAACGGCCGCTGGAGGCGCCCGCCCGCTGTACGGCGTACGGCAGCGGATGTTCTTGACGGGCAGGTCATGCTCGGTGCGCAGGCGCTCGGCCACGAGCGAGCGGTGGCATGCCTGCGGATCGCGCTCGACGCAGAACAGAGCGGTCACCGGGCCGCTCGGAAGCTCCGCCACGAGCGCGCCGAGGTCGAAGGGGTCGAGGATCTCCGCGGGACGGGGCCCGAGCCGTGGGTGGGGCTACTGCGCAGAGCTGACGTAGGTCTCGTACTCCTTCGCGTTCATCAGCCCGTCCGGGTTCGCTGTCGAGGGGTTGATCTCGATCAGCCACCCGCCCTGGTACGGATCGTTGTTGATCAGCTCGGGCTCGGCGAGCACCCGGTCGTTGCGTGCGCTCACCTGACCGGCCGTCGGCGTGTAGATGTCGATGAGTGCTCTGGCGGATTCGGTGGAGCCGCACGGGTCGTCGGCTTCGAAGCGGTCGCCGACCTTCGGGAGCTCCACGGCGACGAGGTCGCCGAGCTGCTCCTGGCCGTATTCGGTGATGCCCACACGGACCTTGCCGCCGCTCACGGCCTGGACCCATGCGTGGCGCTTCGTGTAGTTGAGTTCCTCAGGGATGTACATGAACCCAAGGTTGCTACAAAGAGTGCATTCAAGGTGACTCTTCGCTATTGTTGAGGCCGGGTGTCGCCTGGTATTACCTCCAACCGCCGACCAGCGCCGCGCCCGGCTGGTCCGCCGGCAGCTGCTCGCTCCCGCCGTGCGCGGGGACACCGCACACGAGGTGGCCCGCGCCCTCATCGGTCTGCACGCCACCGACCCGGCGACCGTCTTCCTCGCCGCTGACGGCCCCCACGGCCGACCCTCAAGGCCCGCGGCTACCGCTTCACCACCGTCTCCCAGGCCGTCAGCCTGCCGCCCCAGGCCTCTCGACGCCAGCAGGCGGTCCGGCGTGCCGCCCGCACACGGGCCGACGGTGGTCACCGCCCCCGTCGGGAGGGCTCCTCCCCGGGACGCCGCCCGCCGCCCAGGCCCTGGCGGTCGGGCGTTCGCGCGGCGGCGCGGCGGGTGGGGTCGGCGAAGCCCCGGTGGACGGACGCGTCGAGGAGGGCGAGCTCCGCGCGTACCGCGGGCAGCCGCTCGGCCGGCAGGGTTTCGAGGAGGTCGTCCAGCAGTGCGCGGAGCCGCCGGCACACCTGGAGGGACGTGGACCCGTACTCGCGGATCTCGGTGACGCCGAGCTCCAGGTAGTTCTCCCAGCCGCGGCCCTCCACCACCAGCCGGGGCCGGCCCTCGCCGTCGGCGAGCACGTAGCGGCCGCGGAGCCGGGCCCGGCCGACCACGTGCAGGAACGTGTCGATGTGGTTGAGCACCTGTACGGCGGTCGTGGGGTCGTTCACGGCGGGCGAGAGGGCGCGGATGGCGATGTCGACGAGGACGCGCAGGGCGAAGGCGGGATCCTGCTCGATGGTGCGCTCGGTTCCGAGGGCGACGAGCCCGGTCACCCGCCGCGGGTCCGGCGCCCGCGCGGAGCCGTGGGCCTCGACGAGGGTGGTGCCGGGCGGTACGAAGTCGCCGACCTGGTGGGCCAGTACGAGGACGCAGTCGTGGCGGACGGCGGTGGCGATCAGCCCCGCCGCGTCGAACGCCTGGATGACTCCGCCCCGTTCGGACCGGATGAGGGTCACCGGACCGGTGGACGGCGGGGAAGACCCGTCGTGTGCCGAGGAGTGGTGGATGCGTTCCGTCGCGCCGATGAGCACCTTCTCCCCCAGACGCCCCACCAGGTCGGCGATGGCCACGGGCCGGAGGTTGTGGGTGAACCGGTTGAGGTAGATCAGCAGAAGCACGAGGCTGAGGGAGACGGCCACGCCGGACAGGGTCACCCCCAGGTCGGGGACGGTGTCCGACTCGATTCTGCGCAACAGGGAGAAGGCGTACGCGAACGTCCCGGCGAACGTGGCGAGTACCGCCTTCTGGAGGCGGTCGCGGTACCACAGGCGCATGTAGCGCGGAGACAGCGTTCCGGTGGCCTGCTGGACGACGAGCACGCCGATCGTCACGACGAACCCGAGCAGCGCGACCATGGCTCCGACGACGGAGCTGAGCACACTGCTCGCCGTCGTCGCGGAGTACCGCCAGCTGTCCGGCCACCAGCCCGCGCCGTCCACGCCGGCGGCCCACTCGGCGAGCAGGGCCCCCAGCAGGAGCCCGATCAGGGGGATGATCCACAGGCTTGCCTTGATGTACTGCAGCAACCGGAAGCGTGCCGCCCAGGACATCATCGTCCGCTCCCGCCTGAGACGTCCGGCTCGTGCTTTTTCATGCTAGAGCCGTTTCCCGGCGGGTGCAGGGGCGGGCGATCCGCTCGGCGGGCCCACCGGTAACGCCGCGCCTAAGCTGAGGGAGTGGCGTCGGAAGGGTCCTCCCATGGCTGACTACCCGCTGATCGAGAATCACGGCCTGATCGGTGATCTGCAGACCGCGGCGCTGGTGACCACCGAGGGAACCATCGACTGGTTCTGCTGCCCGCGCTTCGATTCGCCCAGTGTGTTCGGGGCTCTTCTCGACTGGGAGAAGGGCGGCCATTTCACGGTCAGGCCGACGGACGAGACGTACACCACGAAGCAGCTGTACCTGCCGGACACCGCGATTCTCGTGACGCGGTTCATGACCGAGGCCGGTGCCGGCGAGGTGGTCGACTTCATGCCGGTGACCGGAACGACGGCCACGGACCGCCACCGCCTGGTCCGCATGCTCCGGTGCGTCCGCGGCAGCATGACCTTCCGGATCGACATCGCCCCACGGTTCGACTACGGGCGCAAGCCCCACACCCTGCGCCTCACCGAGAACGGGGCGGTGTTCGCCTCGGACGACCTGGACCTCACGCTCAGCGTGGTGCGCGAGCCCGAGGACGAACGGGTGGTGCACACCCTCACGGGCGATCACGACCTGCGCGTCACGCTCCCGCTGGAGGCCGGCCAACAGCGGGGGCTGGTCATCGAGTCGGCGGCGGAGGGGCCGCCGCGCGAGATCCGCGTCGCCGAGTTCCAGGAACTCTTCGCCGACACCCGGCAGTACTGGCGCTCGTGGCTCCACCAGTCCCGGTACGCGGGCCGCTGGCGCGAGATGGTGGAGCGCTCCGCCATCACGCTGAAGCTGATGACGTACGCACCCAGCGGGGCCCTGGTCGCGGCCCCCACGGCGGGTCTGCCGGAGCAGTTGGGCGGCGAGCGCAACTGGGACTACCGGTTCACCTGGATCCGGGACGCGTCCTTCTCCGTGTACGCCCTGCTGGGACTGGGGTTCACGGAGGAGGCGCGGGCGTTCATCGCCTGGCTGGGCGACCGGGTGAAGGAGAAGGCGGGCAGCGACAGCGACTCGGGGCCGCTGAACATCATGTACCGGGTGGACGGTTCCTCCGACCTCTACGAGGAGACCCTGGACCACTGGGAGGGGTACCAGCGGTCCGCTCCGGTGCGCATCGGCAACGGCGCGGCGACCCAGTTGCAGCTGGACATCTACGGCGAGGCGCTCGACAGCATCTCCTTCGCCCACCAGCACGGCATCCACCTGGACATCCACGGCTGGAGCTCGCTGCGCACCCTGCTGGACTGGCTCGTGGACCACTGGGACCAGGCCGGTGAGGGGCTGTGGGAGACCCGCGGCGGGCGCAAGCACTTCACCTACGGCCGGGTGATGTCCTGGGTCGCGTTCGACCGCGCGCTGCGGCTGGCGGTCGCCCACGGCCGGCCGGCCGAAAGCGCCCGCTGGGCCGCCGAGCGCGACAACATCTACGATCAGATCCTGGCCAAGGGCTGGGACGCCGACCGCAAGGCCTTCGTCCAGCACTACGGCAGCGACGTGCTCGACTCCTCGCTGCTGCGGATGCCGACCGTCGGGTTCATCACGCCCGACGACCCGATGTGGAAGTCCACTCTGGAGGCGATGGACCGGGAACTGGTCACCGACAGCCTGGTCTACCGCTACAACCCCGAGGCCTCGCCCGACGGCCTGCGCGGCGACGAGGGAACCTTCTCCCTGTGCACCTTCATGTACGTCGACGCCCTGGCCCGCGCCGGCCGGGCCGATCAGGCCCGGCTCGTGCTCGAGAAGATGATGACCTACGCCAACCACCTGGGCCTGTATTCGGAGGAGATCGCCCTGACGGGCCGCCAGCTCGGCAACTTCCCGCAGGCGTTCACCCACCTGGCGCTCATCGACGCGGCCATCACGCTGGACGAGACCCTGAACCGCACGCGGCAGGGCGGGGGCTAGGACCTAGACCTCGGGCACGGGGCCGAGCAGCACGAGGACGTCGCCCTCGCGCGGGGTCACGGCCTGCGTCTCGTCGACCGGGTCCAGCCTGCCGTCGGCGCCGACCACGAACAGTGTCGCGTGCCCCGGCGGGACCGGATCGGAGGCGGGCCGCACCAGGAACCGGGCGCCCTGTTCGTACCGTGTCGCCAGGACGTGCCGGACGAGTGAGGCGCCGAACAGGATGGCGCCGCCGGTGTAGGGCGCGACGACACCGTGGCTCTCGTGGGGCGGTCCCACCCGGTAGACGGGGCCCTCGACGTTGTCCTCGACCACGACCGAGGCGAGCGCGTTGAAGTCGTCGTCATCGGTGAGCAGGAAGACGGCGTTCACCCCTTCCAGCCGCGCCCGCGGGTTGGTGGCCGTGGCCAGCAGGTCTCCTCGGGCCAGTTTGATCCCGGCGTCCTTGATCCGTTCGCGTTCCTCGCCCATGCCCGCCCACATCTGTACGTCGAGCCCCGCCGACCGCAGGGCCGTGCCCAGCGCGATCGCCCACGGGGCTCCGCCCACGAGCAGCGGCCGCGTGAGGTTCGGCCGGGCGACGCCGAGCCGCCGGGCCACGGGGCCCGCGGTCAGGGCGTACAGCACGACCGTCGAGACGATCACGAGGAAGGTGATGGGAAGGATCTTGGAGGCGCCGCGCAGTCCCAGTTGGACGAGGCTCGCGGCGAAGGCCGCCGCGGTGGAGGCCGCGACGATGCCGCGCGGGGCCATCCATCCCGCGAACGCCCGTTCCCCCAGGGTCATGTCCTTGCCCATGGTGGCGACGAAGGCCACGAGCGGCCGTACCACGAGGACCAGGAGCACGACGAGGGCGAGCGTGGGAAGGAGTACGGGGGTCAGGGATGCCGGGGTGACGCTGGCCGAGATGGAGATGAACAGCAGGCCGATGATCAGCTGGACCAGTGTCTCGAAGAAGGGCCGGCGCGCGGGCATGTCGAAGCCCCGGATGTTGGCCGCGGCCATGCCGGTGACGATCGCGGCGATCAGCCCGGTGTCGTCGCGGACGATGTCGCAGCCCGCCGACACGGCGATCACCGTGGCCAGTTGAGCCAGGGTGCCGAGCGTCTCGCCGAGCCGCAGCACGCGCAGGGTCAGCCACAGCAGTGCGATGCCCACGGCTCCGCCGACGAGGCCGACGGCCATGCTGATGAGGAACTGGCCGATCTGGTAGCCGCGGCCGATGTCGATCTGGTGCGTCGTGTCGATGGCGTGGAAGACGAGCGCTCCGAGGATGGCGCCGATCGGGTCGGTCAGTGTCCCTTCCCAGATCAGCAGGCGCCGCACCTTGTCCGTCGGCCGCACGTACTGGAGCAGGGGCCCCACGACCGTGGGGCCCGACACGACGAGGATCATGCCGACCATCGCGGCCACCCGGAGCGACATGCCGAACAGGGCCGGGCCGACGGCGCAGACGGCCAGGAAGGTGAAGGCCACGCCGAAGAGGAGCAGTCTGCCCACGATCCCCCGGGTGTGGCCGGTGAGGTTGCGCAGGTCGAGGCCGAGACCGGCGTCGTAGAGGATCACCGCCACGGACAGGGACACCAGGGCGGAGAAGTCCTCCCCGATCAGCTGGTCGGGATGGATGACGTCGGTCAGGGCGCCCGCGGCGAAGCCGACCGGCAGCAGCAGGATCAGCGCGGGGACGCGGAGCTTTCCGGCGAGGATCTGGCAGGCGGCCGCCAGGGCCACGACCAGGGCGATGCCGAGGAGGATGTCGTCCTCGCTCACAGCGGTTTCCTTCCTCGCGCCGCGGGCGCGCCGGTGGATTCAGTCGCCGTCGACCGCGTCCCCCGTCGTGGGGCCGGTCCGTCGCAGGTCGGCGTCGGTGAGGGGCTCCAGTTCGCCATGCGTGTCCAGCCAGTAGAGGAAGAAGACGGCCGGGACGATGAGCAGCAGGGCGACGAGGCTGACCACCGACAGCCAGAGCAGCGTCTGGGAATCGCCCGCGGCGTCCGCCACCGACAGGGACGTGGGGATGAGGTAGGGGCGCTGTGCGAATCCCCAGGCGAAGACGGCCGCGCCGACGGCGGCGACGGCGGCGAAGCGGGCCCAGTGCGTGCGTCCCCGCAGCACGAGCAGGGCCGTGGCGACGAAGAACAGCGCGGACACCAGCGCGAGGGCGAGCCCGGCGCCGTGGGTGAGTCCGTGCCAGACGTGGGGGGCGTCGCCATGGGTGACGAGGAGCACGCCCACGGCGATCAGGGCGACCGCGACGAGACTGACGAGGGCGCGGAGCCGGAAGTAGCCGACCAGGTCGGGTGCGTCGAAGCGCTTGGCGTCGGCGGTCAGGAACACGGCGCCGAGGAGTGCGGTCCCGGCGACGGTGAGCAGCCCGAACAGGAGGGACGCGGGATTGGCCCACGCGTCCGCCGAGGCTTCGGTACCCGGTGCGATCCGGCCGGTGGCGATGGCACCGACGGCCGCTCCGAGGAAGAACGGGGTGAGCAGGGAGGCGATGGCGAACACGGCGCCGTAGAGGCGCCGACGGGCCAGCCGACGGCTGGGTTTGCGCAGGGCGAATCCGGCGCCGCGCAGGACCAGGCCGAGGGCGGCCAGCGCGAAGGGCAGCCACAGCGCGGTGAACACCGTCTGGAACAGCACGGGGAAGCCGGTCCACATGAGGATGAGGACGAAGATCAGCCAGACGTTGTTGACCTCCCAGACGGGCGCCATGGCGTGGTCGATCAGCCATCTGGGGCGCTTGCCGCGCTCGGCTCCGCCGGCCGTCAGGTCCCAGAAGCCCGCCCCGTAGTCGGTCCCGCCACCGCAGGCGTACGCGGCCACGGCGAGCAGCATCACGAAGGCGACGAGGTCGGCCATCACGCGCCACCTCCCCCGGGCGGAGTGGGGCGGCTGTCTCCCGGGGACGGGGCGTCGCCGGCCGGGACGGCCGGGACGGCCGGGCGCGGACCGTAGGGGGTGACCGCCTCCGGTGCGTCCGCCGGCCGCCCGTCCGCCGGCCGCCCGTCCGTCTCCGCGTCGGCCCGTCGCCAGCCGTCGCGCATCTTCAGGAGCACCGTGAGGAACGCCCCGAAGATGAACACGTACACCACGATCACCAGGCCGAACATGATCCAGAGGGTGGTGGAACGGGTGGAGGTCACGGCCTCCGCGACGCGCATGTTCTGGTAGACGATCCAGGGCTGGCGGCCCACCTCGGTCGTGATCCAGCCGCATTCGACGGCGATGACGGAGCCGACGCCGGCGCAGGCGGCGCTGCGGAAGAACCACTTGGACTCGGGCAGCCGGCGATGGCGCCACCAGACCAAGCCGTACCAGAGGGCGAGGAGCAGGAGCACGCTGCCGACCAGGACCATGGTGTCGAAGGCCCAGTGCGCGATCGTGGCCTGCGTGGCGTTCGGCCGGTCGCCGGCCGGCACGGAGGACAGTCCCGTCACCACGGTGTCCGGGCTGAACCCGGCCAGGATGGAGTCCAGCTGAGGGAACTTGATGCCGCCGGAGATCGATCCGTCCGGGTGGAGGCGGCCGTAGAGGTACTCCGGAACGTGGCTGTCGGTCTTCCAGACGATCTCCGTCGCGGCGAACTTCACGGGCTGCTTCTGGAACACCTGCCGGGTGATCGAGTCGCCCAGGAAGAACTGGACGGGTGTGGCCACCGCGGCGAGGGTGAAGGGGACCGTGAAGCCGAGCCGGTGGTAGCGGTCCCGGCGGCCGCGCAGCCAGCCGACGGCGTAGACGCCTGCCACGACGTAGCCCGCGGTCAGCAGCATCGCCACCACGAAGTGCCAGTACTGCGGCCCGAACATGGGGGTGAAGATGGCCTTCCAGACGTTCACGTCGACCGGGTTGCCCTGGGAGTCGAGCGTGAATCCCTGGGGCGTGTTCATCCACGCGTTGGCCGCCAGGATGCCGAAGGCCCCCAGCAGCGCCGTGGCGGGCAGCGGCAGCCCGAGCAGGAAGTGGGTGCGCGGCTTCAGCCTGCGCCAGCCGTACAGGTAGATGGCGATGAGCACGGCTTCGAGGAAGAACGCCCAGGCCTCGACACCGAACCCGATGCCGAAGACATCGCCCCACTTGCCCATCAGCCCGGGCCAGAGCAGACCGAACTCGAACGACAGAACGGTTCCGGTGACGACGCCGATCGCGAACTGCACGGCCATCACGGCCGACCAGCGCCGGGCCAGCAGCAGGGCCGTCGCGTCGTTCTTGCGCAGGCCGATGTAATGCATGATCAGGGTGATGAGCGGCAGGGCCACACCCATCGGCACGAGGATGATGTGGGAGGCGAGGGTGAACGCCATGAGCTGCCTGGCCGGAAGCAGTTGGGCGGGGGCGTCCGCCGCCAGCAGGTGGAGCGTGGTGTGCATGCGTTCCTTTGCCGCTCGGGATGACAGGCCGGACGAGGGTCAGCCGCCGGTGGCGAAGCCCGGGTAGAGGGTCATCCCGCCGTCCACGAAGAGCGTGGTGCCCACGACGTAGTCCATGAGGTCGGAGGCCAGGGCCACGGCCGCGTTCGCGATGTCGTCCGGCTCACCGATCCGCTCGTACGGGATCAGCCGGAGCAGATCCTTCCGAGCCTCCGGCGTCTCCCACGCGTCCCTGTTGATCGGTGTCTTGATGGCTCCGGGTGCGATCGCGTTCACGCGGATCTTCTTCGGCGCGAGTTCCTGGGCCAGGGTCGCCATCAGCATGTGGATGCCCCCCTTGGAGGAGGCGTAGTTCGCGTGGCCCGCCCAGGGGATGACCTGGTGGACGGAGCTCATGCAGATGATCTTTCCGGCCGCACGGGACACCTCCGGGACGACGCCGCGCCGCAGGAACTCCTTCGTCGCTTCCCGTGCGCAGAGGAACTGGCCCGTGAGGTTGACGTCCAGCACCTTCTGCCACTGGGCGAGCGTCATCTCCTCGAAGGCGGCATCGCGCTGCAGTCCGGCGTTGGCGACCAGGATGTCGATCGTGCCGAACTCCCGGACCATCCGGTCCATCATGGCCACGACCTGGTCCTCCTGGGACACGTCCGCCTCGTACGCGGCGGCGCGCACGCCGAACGAGGTGATCTCCTCGACCACCTTCTCGGCCTCTTCGGCGCCGGCCACGTAGTTCACGACGACGTCGGCGCCGGCCCGGGCCAGACCGATGGCCGTGGCCTTGCCGATCCCGCTGTTGGCGCCGGTGACCAGCGCTTTCTGACCCTTGAGCAGGTGAGCGGGGATCACTCCCCGCGGTACGCCCTCGGTGGGACTCACGATCGGCTGCCTCCTCGCATGCCAGGTCCGGTCCGCCGGACCGGGGTCCGGCGGGGTCCGAACGCCACGGAAGCACCCTCGTCGCGGATCGGCGGCCCGGGCGGCGTGCCCTTGGGCCACGCGGCCGAGCATCACCCCCCGGTCGGAGGAACCTCGGAGTCAGCCCAGCCGTTCCACGAGGTGGTCGCCCACCCGCAGGGCGTTCGCGATCGCCGTGAGGGACGGGTTGACCGCGCCGATGCTCGGGAAGAAGCTCGTGTCGACCACGTACAGGTTGTCGAGATCGTGCGCCTTGCAGTTCACGTCCAGGGCGGAGGTGGCCGGGTCGTCGCCGAACCGTACGGTGCCGGCCTGGTGGGCCGTGGCGCCGATCGGCATCCCCTTGTGGAGGTAGATGCTGCGCGTCAGGAGCTGGTGCTCGTGCATCCCCAGATGGCTGAGCATGCCCTGGAGCTTGTGCCGCAGGCGCCCCAGCCCCGCGGTGTTGTTCTTCTCGTCGAGCACGAGACGGATGGTGCCGTCTCCTGCGAGGGTGACCCGGCTGTCGGGGAGCGGAAGGTCCTCGCCGCACAGCCAGAAGTCGACCGCGTGATGGGCCATGACCTCGAAGGGCATGTCGGGGGCCACGGCGCCCGCCCAGCGGGGCGCCTCGCCGTGGATCTGGTCGGCGTCCGACTTGCCGAGCATCTGGATGCCGCCCAGCGGGTAGTCCCAGTCGTCGGCGCCGAGGTACCAGTCGTGCAGGGCCAGGGTCTTCTGGAACTTGGTGTCGTTGGGTTCCTTCGAAAGGGCCATCAGCGCGAGGTTGTTGTGGCGCATGTAGTGCCGGCCGACCACGTCGGAGCTGTTCGCCAGCCCGCGCGGGTGACGGTCGTTGGCCGAGGCCAGGAGGAGTGCCGCGGAGTTGACCGCCCCACAGGCGACGACCACGATGTCCGCCGTGTACGAGGCCTCCAGCCCGTCCTCGTTCCGGGTCACGACGCTGCTGACGCTGCGCCCGGCCGGGTCGGTCTCCAGTCGGACCACCCGCGCGCTGGTGACCATGTCGACGTTCGGGTGCCGCAGGGCCGGTTCCACGCAGATCACCTCGGCGTCCGACTTGCCGCGCACCAGGCAGGGGAAGCCGTCCACGCGGTCGCAGCGGACGCAGACGCTGGCGCTGGTGGCCCGCCCGTGCTCGTCCTGGGTCAGGTTCACGCCGATGGGCAGGTGGAAGGGGTGCAGACCCCGCTTCTCCAGGTCGTCACTCAACTGCTGGATCCGCGGCTCGTGTTCGACGGGCGGATAGGCGTACTGGGCGCTGTACGAGCCTTCCCACGGGTCCTCGCCGTGGCGTCCGTGGACCAGGTAGAGGTGCTCGGCCTCGGAGTAGTAGGGCTCCAGGTCCTCGTAGCGGATCGGCCAGGCCGGCGACAGCCCGTCGTGGTGGCGCAGTTCCCCGAAGTCCTCGGGCCGCAGCCGGAACAGGGCGGCGCCATAGAACTTGGTGTTCCCCCCGACGTAGTAGTTGACCTCGGGCGGGAACTCGTCGCCGTTCTTGTCCAGCCAGAACTCCGGGGCCCGGTACTTGCCCTTCACGAACACGGCGGTGGAGTCCCAGTTGTCCCGCTCGCGGGGGAGGTAGTCACCGCGTTCGAGGATGAGCACCCGCTTCCCGGAGGGGGCGAGCCGGTGGGCGAGCGTGCCGCCGCCGGCGCCCGAACCGATGATGACGACGTCGTAGTGCGGGGAGTCGCCCACGGCGACCACCGTCCTTGCGCTCGCGGGGCCGCCCTGTCAGCGGCCCTCTCTCTGCGCGCTGCCGGGACGCGGCAGCCACCCCACCTCTTCGAACGTATCCCTCCTCCCCGGGTCCGGCGACCGGACGGGACGCCCGCACCCGGCCGTCACAGAACGGCGATCGGGTTCACGGGCGAGCCGGTGGCCGAGGGAAGTCTGAGCGGCGCCACCACGCACAGGAAGGACCACCGGCCCGCGCGGGCGCACGCCACGGTCAGCTCCTCGAACTGCAGGTAGTCCATGAGGTGCAGACCCATGGCGTGCACCGCCAGCACGTGCACCGGAAAGTCCACCCCGGCCACCGCGCTGGGGGCGGTGTCGTTGTTGCCGTCCGAGCCCAGCGCGGCGACCTGCCGCTCGGCCAGGAACCGTACGGCCGTGGGATGAAGGCCGGCCCGGGCCCGCGCGGCGTTCCACGCCCCGCGCTCCTGGCGCCGCGGTCGATGCCCCACCCGTACGAACAGCAGGTCGCCCGGCCCGACCCGGACCCCCTGGGCCTCCTCCGCGGCGGTCAGGTCGGCGGCGCTCACGTGGTCCCCGGGCTCCAGCCACGGCACGTCCCGCAGCCGCGGAACGTCCAGGAGCACGCCACGGCCGACGATGCCGTCCCGCACGAGCTCGACGGAGAGCGCGCCGGCGCCGTGGGACGTCACACTGCTCGCGGGCACGCCGTTGTAGAGCTCCCCGTCGAACAGCACGTGACACAGCGCGTCGAGATGGCTGTCCGCGTCCCCGTGCACGTTCATCGCGAACCGGTCGCGCGCGAAGTGCAGCGCGTCACCGCCGGTCGCGCCGGTCTCACCGTCGGCGGGCGCGATCATCCGGTGGCGTGCCGGGTCGGGATTGTCCGGGCCGGGCAGGGTCTCGATGGGCGCGGCGAGCGACACCGTACGTCCGGAGCGGACCTCGGCGGCGGCGGCCACGACGCGCTCGGGCGTCAGGTGGCCGAGCGCACCGCGCCGGTCGTCGGGGGCGCTGGGGCTGCGCTCGCGCAGCTCCTCGTACAGCGCGCGGAAGGCGCCACCGGTCATGGCCTGCGGCGTCGACGGCCCGCTGCCGGGGGTCACCGGGATCCCCACGGGGCCAGGACCCAGCGCAGGACATGACGGTCGCCCGGTTGCAGGACGGTGAGCGCCGTGCCGCTGCGGAAGGCGTCGGCCGGGCAGGACATCGGTTCGATGGCGACCCCGCGCCGGCGCCGCCCGGGCTCCGACAGCGTGTCCCCGGTGTACACCTGCACGTACCGGATGCCCTCGACGAGCCGTACGTCGATGCCGTGACGCCCCGAGGGGTGCGCGAGCCGCACCGTGCAGTGGCCGGCGGGATCCCGGTCGAGCCCGGTGTACGCGGTGTCCAGGCGCTGCTCGCCGATGGGCCTGGCGGTGCGGAAGTCGTACGCCGTGCCCTCGACCGGCTCCTCACCGGTGGGCAGGCCGTGTGCGTCGCTGCCGAGCCGGTGGCGAGCGGGCACGGTCAGCAGCACGGTGTCCACCAGGTCGGTGCCCACGGTCAGATAGGGGTGCTGGCCGACACCGTAGGGCGCGGCGGTGTCCCCCTGGTTGGTGGAGGTGACGGTGGTCTCCAGCCCCTCCGGTCCCAGCCGGTACTCGGCGCGGACCTCCAGCCGGTACGGGTATCCGGGCTGCGGGAAGAGGGTGGTGCCCACCGTGACGGCGTTCTCGCTGCGGGCGAGCAGCCGCCACGGGACCCACCTGAGGAGGCCGTGGATCGCGTTGCCGTTCTCCGGTTCGGTCAGCGGGAGTCGCAGGTCCTCATCGCCGAACCGGTACTGTCCGCCGGCGATCCGGT
The DNA here is from genome assembly GCF_055563995.1 of Streptomyces sp. NPDC029164. Classification (NCBI taxonomy): domain Bacteria; kingdom Bacillati; phylum Actinomycetota; class Actinomycetes; order Kitasatosporales; family Streptomycetaceae; genus Streptomyces; species Streptomyces sp. NPDC029164. Next base: position 138,371 of record NZ_JBVHWW010000003.1, on the reverse strand, counting down.
TCGGCCAGGGAACGAGGAGCTGTCCGCGGCCGCCGGTGATCGGCTCGTCGGCGGCGAATCCGTCGAGGAGCGGCCGCCCGTCCACCTCGTAGTGGCGCAGGGCGCCGCCCAGTTCGACGACCACCGCCGTCTGCGGGCCGTGGCGCAGCCGCCACTGTTCTCCTGATGCCGTGCGGGGCATGTGCGGCTCCTCGGCCGGTACGGCGCGCAGTCGGGCGACGACGGCTTCGACAACGGCTTCCGGGGGCTGGTCGATGTCCACCACGCAGGCGTGCTCGTCGGGCGCCGGCTCCTGGAGGTCGGCGAACTGGCTGTCCATCAACCGTGCGGGGAAGAAGTGGCCGTGCCGGGCCAGCAGCCGGGACCGGATGAGCTGCCGCGAACCGTGCAGATGGACCAGACGGACGTCGGGCCGTCCCCCGGCCAGCTGGTCCCGGTAGGCGCGCTTGAGGGCGGAGCAGGCCACGACGGCGGGTTCCCCCGCCGCGACGCGGCGGTCGATCCATGCCGCGACCGCGGCCAGCCACGGGCGCCGGTCCTCGTCGGACAGGGCCTCGCCGGCCGCCATCCTGGCCCGGTTCGCCGCCGTGTGGAGGTCGTCCGCGTCCTGGAAGGCCCAGCCGAGCCGCTCGGCCAGCAGTAGTCCCACGGTGGTCTTCCCCGAACCCGCCACGCCCGTCACGAGCACCACGGATGCGGGCACCGTCACGGGATGACGTGCCATGCCGGCCCCCTTCATGAGACGGAGCCGGACGACGCACCGGCGGCGGGGGGACGCGCGGTCGGCGGTCCCGCCGCCTTGCCCACCGGTGGAACGGCGGGTCCGGGCGGCAGCAGCTGGGTCGTCACGAAGGCCACGACGGCCGCGAGGATCACCACGGGGGTCATGGCCACGCTGCCCATCACCAGGACGACGAGGACGATGCTGCTGACCGGCAGCCGCAGGGCACTGGTCGTCGAGGCGGCCATGCCGATGGCCATCCCCGGTACGACCCCCAGGCCCGGCAGGGGCGCGAGCAGCACACCCACCGCACAGCCCAGGAACAGCGACGGGAACACGGGGCCGCCGCGCAGGCTGCCCAGGCACAGGGAGTAGGCGACGCCCATGCAGAGCACCACGGCGATCAGGGCCCCGACGCCCCAGGCGGACGGATCGGCGGCCATCGCGCCCAGCGTCTCCTGGCCGGAGGACGCCACGTTCGCGGGCGAGCGGCCGGTGGTGAGCCCGTACACGGCGGCGCAGACGCCGGCCGCCAGGGCACACAAAGTCGTATGGGCGAGGGGACGCTTCGCGACGAACCGGGCGGTCGACCGCCCTCCTCGCATGATCAGGTGCATGAGGAAACCGATGGCCACGGCCATCGGGATCGACCAGAGCACGTCCCCGGGGTCGAGCCGCGGAAGGGGTACGCCCACCTTCACGGAGAGGCTGGGCGCATCCAATCCGGTCCAGCGTCCGAAGCCGGTGAACACGAGGGAGCCCACCCCGCTGGACAGCAGCGCGGGCAGCATGACCGCGAACAGCTGAGGCCCGCCCACTCCGGCCACCTCGATGAGCAGGACCCCCGCGATCAGCGGACTCCCGAAGATCACCGCGACGGCCGCCGCCGCTCCCGCCGCGCCCAGCAGCGCCGTGCTCTGGGCGGTCGCCGGCACCCGCGCCAGGTCCCTGAAGAGCAGCGCCAGACCGCCGCCGAGGGCGATCAACGGGGCCTCCGGACCGAGCGTGGCGCCGAGGGGGAGGCTGAGCAGGGCGGCGAGGATCACGCCGGGCAGGGCTGCGGGGGAGACACCGCCCGTGTGGAGTCCTCCGGCGGGGATGTGTCCGCCCCCGCCGGGCATGTGGGTGACCACGAGCCCGACGGTCACGCCGGCCACGAGCAGCAGCGGCAACGGCCACCACCACGGCGGGGCGTCCCATCCCAGGGACTCCGGCAGACCATGCCACATCAGGTGTTCCAGTTCTTGGAGACCGACCAGGAACCAGAAGGCCACCAGGGACACCGGAACACCGATGAGGGCGCAGAACACGAGTGCCTTGAGATAGCCGGCGCTGCGCAGGAGTTCGCGCAGCCGTTCCGCCTCTTCGGGCTGGGTGGCCCCGCCGGGCCCGGCGGGGTGCGGATCCGAGGCCGTCATCCGCCGTGCCCCGGCCCGGTGCCGCACGTCCGTCTCGGGCCACTAAGGGTTCCGGGCATGTTCGCTCATCTCCCAGGGAGTGCGGGTGGACCGGAGCGGACCGGGTCGCCGCGTCCGGGGCCGCGGCGGGGCCTGGACGGGCCAGAGCCATTGCAGCATCCGGCCGGGGGCTTCGCATGTCCGGACGGGGCCTCCTCCCCCGGCCTCCCCCAGCCGTCCCCCGGCCGGCCCCCGGCCTCGCCGCCTTCCGGCGGCGCAGACCGCCGGCCGGGCGGATCATCGAGTCGAGAGGTTCGGCCGCCCCGGTGGCGGCGTCAGGTGCCAGGAAGAAGGAATTCCATGACGGAGCCGAGTCCTCAACCCATTGGCACCGGTCAGCCGCAGGAGGCGGACCGGCTGCGCGATATCCTCCGCACTCCCGGCTACCTCGTCATCCTGGTCTACTCGGCCCTCCTCGGCATTCCGGTGTCGCTCGTCGCGTTCTGGTTCCTCGTCGGTCTCCACGAACTGCAACACGTCTTCTGGACGGACCTTCCGCACCACCTGGGCTGGGACACGGCCCCCTGGTGGTGGCCGCTGCCCCTGCTGCTGACCGCCGGTGTGGTCGTCGGCCTGGTCGCCGCCCGGCTCACCGGCGGGGGCGGCCACATACCCGCGGGCGGTCTGCACGCCGGCGCGATGCCCCCGGCCGCGCTGCCGGGCGTGGTGCTCGCCGCGATCGCGAGCCTGCCGCTGGGCGCGGTCCTGGGCCCGGAGGCACCTCTGATCGCCCTCGGCGGCGGCCTGGCCCTGCTCTTCCGGGACCTCACACGGACCCCGGCGACCCCGCAGACCACGGCGCTGCTGGGCGCGGCCGGTGCGGCCGCCGCCATCGCGGCGATCTTCGGCAACCCGCTGATCGCCGCCGTGCTCCTCATCGAGGTGTCGGGGATCGGCGGCCCCCAGCTGTTCGCGGTCATGCTCCCCGCCCTGCTCTCCAGCGGGATCGGGGCCCTGGTCTTCACGGGCTTCGGCAAGTGGACCGGCCTGGCGACCGGCAGCCTCAACCTCACGCTGCCCGCGCCCCTGCCGTCCCTTGACGCGCCGGACGTGCTGTGGACCGTACTCATCGCCCTCGTCCTCGCCGTGCTGCTGAACCCCGTCCTGGAGGCGGGCCGCCGGGTCGCGGCGTTCGTCTCCGCCCGGGTGTTCCCCCGCACCGTGCTGTGCGCGCTGGGCGCCGCGGCCTGCGCCGCCCTCTACGCCCTGATCACCGGCCGCTCGCCCGCGGACGTCGCCCTCTCGGGCCAGGCCGCCCTCGGCGAGCTGGCCGCCGACCCGCACGCCTGGGCCGTCGGCGTGCTGATCGCCGTCCTGGTCCTCAAGACCGCCGCCTACGCCCTCTGTCTGGGCAGCCTGCGCGGCGGCGCCATCTTCCCCGCGGTCTTCCTCGGAGCGGCGGCCGGAGTCCTCGTGGCTCCCCTGCCCGGGCTGGGCCCTGTACCGGCCATGGCGGCGGGCATGGCGGCGGCCACCGCGGCCGTCATGCGGCTACCGGTCAGCAGCGTGGTCCTCGTGGTGCTGCTGCTGGGCAGCTCCGCGATGATCCCCATCGCCATCCTCGCGGCCGTGATCTCCTTCGTCACGACCGAGCTGCTCCCCGCCGGTACCGCCCATCCGCCCGCTCCGCTCGTCGAGCAGCCGCCCGCGGACCCTGGCGGCGCCAAAGCGGCCGGGACCCTCTGACAACACGTCAGCAGGTCCCGGGGCGGGACACGGCGGCACGCGGTCAGTCCGCCGGAAGTTCCTCCGCCGGCAGCCGGCCCGCGCGCACCGCGTCGACCAGGGCCTGGTGGTCGCGTTCGTTCTGGTCGGCGTACGCCTCGGCGAAGGTGACCAGCGCCCGGTCGAAGGCCTCGCCGCGGCCCAGGTACGAGGCGATCGCGATCCGGTCGCCCGACCGCGCGTGCGCACGGGCGAGGGTGAGGCCGCACACCTCGGCGAAGGCCGCCAGCTGTTCGGGCGACATCGTCTCCGGCATGGCGATCCCCTTCCAGTCGCGCAGCTGGCGAATGTAGAAGTCGCGCTGCCTGCCGTCGATCCCGTCCACCCGTTCCCAGCCCAGGAACATGTCGCTCGCCGCCTGCATCAACCGCTGTCCCGAGACCACGCGCTCGCCCTGGTTGCGGTACCGGCTCGCGCCGAGGTGGTCGGCGAGCACGGAGGTGCCGGCCTCCTTGGCCTGCAGCAAGAGCGGGTCCCGGCCGTCGCGGCCGAGCAGCAGCAGGATCCAGCAGCGGGTGCCGACGCTGCCGACGCCGACCACCTTGCGGGCCATGTCCACCAGCCGGTAGTCCTCCAGCAGGGTCCGCCGGTCACTCGCCATCGTGAGCCCGTAGGTGTCGAGGAGACGTTCGAACCGCCCCTCCAGCTCGGTGCGTTCGGCGTCCGGCAGCAGTTCCGTGAGCGGCACCAGCAGCGGGGGGTCCGCCGCGATGCGCGGCCGGCCGTCGACCAGCTCCGTGAGCTTGTCGAAGGCCTGCAGCGTGTCACGCGTACGGGCCTTGGCCATGGCCCGGGCCAGCTTCTTCCGTCCGACCTTGTCGAGCTGGTCCGTGGCCAGGGCCTCCAGGTGCTCCTGATCGATCTTCGCGTACCAGACGTCGAGGTTGCCCATGCCGGCGAAGCCGCGCATCGCCTCGCGGTACGAGCGCACGGCGGCGCCCACGATGCCCGCGCGCTCGGCGTCGTCGAAGCCGTTCGCCCGGGCCGCGATCACGAAGCTCGCCGACAGCCGTTTGACGTCCCACTCCCAGGGACCGGGCAGGGTCTCGTCGAAGTCGTTGATGTCGAACATCAGCCGCCGCTCCGGAGAGGCCAGCAGCCGGAAGTTCAGCAGGTGCGCGTCCCCGCACAGCTGGACCGTGATCCCCGAGTCGGGGCTGCCCGCCAGGTCGGATGCCATGATCGCGGCGGCTCCCCGGTAGAACCGGAAGGGCGATTCCAGCATCCTGCCGTAGCGGATCGGGACCAGCTCGGGTACCCGGGTCACCGACTGCTCTTCCAGGATCGCCAGCGGGTCGGGCCGGTCCGGAGACGGCCGGTACACGGCGTGCCCCGAGCGGGGCGAGCGGCTCCGGGCCTCCTTGCCCTGGGCCGCGCGTTCCTGGGGTGTACTGCCGGGCACCGCGCGCATGGCGGCGGTCGTGCTCTGGGACATCAGTGTGCTCCTGCCTGGACCTGCGTCCTCAGCACTCGAACGGCGCCCGGTTCGCGCGCCGTTCCAGTGGCGGCCTGGGGCGTCCGCGTCAGCCCCGGTTCTCGATCTCGGCCTCGGCGACGGCGACGGCGATGCCCAGCGCCGTGGCGATGTTGCCGGCTGCCGTCATCACGCGGGCGGTGCCCACGATGGGGCGATCGCGACCAGCACGTCCTGCGACTGCTCGCGGTCAGGCCCGCCTCCAGGACAGGGGTTCCCGATGCGGTGGACATGTCTCACGTCCTCCTGAGTGACCACGGGTGATCCTTCGGTTCAACCCTAGGACCTGGCCCGGTACCCCGCATGGGGCGCGGCGTGCGGTCCGGAGTGCGGCGGACCGGGCCGCGGCGCAGTCTTGAGGCAGGGCACGGCGCTGGCAGCAGCGCGACACAGCGGAGGGAGCGGCGCCGGTGGCTGGAGCCGACACCTCGGGACGCACGCCGGGCGCCATGCGCGGTGTGCTGGCCCCGCTCGCCCTGGCCCAGTTCATCTGCAGCTTCGCCGGTTCGAACATGAACGTGATGATCAACGACATCAGCGAGGACCTCGACACGACCGTGCAGGGCGTGCAGATCGCGATCACCATCTTCCTCCTGGTCATGGCGGCCCTGATGATCCCCGGCGGCAAGCTGACCGACCGCTACGGACGCAAGCGGTGCTTCCTGACCGGTCTCGCCGTCTACGGTGTCGGCGCCCTGCTGAGCGCGGCCGCGCCGGGACTGGGCGTCCTCATCCTCGGCAACTCGATCCTCGAAGGCATCGGCACGGCGCTGCTCATCCCGCCCGTCTACATCCTCACGACGCTGCTCTTCACGGACATGACCTCACGTGCCCGCGCCTTCGGGACCGTCATGGCGCTGGGAGGCATCGGCGCGGCCGCCGGGCCGCTGATCGGGGGGCTCATCACCTCGGCCGTCAGCTGGCGGGCGGCCTTCGTGTTCCAGGCCGTGGTGATCGCCCTGATCATCCTGCTGAGCCGCCGGATCAGGGACCCGCTGCCGCCGGATCCCACGCGCCCCTTCGACACCGGTGGAGCGGTCCTCTCCGCCGTCGGGCTCATCCTCCTCGTCACGGGAATCCTGGCGGCCGACGACAACGTCTGGCTGATGCTCGCCCTGATCGTCCTCGGTGGGCTCGTACTGCTGTGGTTCTTCCTGTGGGTACGGGCCAAGGAGCGGGCCGGCAAGGAGCCGCTCCTGCCGACGAGCCTGTTCCGCAACCGCACGTCCAACCTCGGACTCGTCACGCAGAACCTCCAGTGGCTGGTGCTCATGGGGACGTCGTTCGTCGTCGCCGCCTACCTCCAGGTCGTACGCGGATACGACGCGATCCAGACCGGCGTGATCTTCACTGCGGCCACGCTCGGCCTGCTCGTGTCGTCCCTGGCCGCCGCCCGCCTCGCGCAGCGGCGCGCCCAGCGCACGCTGATCATGGCGGGTTTCGTGCTGGCGACCGTCGGCATCGCCGTCCTGCTGGCCCTGGTACGCGGCTCTCCGAGTCCCTGGGCCTTCGCGCCCGGGCTGCTCCTGATCGGCCTGGGGCTCGGTGTGATGCTGACCCCGTCGGTGAACATCGTGCAGTCGAGCTTCCCCGAGGAGCAGCAGGGCGAGATCTCCGGGCTGTCGCGCAGCGTGTCCAACCTCGGCTCGTCCCTCGGCACCGCGATCGCCGGCACCATCCTCGTCGCCGGCCTCACCACCCATGCCTACGCCGCCTCGATGATCACGCTGGCCGTCCTCGGGCTCGCCGGTCTGGCCGCCGCTGCGTTCCTCCCCCGGAGCACGGGGCCGAGCACCGTTCCCTAGCCGTCGAGAGCCATCGAGAGCTTTTGAGTGCTGTTGAGTGCTGTTGAGTGCTGTTGATACAGCGGATTGGAGACGTCCGTGAAGGACCTCAAGTTCGAACAGAAGAGTTCCCTGTCCCGCCTCGAGGCCGCGGACCAGCTCTCCGCGCTCGCGGAGGCGCTGAGGCAGGGCGGCGAAGTCGAGCTGGAATTCGGCTCCGGGACGCTGAGCCTGCAGGTCCCCGACGAACTCCGCACCGAGATCGAGGTCGAGGTCGGCGAGGGGGAGATCGAGCTGGAGCTCGAACTCAAGTGGCCCACCGTACGGAACGAGCCCGCGCCGCCACGGACGAAGCGGGCGGCGCGGGGCAAGGGCTCGGCGTCACGGGCGTCGTGATCGCGTGTCACACCGCCTGCCCCCCGGCCCGCCCCGGGCGATCGTCACGGCCGCCTTCGTGATCGGCCTGGCCGCCGCGCCGCCCGGCCCCGCGTTCGCGTTCACCGGCGGCAACCACGAGGAGATCACCCGGGCGGCCCTGCCCTGGGAGCCGGTCACCCTGTCCGAGATGGCCGACGCCCGCGAGGGGGCGGTCAATGCCAACGACCGCGGAACCTACTTCCTCCTCGGCTCCCTGCACTGCGACAACGCCGACTACCTCGCCCCCCGCTACGTCCCGCACTATCCCCGCAGCCGGGACGAGGCCGGCACCGAGCTCCTCGCCTGCGTCCGTACCTCCGTCGCCCGCTTCCGCAACGCGGTCCGGGCGGCCGACGGCCTGGTCGACGCGGACGGCAAGGTCCGGGCCGACCAGAGCGACCTGTCCTCCCACTGCACCTGGAAGGAGACGTCCGACCGCGCCAAGTGCGAGGTCCTGGAGCAGCTCGGCCGCGGCTGGCACCAGATCGAGGACTTCTACGCGCACTCCAACTGGTCCGACCGGGCCGCCCCCGGCCCGGTCGGCCTTGCCAACCCTCCCGGACTGGCACGTACCGATGTCGCCCCCTTCCTCGACATCCGCCGTTACAGCGCCATGAGTGACGCCGACTGGACCCGGGAGGCGCGTGCCCGCCTACCCGTGGACCTCACGACGGGCTGCTACTCCGATGTCGACTCCACCGGAGTGAAGGACGACGACTGCGCCGGCCGCGTCACGCACAACCAGGCACTGAACAAGGACACCGCCGCGTCCCCCCGCTCGAAGACCGGCGACAACTTCGACCACGCCGTGTCCGGGGCCACCGCCGAGATCACCCGCCAGTGGAACGACTTCAAGGCCGAACTGATCGCGACCTACCCGGACCACCGGCGCGGCGAGCAGATGGTCTGTGCCCTGGTTCACGACGCCCCGCAGTCGAGCTGCCCCTGACACGAAGAGCGGCAGCTTTTCCCCTATTACGCCGAAATGCCCCATTGGGTGGGTGATCACGACGGGTTCGGGGTACCAACCAGCATGATCACTGTTGGGGTCGAGGAGGAGTACCTGCTGGTCGACCCGGGGACTCTGCTGCCCATACCGCTCGTGCACGAGGTGCGTGCCACGGCCAGCCTGACACCGATCGCGGACGAGCGAGAGGTCCAGGACGAACTGCTCCAGGCACAGATCGAAGTCGCCACCCCCGTCTGCACGGGCCTGGAGGAGATCGGGGGCCATCTCCTGCGGCTGCGTCACGCGGTCGCCTCCGCCGCACAGGCCAACGGCTGCCGCATCGCGATCTCCGCCACCGCGCCGGTCCGGGACGCCCTCCCCGTGCCCGTCACCAGCACGGCGAGGTACCTGAGGATGCGGGGAGAGGCCCGGCTGCTCGTCGACGAGCAGCTGATCTGCGGCATGCACGTCCATGTGGGGATTCCCGACCCGGAGACCGGAGTGGCCGTCCTGAACCGGCTGCGCGTCTGGCTCCCGACCCTGCTGGCGATGTCCGCGAACGGGCCCCTGTGGGACGGGCGGGACACCGGCTTCGCCAGCTGGCGCACGATCATCTTCGGCCGCTGGCCGGTCAGCGGCCCGCCACCGTATTTCGCGGGGTTCGCGGACTACGAGGCGCGGGCCGACGCGCTGGTGGGGTCCGGGCTCATCCCCGATCGGGGACAGCTGTACTGGCAGGCCCGGCTCTCCGAACGCTACCCGACCGTCGAGGTGCGCTGCTGCGACGTGCAGCTGGAGGCGGACGACGCGGTCATGCTCGCCGGCGTCGTCCGCGGGCTCGCCGCCACCGCGATCGCCGAGGAGAAGGCAGGAGCCGCCCCTGCGCTGTGCCCGCCGGAGATCCTGCAGGCCGCGACCTGGCATGCGGCCCGGCACGGGATGAGCAGCACGTTGATGGACCCGGAAGGCCGGCTGCGGAGCAGCGGGGACGTCCTGTGCGCGCTGCTGCGGCACATCGGGCCCGCCCTGGAGGAGAACGGTGACTTCCGCGAGGTGAGTTCGCTCGTTCACCGGCTCCTGCGGCACGGCACGGCGGCCGACCGCCAGCGCCGGGCCCTGGCAGGGACGGGCCTGCCGGCGCTCGCGGAGCTGATCACCACGGGAGCCACCACCGGGTGAGTCCCCTGCCGAGGTGCGATGCTGGAAGGAGTGGAGGGCCGGCGGCTGGACTGTCGGGCCGGCCCCGTCAGCAAGGGAGATTGACGTGGGTCTTCTTCGAGGAGTAGCGCGCACCGCGGTGGTCGCCGGTACGGCGACGGCGGTGTCCAACCGCGTGTCGCGGCGCCAGGCGGGCCGGTGGGCCGCGCAGGACGATCAGGCCGCTGCGCAGCAGCAGTACGCCCAACCCCCGCAGCAGCAGTACGCCGCCGCACCCGCCGCACCCGCTGCCGCCGTGCCGATGGCGGATGACATGAGCAGCAAGATCGACCAGCTCAAGGAACTCGGAGCGCTGAAGGAGCAGGGAATCCTGACCGAGGCCGAGTTCGCGGAGCAGAAGAGCAAGATCCTCGGGGGCTGATCGTCCGAGGGCGGCCCGGTCGTGCTCACTACGGCAGCGGGCCGCCTTCGGCGTCTTCTCCGGCGTCGAGGGAGGCGAGCAGGGCCTGTACGGGGATCCGGCCGCTCGCCACCATCTGCGCGCCGCTGCGCCGCAGGGCCCGGGCGAAGGGGGCGGCCCACCGGTTCTCGTAGACCAGGATCGCTGCCGCGTTTCCCGGCTGGAGGGCGTTGCCCGCTTCTTCGAGGTCGTCCTGGCCGAGCAGTTCGGACGACGCGCCTTCGAAGACGGACAGGCCGAAGGAGTTCCCCTCACCGTCGAGGTCCGTGAGTTCCAGGGCGGTGACGGTTCCGTCGGCGTCCTTCTGCACGAAGCGGAGGTCGAGGAGGTGGACGATGCCCTTGTCCACCAGGTCGATCAGCAGCGGGAAAGCCTCGCCCGTCAGGCGGGTTCCCGGGAACTCGACGACCAGGTAGTCGACGGGGCCCATGTCTTCGATGTCGTCGCTCATGAGCGCTCCTCGCGTGTGGCTCGACGGCCCGGCGGTGTGGGCCGGACGACCGCGTCGGTGGCCGGACACGGCCGTGTTCTCATTGCAGCATCCGCCGCGGGGCCCCGCACCCTCAGCCGGTGAGCTGGTAGAGGCTCCTGCCGACGAGCCACAGTCCCAGGAGCAGGCACACGACGACGATCGCCTGCTCCTTGTGCCGTTCCAGCCACGCGCGCAGGCCGAGCAGGGCGCGTTGGGCCTGCTCCGGCGAGAACACCATGTAGAGCTCCATGGCCAGCAGGGTGGAGGTGGCCAGGAGGCAGAAGCCCATGAGGGCCAGGAACGACTCCCCGTGGGTGAGGTCGGCCTGCACGACGGTGGCGGCCGCGGCGGCGACCATCCCCCAGGGCTGGAGGAGCACGGCGAGGGCCGCCGCGGACCATCCGGTGGCGTCGTCCATCCGGGACGACATGGATGTCCCGGACGACGTGGACGAACCTGTCGGCATGGACGATCCGGAAGCCGCGGCCCCCACCTCCGCGGAGGGATCCGGACCCGCGGCGCCGCGACGGCTCCGGCGCCGCCGGTGCTCGCTGTACACGACCAGGCCGACACCGATCACCAGCGTGGCCACGAGCGCCGCGATCGACGGAGGAGAGCGGGGCGGGGGCGGCTGCCCGCCGGTGAAGAGGAGGACCATCGCCATCACGGCCACCAGGCAGGCCAGCCAGGCGAGGATGAAGGCCAGGCCCTTGCGCACCCCGCGGGGTGCGGACACCACCAGGACGAAGGCCATGACGGGCAGCGGGAACAGGGTGACCGCCAGGCCGATGAGCAGCAGGTCGAGCACCATCGCGGCGCACCCCCTCGGCGGAAAGGCTCAGGCGGCGCCCACGGCCTGGTCGAGTTCGGAGTCGAGGGCGAGAGCGGCGGTGATGAGGGCGAGGTGAGTGAAGGCCTGGGGGAAGTTGCCCAGCTGTTCTCCGGTGAGGCCCACCTCTTCGGCGAAGAGCCCGACGTGGTTGGCGTAGGTGAGCATCTTGTCGAAGGAGTAGCGGGCCTGATGGACACGGCCGGCCTTGGCGAGGGCGTAGACGTGCAGGAAGGAGCACAGGGAGAAGGTGCCCTCGGAGCCCTGCAGGCCGTCGGGAGAGGCGGCGGGGTCATAACGGTAGACGAGGCTGTCGGAGACGAGTTCGGTGTCCATCGCGTCCAGGGTGGACAGCCAGCGCGGATCCTTCGGTGCGATGAAGCCGACCAGGGGCATCAGCAACAGGGAGGCGTCCAGGACGGTGTTGTCGTACTCCTGGACGAACGCCTGACGCTTCTCGCTCCAGCCGAGGGTCATGACCTGGTCGAGGATCGCGTCCCGGGCCGCCGTCCAGCGGGTCAGGTCGGCGGGTCGGGCGGTGGCCACGGCCTGGCGGATGCCGCGGTCCAGGGCGACCCAGCACATGAGGCGGCTGTACGTGAAGTCCTTCTGGCCGCCGCGGGTCTCCCAGATGCCCTCGTCCGGTCGGTCCCAGTTGTCGCACAGCCAGTCCAGCAGGGCGACGCAGCGCAGCCAGTCGTCATACCCGATGACGTTGCTGACCTGGCCGGTCTGGGCGAGGGCGTAGATGGCCTCGCCGTAGATGTCCATCTGCAGTTGGTCCGCGGCGCCGTTGCCCGACCGGACCGGTCTGGAGCCGCGCCACCCTTCCATGTGGTCGAGGACCTCCTCGGTCAGGTACGGGTCGCCGTCGACGCGGTACATGATCTGGAGGGGTTCGCCGTTGGGAGCGCCGCCGTCCCGCAGCCGCCGGAGCAGCCAGCTGCGGAAGGCGTTGGCCTCGTCGATGAATCCGAGGTCGCGCATGGCGCGGACCGAGAGCGAGGCGTCACGGACCCAGGTGTAGCGGTAGTCCCAGTTGCGCTCCCCGCCCTCCTGCTCCGGGAGGCCCATGGTGGCGGCGGCGATCGGCGCGCCGGTCGGTGCGTACGTCATCAGCTTGATGGTGATCGCGGAGCGATTGACCATCTGCTGCCAGCGGCCGCGGTAGGTGCAGCGCGAGGTCCAGCCGTGCCAGAAGTCGCGGACGTCGTTGAACTCCTCGGTCATGTCGTGCACGTTCATCGCCGGCGGGGGCGCGCCGTCGGCGTCGCAGACGGTCAGGAGGACGCCCGCGCGTTCGCCCTCGGCCAGGGCCACGGTCGCGCGCACGTCCGACTCGTCGGCCTCCAGGTCGACCGGACCCAGGGCCTGCAGGTACGCGGTGATGCCGGGGCCGTCGAAGCGGGCGGTGGCACCGTCGAACGTCAGGTCGTGCGGTGCCCGGCCGTAGTCGAAGCGCGGGCGGCACTCCAGGCTGAAGCGGGCGGTCCCGCGCACCCCCCGCATGACCCGCACCACTTGGTGTCGGTCGGTGACGGTGTGCGGATCGTGCACGGGCATGAAGTCGACGACCTCGCCGACGCCCTCGGGGGTGAGGAAACGGGTCATCAGGACGGCGGTGTCGGCCAGGTAGAGCTGCTGGGAGACGACCTCGGCGTTGCCCGCCGGTCCGCCGGCGGAGACGTCGGGCGCGTCGGCGGTGATGGCGAAGTAGCCGCCCCGGCGGTCGTCGAGCAGGCCGGCGAAGATGCTGGGCGCGTCGAAGCGGGGCGAGCAGAACCAGTCGAGCACGCCCTCGGAGGAGACGAGGGCACACGTCTGCAGGTCCCCGATCAGCCCGTGCTCGGCGATGGGCGGGTAGGGGAGCATCGGCCGCGCCTTCCTGTGAGTCCCGGTCCGGTTCTCAGGAACCGAGGACCTTGGCCTTGGCCTGCTCGTACTCGGCCGGCGTGAGGTCGCCGCGGTTCTTGAGCTCGGCGAGCTTCGACAGCTCCTCGGCGTGGCCGGTGGGCCCGGCGCTGTCGCGCACGTAGGAACGGAAGGCCTGCTCCTGCTGCTGGGCCCGGTTGAGCTCGCGTTCGCCCATCCCGCGGCCCCGGGCGATCAGGTAGACGAAGACGCCCAGGAACGGCAGCAGGATGACGAAGATCGTCCATCCGGCCTTGCCCCAGCCGCTCAGCCCGTCGTCACGGAAGATGTCGGCGATGACGCGGAAGAGCAGCATGAACCAGAGCACCCAGAGGAAGATGAGCATCATGGTCCAGAAGAAGTTCAGCAGGGGATAGTCGTAGTCGTCTGCCAGGTTGAGCAGCGAGTTCTGCATGTCCCGGTCTCCTGTCGGTCGGGTCGGTCAGGCGGGCACCGGGGTGAAGGGGTACATCTCGTCAGCGCCCGGCTGTACGACGCCGTAGCTGCTTTCCGGTACCTCGTTCCAGGCGCCGGGCAGGTCGCCGAGGGGCTCGGACACGATGAGGCGGGTCTCGTCGGAGATCTCCTGGAGGAACGCCATGTCCGGGTGCAGCTTGCGCAGCGAGTCCACCTTGCTGCTGTAGAACAGCGAGCGGGAGGCGTGCCCGCTGGAGTAGCGGAAGGCCCAGACGCGTTCGCCGTCGGTCATGGCGAGCGTCATCTGGAGCGGGAACTCCACACCGTGCTCGTGCCCGACGCGCTCCACCACTCCCGCCATCGTGGCGATGGCGGTCGGCGGGTCCTGTTCCAGGCCGTACGTGAGGGCGAGGTAGAACATCACCTCGGAGTCCGTCGTTCCGCCGATGTCGGTGTAGAGAGCGGGATCGACGAGCAGGGTGAGGTCACGGCGCATCAGGTGGAAACCGGAGATCGCTCCGTTGTGCATGAACATCCAGCGGCCGTGCCGGAACGGGTGGCAGTTCGACTGCTGTACCGCCGTCCCGGTCGACGCCCGGATGTGCGCGAAGAACAGGGGGGAGCGGACGTGGTCCGCCATCTCCCGCAGGTTGCGGTTGTTCCATGCGGGACCGACGTCCCGGAGGAGCGCCGGAGTTTCGATGTCGTCCGTGTACCAGCCGACGCCGAACCCGTCGCCGTTCGTCGTCTCCACTCCGAGCTTGGAGTGGAGACTCTGGTCGATCAGCGAGTGAGCCGGTTTGTACAGGATGGTGTCGAGCAGCATGGGCGTACCCGAGTACGCGAGCCATCGGCACATGGGTCATCACCTGCGTCTCTACGGCACTGCGGGAAATGAACCGCCGTCCCGCGCGCCCCCGGAATGGGCTGCCGTGCCTTCCCACCACGCTGCGGTCGACGTCATGTGGATCTCATCCGGCCATCTCATTCTCGGGTCCCTCCCCCGGGAGCGCCACGCGGGGCGCCGGCCCCGTCACCGCGCCGGCCACCGGCCGCCAGCAGCGCGAGTACGGCCAGCACCGCCAGCAGGATGAGCACCAGCAGCACGACCGTGAGCACCGTCGGGTGGTTCCACAGCGCGAACACCAGCGCGAGGACGAGCAGCACACCGGTGGTGAGCCAGCGCCGGTGGTCTTGGACCCAGGTCCCGACGCGTCCGGTGTGCACTCCGTGCGCCGCTCCCCAGCCCGCGGCGGAGTCGGCCGCGCGCTCCGCCGTACCGCGGACGCCGCGCGGCAGCCGGCCGGCACCGGACAGGTAGGCGCCGAGGGCGACGACGATCCCGAGGACGATCGCGGTGCGGATGCTGACCCTCAGGAACCGCACGAGCGTGTCGAAGATGGCGGCGGCCGCGGCGGGCGACTGGACCTGCTCCGGGAGGTGGTCGAGGTAGTAACGGCGGGCGATGACCAGAGCGATGGCCAGGATGAGGCACGCGGCGGCCGCGCACAGCATGGTGGTCACCAGGGCCCGGCGCCGGCGCCGGGCGAGCAGGACTCCGGCCACCCCGAGGAGCACGGTGAGTACGGGCAGCCAGTTGCCGAGGACGTCGAGGAGGTGGACCAGGCTCCTGATCTTCGCCAGTTTGTCGGACTGGAACAGCACCATCTGCTTGTTGACCTCGGGGATCTTCTCGGCCGGGGAGATGCCGGCCTTCACGAGGTCCTCCTTGACCTTCTCGACGGCCTCGCCGATGTTCAGGGTGACGGTGCCGCCCTCGACCTCCACCGCGCCGCGGCCCTGACCGGTGAGCGCGTGGACCACCGCGTTGTGGGCGGCCCGGTTCGCGGTGGTCCAGATCTTCTCGAACCGGTCGCCCTCGACGAACCGGGTCGCCACCTTGGAGACGGCCGCGTCGGCGGCGGAGTCCAGCTGGGGGCCCAGGGCCTTGACGGCATTGCCGACACGGGGCGGCAGCCCCTGCGATTCGAGCCACTTCGCCAGGTCGGACGTGACCTCGGCGCCGTCGACGCGGACGTCGGCCGCCTCGGTGATGCGGTGGACGGCGGCGGCCTCGACGTCCGGGTTCGAGGCGAGCGGGGCGACCGTGGAGACGTACCGGTCGGTGTCCAGCACGATGTCGTGGACCCACACGGTGAGCAGCGAAACCGGGACGAGGATGCACGTGAGCGTGATCAACACGGCCGAAACGGTGCTGGCCACGATCCTCCGGGAACGCGAGGCCTGCCGTCCCGGGGCGGGCGCCTCGGCGGGCGGCTCGGACGGCAGACTCATAGCGCTCCCTGGGGACGACTGAGGTGAAAGGCCGCTTCCCGGTCATTGGACATGGCGCAGCGCGGGTCCGCGCGTTCAGTTGGGCTCATCGTGTGAGGCGGGTGAGGCGGGTGCGGCGGGTGCGGCGGGTGAGCGAGGCGCGGGACGCGTGTGAGGCACCGGGCCGGCCCGTCCCCCGGGCCGCTGCGCGGCCCCGTCCTGAGGGCGGCCGCGGCGGCTGACCGCCGCTCCCCGCTGCCGACGGGCCGCCGAGGTTAGAAGATGGAGTATGACCGACCTCCGGCCGGAGCGCGTCCAGCCCCCCAAGGGACGGGCGCGCCGGCCACAGCGTCTGTCCTCGTTGCTGAGCGTGCGCAGCGTGGCCGGCGAGGTGTTCCTCCTCCAGCTGGCCGTCGTGGTGCTCCTCGTCGCCGCCGCGGTGGCGGCGCTCGTGGTGCAGGGACGGAGCGACGCCATGCTGGATGCCCGGCACCGTACGCTCGCCGCCGCCGGAACCTTCGCGGAATCGCCGGGCATCGTCGCGGCCCTGAAGAGTGCCCATCCGAGCGCGGTGCTGCAGCCGAGCGCCCAGGCGGCCCGGAAGGTCGCCGGGGTCGACGGCATCAACGTGTACACGCTCGACGGGGTCACCCTCACCCACAGCGACCCGCGGCAGATCGGGCGGCGCGTCGTCGGCCCCTTCTCCAAGGCGGCGGCCGGTACGTCCTTCACCGAGACGTTCGAGGGGTCCCTGGGGCAGTCGGTGGTCTCGGTGGTGCCCGTCAAGGACCCCGACGGCCGCGTCATCGCCGTCGTCTCCTCCCCGGTCACGGTCCAGAACGTCCAGGGCATGGTGAACCGGCAGCTGCCGGTCGTCCTCGGCACGGCGGCCGGGGTGCTCCTCCTGAGCGCGGGCGGAACGGCTCTGGTGAGCCGGCGGCTGCTGCGCCGGACCCACGGCCTGGGGCCGGCCGAGATGACGCGGATGTACGAGCACCACGACGCGGTGCTGCACGCGGTGCGGGAGGGCGTACTCATCGTCGGCGACGGCGGACGGCTGCTGCTCGCCAATGACGAGGCGCGGCGGCTGCTGGACCTGCCCGCGGACGCGGAAGGGCGCCCCGTCACGGACCTCGGTCTGGAGGAAGCGATCGCCGAGCCGATCGCCTCGGGCCGTTCCGCGACGGACGAGCTGCACATGTCGGCCGATCGGCTGCTCGCGGTGAACATCCGGCCCACCGCCCCCTACGGGCAGGCCGGGACCGTCGTCACCCTGCGGGACACCACCGAGCTGCGGGCCCTGTCGGGCAGGGCCGAGGTGGCCCGGGAGCGGCTGAAGCTGCTCTACGACGCGGGGGTGCAGGTCGGTACGACGCTGAACGTGGAGCGCACCGCGGAGGAACTGGCGGAGGTGGCGGTCCCGCGGTTCGCCGACGTGGTCACGGTCGACCTGCTGGACCCGGTGCTGCGCGGCGAGGAACCGCCCGAGGCGAACACCGAGATGCGCCGCACCGCCGTCGTCGGCCTCGGAGGCGACCACCCGCTCTCCCCGGTCGGCGAGCTGATCCGGTTCGCCCCCACCGGGCCCATGGCCACCGGGCTGGCCATCAACCGCGCGGTCCTGGAGGCCGACCTGCGCGCCTCCCACCGCTGGCGGGCCCAGCACCAGGCCAACGCCCGGCAGATCCTGGACCGCGGCATCCACTCCCTGATCGTCGTACCCCTGCGGGCCCGGGGCGTGGTGCTGGGGATGGCCGGCTACTGGCGGGGGCAGGACTCCCCGCCGTTCGACGAGGAGGACGTGTCCTTCGCCGAGGAGCTGACCGCACGGGCGGCCGTGTCCGTGGACAACGCCCGCCGCTACACCCGCGAGCACAACATGGCCGTCACCCTGCAGCGCAGCCTGCTGCCCCGGGGCGTGCCGGAGCAGTCCGCCGTCGAGGTCGCGCACCGCTATCTGGCCGCCCGGGCCGGGGTGGGCGGTGACTGGTTCGACGTCATCCCGCTGCCCGGCACCCGGGTGGCCCTGGTGGTCGGCGACGTCGTCGGCCACGGTCTCCACGCCGCCGCCACCATGGGCCGGCTGCGCACCGCCGTGTACAACTTCTCCACCCTCGACCTGCCCCCGGACGAACTCCTGAGCCACCTGGACGAGCTGGTCGCCCACATCGACACCGACGAGCAGGAGTGGCAGGGAATCACCGGAGCCACCTGCCTGTGCGCCATCTACGATCCCGTCTCGGGGCAGGTGACCGCCGCCACCGCCGGGCATCCGGGCCCCGCTCTGGTCGCCCCCGACGGGACCGTGTCCTTCCCGGAGGTGCCGGTCTCCCCGCCGCTGGGCCTGGGCGCGGGCATGCCCATCGAGACCACCACGCTCACCCTGCCCGAGGGCTCCCGGCTGGCGCTCTTCACCGACGGTCTGATCGAGAGCCGCGACCTCGATCCGGACGCGGGCCTGGCGGCCCTGCGCGCCGCCCTGTCCGGGCCCGCCCGGACCCCGGAGGAGACCTGCACTGCGGTGATCGAGGCGATGCTGCCCACCAGGCCCAGCGACGACGTCGCGCTGCTGGTGGCCCGCACCCGCCGGCTGGACCCGGCGCGGATCGCCGAGTGGGACGTCGCTCCCGACCCCGCGGCGGTGTCCCCGGTGCGCAACGCCTGCGCCCGCCGGCTGGCGGAGTGGGGCCTGGAGGACATCGCCTTCACCACGGAGCTCATCCTCAGCGAGCTGATGACCAACGCCGTCCGCTACGGCACCGAGCCCATCCGGGTGCGGCTGCTGTACGACCGCTGCCTGGTCTGCGAGGTCTCCGACGGGTCCAGCACCTCCCCGCACCTGCGCCGGGCCGCGGACACCGACGAGGGCGGCCGCGGCCTGTTCCTCGTCGCGCAGTTCGCCGAGCGCTGGGGCACCCGCTACACCCCCCGCGGAAAGATCATCTGGAGCGAGCAGGCGCTCCACGAAGGGACCGCGCCGGCCGCGATGGACCTCGGGGAGGCGCTCCTGGCCGGGTGGGACGACGACGCGTTCCGATAATCGCCGGTACGTCCGCCGCGGGGAAGAGGCCGGACACCACCCGTCGGGACTGCGCTGCCGAGGCCGTCGAACGTACGCTGGGCTTGATCGGTACGCGACCGCCCGTTATGGAGCCTTTGTGCCCGCATCCCGTCTCCGGACAGCCTTCGTCGCCTCCTGCCTGGCCCTCGCGGCGGCACCCCTCGGCGCTTGCGGAGACAAGCCCGTCGCCGGGCCCAGGGCGCCCGCGGTGGCGATCTCGGCCGCGGACGCCGGCGGCATGGCGGCGCTGACCGCGGCGGCGAAGAAGGAGGGCGCGCTCAACGCGATCGCGCTCCCCCGCGACTGGGCCAACTACGGCGCGCTGATCGACGGCTTCGAGAAGAAGTACGGGATCAAAGTCACGGTGGAGAACCCTGAGGGGACCAGCCAGGACGAGATCAACGCCCTGAAGGAGCGCAGGAACGGCGGCCGCGCCCCGGACGTGATCGACGTGGGCGGCTCCTTCGCCCAGTCCGCGGCCCGGCAGGGCCTCCTCGCTCCGTACCGGGTCGCCGCCTTCGACCAGATCCCGGAGGACCAGAAGGGCCCGAACGCCCGCTGGTACAACAACTACGGCGGCTACATGTCGATCGGCTGTGACGCCAAGCGCGTGAAGACCTGCCCCTCGACCTTCGCCGATCTGCGCAAGCCCGAGTACAAGGGCCAGGTCGCGCTCAACGGCGACCCCACCAAGTCCGGCTCGGCCTTCGCCGGCGTGTACGCGGCGGCCCTGGCGAACGGCGGGTCCTTCGACGACATCCAGCCCGGTATCGACTTCTTCGCCGAGCTCAGCAGGAACGGCAACTTCATCCCGGTCGCGTCGTCACCGGCCACGATCGAGACGGGCCGGACCCCGATCAGCATCGACTGGGACTTCCTCAACCTCGGATACGCCGACACGTTCCGCGAGAAGGGCGCGGACGTCGACTGGCGGACCGCCATCCCCTTCGACGGCAGCTTCGCCGAGTACTACGCGAACGGGATCAACAAGGACGCCCCGCACCCCGCGGCGGCACGCCTGTGGCAGGAGTGGGTCTTCAGCCCGGAGGGCCAGAACCTCCGGCTCGGCGCCTACGCGCGCCCCGTCCTGATGGAGGCCATGGAGAAGGACGGCACCCTCGACAAGGCGGCCGCGGAGAAACTGCCGACGGTGGAGGGCACGCCGACGTTCCCGACGGAGGGACAGACGGCGAAGGCCAGGGAGACCGTCAACCGCGGCTGGGCCGACGCCGTCTCGGGCTGAGGCGCGGGTGGCCGGTCCCCCGTACGGGGCGGGCGTCGCCGGCCGCCGCCCGGGCCGGCCCGGCTCGTCGTCAGTGCCCGGCGGCGTCAGTGCCCGGCAGCGGCCTTGACCAAGGCGACCGCTGTCCCGATCGCCGCGTCGATCCCGCCGGCGAGCAGCGCGAAGGCCGTCCCGCCGCCCATCCGGATCCCTCCGTAGCACCCCCACGCGAACAGGGTGGCGACGTTGACCCCGGCCGCCACGAGCAGCGCCGTGTCCAGGCCCATCGCGCCCAGTGCCGAGACGCCGATCAGAACGAGCGGGCCCACCGCGGACAGCAGCAGCGGGCTGCTGACGAAGAGCATCGCGCGCAGTTCCCGTCCCCGTGCGAGGGCTCCGTGCGTCACGCGGTGGGCCTGCTGGTCGGCGACCAGGGCGGCCAGCCACAGGCCCACCGAGGCGGTCCCGATCGTCGCCGCGGCTCCGAGGGCGCTCACATGACTGCTGCCGGCGAGGCCGATGACGACGGAGATCATGGTGATCGTCGCGTAGAGCCGTTCCTTGAGCTGGGCCGCGGCCATCTCCGTGCTCACCGCGTCCGCCGCATGGTCCGTCACGGAACCACCGTAAGGCGCGACCGCACCGGGCCCCCGGAGCAACACCGGGGGGCCCGCTGCGGTCGGCCGTCAGACGACGGGGGTCACAGCTTGCGGCACAGCAGGGCGTCCGGCGTCTTGCCCTTGGCCCACGCCCCGGTGAAGGCGACGCCCGCGGCGTACTCGTCGGTGCCGCACTGGCCCTTGTGGTTGCCGTACGCGAACTCTCCGCCCGGGCCCGCGGCCGGCCGGTTGTCACCCCGGTCGAACCAGACGGTTCGGCCGTTCGTCCCCAGGGTCCGGCCCGCCTGGGCGCACAGGACCGCGGAGACCGCCTGGCCGCGCACGCTGTAGCCGGTCATGAACTGGTGCGGCCCGCACTGGTACTTGGTGTAGCCGCCCGCCCAGTCACCCTGGTGTACGTGGCGTTCGTCGTTCACGACGGCGGGCGCGGCGCCGGTGGCCGGCAGGCCGGGAGCCCCGGCGTCGGTGCACAGCCCGCGCCCGTCACGGTGGGCCAGGCCGACGAGCCGCTGCCCGTCGGGGCAGGTCCCCTTGCGGGCTCCCGCGTCCCAGTCGCCGAGCGCCCGGACGCGTGCCGACTGGACCGCGTCGGCGTGGTCGAGGTTGAGCATGTCCCAGGTGTCGGAGACGGCGACCCGGCCGCTCTTCTGCGGGGAGGTGACCAGCCGGTTCCAGTCGCCGGCGCGCCAGTCGCCTCCGTCGAGGAGCCCGGAACGGCGGCCCGAGGTGTCGAAGTTGAGGATCGACCAGGTGCCGTGTCCGGTCCACCCGACCAGCGGCCAGTAGGCGAAGTCGGTGTCGTTGGCGATCAGGTGGTCCACGAGGTTGCCGAACCAGGCGCGTGCCTGCGGGTTGGTCTCGTCGCTGCCGATGCCGAACTCGCTGATCCACAGGGGTGCGGTGAAGTGGCGGCCGGATTCGGCCGTGACGTAGAACGCCTGCCGCTGCAGGGTCGCGAAGAGGTCCTCGCGGGAGAGTTCCTGGTAGCGCGGGTCGTGGGTCTCGCCCATGCCCGTCGCTCCGGTGTGGTTCGGCCCGGTGTAGCCGTAGAAGTGCGCCGCGTACACCAGCTTGTTCGAGGCGACGAGGGTGTGGGAGAGGGTACGTACCGGTTCGAGCGTCGGACGCCCGTGGGGCAGCCCGTCAGCTGGGATGCCCTGCCAGTTGATGCCTTCGACGATCACCAGCAGGTCGGGGTTGGCCTCGGTGAGGAGCCGGTCTCCGAGGCGCTGGGACGCGGCCCACCAGTCGTGGCCGTTGCCCCGGTTCCAGTTGGCATCGTCGGTGACGGTGCGGCGGACCTCGTTGTAGAGGTCGGCTCCGACGACGCGCTGGTTGTCCTTGTAGCGCCGGGCGAGGTCGAGCCAGTCGTTCTCCCACTGCGCGGTGGACTGGCTGGTGTTCCAGCGCTCGTTGCCGTCCAGACCGCAGCAGAAGCGCGAGGTGTTGGTGTGGTTGTTGAGGATCACCGCGAAGCCCTCGGCCGTGGTGGCCGCGATGACGGCGTCGAAGACCTGGAGCGGGGTCCTGCCGCGCAGGCTCGGGTTGGCGGCGACCGAGGCGTCGGAGACCGGGCGCTGGTCGTGGAGCATCTCGTTCGAGAACGGCAGCCGGATGCTGTTGATGCCGAGTTCGTGGAATCCGGCGAGGATCCGCGCGATCGGCGCGCGGTCCAGACCGAGGGGCATCTGGTCGGCCTTCTCACCGTCGTGGTGGCCGGCCGGGTCGTTGATGTCGCCGGAACCGCTCCAGGATCCCTGAGCGCCGTGCCAGTTCGCGGACTTGAGCTTGAAGCGGTTGCCCTCGGCATCGACGACGTAGCGGCCGCGGGTGCTGAGGGGCGCGGTCCAGGAGTCGGACAACGCGGCCGCGGCCGGGGCCGGGGTCGTGGCGGTCGTCCCGGCCGTCGGGGACGCGACGGCCGGGGAGGCGGGGAGCGCTCCGAGGGCGAGCGCCGCGGCGAGTACCACGGGGAGTAAGGCTCTTCTCACTGTGTCCTCCGTGAGGCCTGGGGGGGGGTGGGACGTACGTGGTCGAGCGGTGGGACGGTGGCGCGGTGGGTCCGTCGTGCGGTGGTGGTCGGCGCCGTGCCGGATCGCCGCCTGGACGCCGGCGAAGCACGTGCGCAGCGCGTCGCTGCTGAACCGCTTGAAGTCGAGCTGCTGGGAGGGGTGGGGGCAGGTGGGCGAGCCGACCGCCTGCCTTCGTACACGCCAAAGCCCCTGAGAATCAACCTATCTGACGATGCGTCAGAAATCCTGTGCCAAACCCTTGACGCCCTCCGAGAGCTGTCGACAGGCTTCCGAACCGCGCCGCCGTGTTGGCGCTGACCCGCATCGGAGGCGCTTCCCTTGGAACGCGGCGCTCAACCTGAGTCTCCAGCACGAAGGCGTTCGGGGACCTCGCGCCGGGGCTGTTCCGGATCGGCGTCTTCGTCCCGTACGCCGTTCCCGGCGTGGCCGCGGCCCTGATGTGGGGCTGCCTCTACGTGACCGCTTCGGCCTGGCCCGCGAGATCGGCGAGCTCCTGCGCACCGAGGTGCCCGACCATCCCGTGCCGGCGGCCCCGGCCCGGCGCTACCGCGTACCGGGGGCCTGTGCGAGGCGGGGGGCGCCCGCCGCGGGGGCGACCTCCAGGATGCGCGGGGGACGGTATCCGGCGGACCCGAAGGCGGCGGTGACCGACTCGGCCACGGCCCCCTCCCGCCCGTCCTCCACGAGTGCGATGACGGAGCCCCCGAAGCCGCCTCCGGTCATCCGGGCGCCGAGGGCCCCGGCGCTCAGCGCGGCGCTCACGGCGAGGTCGGTCTCCGGACAGGAGACGCGGTAGTCGTCGCGGAGGGAGGCGTGGCCCTCGGTGAGGATCGGGCCGAGCGCCGCGGCGTCCCCCTCCCGCAGCCGGGAGACGGCCTCGGTGACCCGGGCGTTCTCGGTCACCACGTGGCGGACCAGCGGGGCGAGTTCCGCCGGCAGGGCCCCCAGGGCCCGCGCGAGTTCCCCGGTGGGCAGGTCGCGCAGGGCGGGCAGGCCGAGCAGCGCGGCCGCGCGTTCGCAGCCCGCGCGCAGGGCCGCGTACGCCCCGTCCCCGAGGTCGTGGGCGACGCGGGTGTCGATCACCAGGAGCCGCAGCCCGTGCCCCCGCAGGTCGAAAGGCACCTGCGCGTGGTCCTCCGGGGTGCGGGCGTCGAGGTGCAGGGCGGCCTCGGCGGTGCAGCAGACGGAGGCCATCTGGTCCATGATCCCGCAGGGGACTCCGGCGAAGCCGTTCTCCGCGCGCTGGGCGATCCGGGCCAGTTCGGGCCCGGGCAGCCCCAGTCCGTACAGCTCGTCGTACGCGACCGCGACCGCGCACTCCAGCGCGGCGGAGGAGGAGAGTCCGGCGCCGGTGGGCACCGTGCTGTCGAAGTGGAGGTCGGCGCCCCCCACCGGGTGGCCCGCCTCGGCGAGCGCCCAGACCACGCCGGCCGGGTAGCCGGTCCAGCCCTGCACGCCGCCCGGGCCCAGCCCGGCCACGGCCAGGTCGGTGATCCGGCCGTCGCCCTGCGCGCTGTGCAGCCGCAGCCGGCCGTCGGTACGGGCGCGGGCGGCGAGCAGGGTGGTCTGCGGGAGGGCCATCGGGAGGGCGAAACCGTCGTTGTAGTCGGTGTGTTCGCCGATCAGGTTGACCCGGCCCGGCGCCGCCCAGATCCCGTCCGGGGAGCCGCCGTAGAGCCTCCGGAAGGTGTCCGCGACCCGCTCGGCCCGGCTGTCGTCGTCCCCCGGCGCGGTCCCGTTCACGACAGGGCCTCCCGGAGTCGCCGCGCGGCCTCCTCGGGGGCCACGTCGTTGATGAAGGCTTCCGTTCCGGACTCCGTCCCGGCGAGGAACTTGAGTTTGCCGGGAGACCTGCGGATGGTGAACAGCTCCAGGTGCAGGGCCAGTTCCGCGCCCCGGGTGCGCGGTGCCTGGTGCCAGGCGGAGACGTACGGCGTGGGACGCGGCCCCTGCGGCCCGCCGGGTACGGGGAACAGCCGGTCGAAGCGGCGCAGCAGGTCCAGGTAGATGCCCGGGAACTCGGCCCGCTCGGCCTCGGTGAGGCAGGTCAGGTCGGGGACGCGGCGGTGCGGGTGGAGGTGCACCTCGTACGGCCAGCGGGCGGCGTACGGCACGAAGGCGGTCCAGTGCTCCCCGGCGGTCACCACCCGCTCGGTGGCGGCGCGGGCACCGGCGAGCAGGTCCTCGAAGAGGTTGCGTCCGGTGGCGGCGCGGTGGGCGGCCGCGGCCGCGGTCATCTTGGCGGTGCGCGGCGTGACGAAAGGGAAGGCGTAGATCTGGCCGTGCGGGTGGGAGAGGGTCACCCCGATCTCGGCGCCCCGGTTCTCGAAGCAGTACACCTGCTCGACGCCCGGGAGGGCGGAGAGTTCCGCGGTGCGGTCGGTCCACGCGTCCAGGACCAGCCGGGCGGCGGCCGGGGTGAGATCGGCGAATCCGGCCTCGTGCTCCGGGGTGAAGCACACGACCTCGCAGCGTCCGGCTTCGCCCGCGAGGGAGGGGAAGCGGTTCTCGAAGACGGCCACTTCGTAGTCGGCGGCGGGGATCTCGCCGAGCCGGCCGTCCCGGGAGGGACAGAGCGGGCACTCCCCGGCCGGCGGGTGGTAGGTCCGGCCCTGCCGGTGGGAGGCGATCGTGATCCAGTCACCGGTCGCCTCGTCCCGGCGCAGTTCCGGGTGACTGCGCACGCGGCCGAGCGGGCGCAGGTCGGGGGCGTCGCGTACGGCGCCCTCGTCGTTGTCGAAGTAGATCAGTTCGCGGCCGTCCGCGAGTTTCGTGAGCGTCTTCTTCACTCACCAAGACTAAACAGATTCCAAAACAAATCAACAGCTGTCAGCGTGCTATGTTGTGGCTTTCTGTGTGGATTCCCCGACGCCCGGGAGTGACCTGTGGCCGAGCAGCAGGCTGCGCAGCTGGCCCACCAGCGACGCGTCTTCATCCTCGACGCCGTCCGGCGCGACGGCTCGGTACGGGTGGCGGACCTGGTGGGACAGCTCGGCGTCTCGGACATGACGATCCGCCGGGACCTGGACGCCCTGGCCCGGCGCGGCGCCGTGGAGAAGGTCTACGGCGGGGCCGTCGCCACCGCCGGGGCCAGCGGACACGAGCCCGGGTTCGACGCCAAGTCCGCTCTGGAGGCGGCCGCCAAGGCCGCCATCGCGGACACGGCCGCGACCCTGGTGGAACCGGGCAGCGTGGTCGCGCTCTCGGGCGGCACCACCGCGCACGCGGTCGCCACCCGGCTGCTCGGCGTCCCGCGGCTCACGATCGTCACCAACTCCCTCCCGGTGGCCGATCTGGTGCGGGCCGCCGACCACGACGCCGCGGGCACCGCCCCCACCCTGCTGCTCACCGGCGGCTCCCCCACCCCCTCGGCCGCGCTGGTCGGCCCGCTCGCCGACCTGGTGATCGGCTCCCTCCACGTGGACCTGCTGATCCTCGGCGCCCACGGGGTGGCGGAGGAGGCGGGGCTGACCACCCCCAATCTCACGGAGGCCCAGACCAACCGGGCCCTGGTCGCCTCGGCGCGCCGGATCGCCGTCGTGGCCGACCACAGCAAGTGGGGGGTGGTCGGGCTCAGCGGTTTCGCCGCGCTGGACCGGGCCGACTGGTTCGTGACCGACGCGGGCATGCCGGCCTCGGCCCGCGCCGTCCTCACGGAGGCGGTGGGTGAACTCCTCGTCGCGGGCGAGCAACCCGGCGAAGACCGCGAGCGAGATCACGAGCGGGGGCACGAGCCGGATCACGCCGAGAAGGACTGATCGCCGTGCCAGTGGAGGCCGCCCGTGCCCAGCCGGATCGTGGCGCGGGGCCGCATGGGCTCCTCGCCCCTGCGGGCGAGCAGCACGATCTCGTCGACCCGCGCCGCCATGCTGCCCAGGCGGGCCGCGCACTCCGCGGCCAGCCCCCGGGGGTCGTGGGTGCGCCCCAGTGACAGGTGCGGCGTGAAGGACGGGAACCGGCCCCGGCATGCGGGGAAGGGCTCCACCAGTGCCTCCTGAAGCGCCGTCCAGGGGGCCGGGCCGGCCGCGGCGGGGTCCAGCCACACCGTGGCGCAGGCGCGGTGCCGGAAGGTGCGCACTCCGCTCAGGCGGACGGAGAACGGCCGGATGCCGGCGGCCGCGGCGGCCAGCAGCGGGGCCGCCCCGGCGAACTCGTCCTCGGGGACGAAGCCGAAGATCAGGTTCACGTGCGGGGGCCAGCGGCGGATCTGGGGGTCGTGCTCGGCCCGGATGCTCTGGATGGGGGGCCACAGTCCGGCCGGGGGAAGCCACACGACGGCGGTCCGGGGCGTGGGAGCCACCCCGAGGAAGCCGGGGACACCGGCTCCGCCACTGGTGGTCGGGAACCCGTTCACACCGCCATGATGCCCCCGCACACCGGCCGGGGGCCGCGTCTCAGCCGGTGAAGGAGCCGTGCCGCCCGGCGCCGCCCGCGAACCGGTCGGCGCCGGCCTGGGTCTCACCCGCGGCGAGCGGAACGAGGCCGTGCCGGTACTCGGCGGCCAGGGCTTCCGCCTCGCCCAGCCCGTGCTGCTCCCGTACGGAGAGCCTGTCGTGCCGCAGGCACGACTGCGGGAACCCGGCGATCTCGTGGGCCAGCCGCTCCGCCGCCCGGCGGGCTTCCCCGGACGGTACGAGGCGGTTGACGAGCCCGATCCCGTACGCCTCGGCGGCGCTCACGGGGCGGCCGGTGAGGATCAGGTCCATCGCGCGGCTCTCGCCGATCAGGCGCGGCAGCCGCACCGTACCGCCGTCGATCAGCGGCACGCCCCAGCGGCGGCAGAACACGCCGAAGGTCGCGTCCTCCTCGGCCACCCGCAGGTCGCACCACAGGGCCAGTTCGAGCCCGCCCGCCACCGCGTGGCCGCTGACCGCGGCGATCACCGGTTTGGTCAGGCGCATCCGCGTGGGGCCCATCGGCCCGTCGCCCTCGGCCGGCACCCGGTTGCCGCGATCGGTGCCGACGGCCTTGAGGTCCGCGCCGGCGCAGAACGTACCGCCCTCGCCCCACAACACGGCGACGGATGCCTCCTCGTCCTCCTCGAACACCCGGAAGGCGTCGGCGAGTCGGGCCGTCCACCGCGTTGCGGACGCCGGGGCGGCTGAGGATCACCGTACGGACCGGGCCGTCCGCCTCGATCCGGACGGCAGGCTGGTCGGCGGGCGTCGTCCCCGGTGTCTCGGAGGTCGTGGCCACAGCGGAACTCCCTGGGTCGTGTGGTGTGCGGACGCCCACTCTGCGGCAATCGCGCGGGCGGCACGAGAGCCGGCGCCCGCCCGGACTGCGCCCGCCGCCGCGCGGACCTACGCTGCCAGAGGGAGGTGATGCCCGATGTCTGCACCCCGGGCAGCAGCGGCCCGATGCGCGGCCGCCGGAACCGTCACTCTGCTGGTGTTCGCCGGCCCGGGCACGGGCGCCGCGAGGGCCGATGACAACGGCATCGCCGACAAGAGCGCCCCGGCCATCGCGGCGGCCGCCCGCGAGGCCATGTCGGGGCTCACGTCCATGCGCATGGCGGCCAAGGTGACCGACGGGTCGGGCACCACCGCTCTGGACCTCCGGTTCGACGCGCGGGGCAACTGCGTCGGCACCGTCACCCCTCCCGGCGGTACGGGCACGGCCGACGTCGTCAAACGCGGCGTCGACGTGTGGATGAAGCTGGACGACGAGCTGCTGCGGGCCCAAGTGCCGGGCGGCACGGCCGACGACGCGATCGCGCTCATCAACGGCCGTTATCTGCACGGCACCACGAGCAGCCCAGTGCTGAGCGACTTCGCCGAATTCTGCGACCTCGACTTCTACAAGAAGGAGTTCACGTCGAAACCGGCGAACGAACAGCTCGACAAGGGTGCGCGCACCACCGTTGACGGCCGGCCGGCCATCACCGTCAACAGCCGGCAGGACGACAGGACGGGCAGCTACCAGGTCTCCACCGAGGACGAGCCGTACCTCCTGCGCATCGAGGGCACCGACGGCTCCGGCGAGCGGGTGGAGGCCTCCTTCTCCGCCTTCGACGAGCCCGTCCGGGCCAAACCCCCCGCCCCCGCCGACTCGGTCGACCTGTCCGAACTCCAGTAGCGAAGGGATCGACCATGATCACCACTGACTTCGTCCCCGGTTCCCCCTGCTGGATCGACCTCGGCGCGCCCTACGTCCCCGCCGCCGCGGCCTTCTACGGCGCGGTGCTCGGATGGGACTACGAGCCCATGGGCGAGAGCGAGGAGCTGGAAGGCGGGATGTTCCGGAAGGACGGCAAGATCGTCGCCGGGCTCGGCAAGCTCACCGAGGAGGGAGCACGCTCGGCCTGGATGGTCTACTACAGCGTCGCCGACGCGGACGCCACGACCCGGGCCGTCGAGAGCGCCGGAGGCGCGGTGCGCGTGCCGCCGAGGGACCTCGACGAGTGGGGGCGGATGGCGCAGTACGACGACCCGCTGGGTGCCCAGTTCGCCGTGTGGCAGCCGGGCAAGGACAGCGGGGTCCAGCTGGTGGACGAGCCGGGCTCACTGTGCTGGACGGAGCTGTACACGAGCGACGCCGCGGCCGCCAAGGAGTTCTACGGCGGTCTCCTCGGCTGGCGGTTCAGCGATATGCCGCTGCCGGGCGGCGGGGGCACGTACGCCCTGATCACCCCGGCCGGGCTGCCCGAGGAGCGCATGCACGGCGGCCTCATGGAGCTGCCCGAGGAGCACCTCGCCCTGACGGGCGGGCGGCCGTACTGGCACCCGGTCTTCGCCGTCGACGACTGCGACGCCGCGGTCGCCAGGGTCACCGGGAACGGTGGCAGCGTGCAGAGGGGACCGGAGGACGCCGAGGGCGTCGGCCGGCTCGCCGTCTGCCTCGACCTCGCGAACGCGGACTTCGTGGTGCTCGCCCCGGCGCGGAGCTGAGCCCGGGCACACCCGGGCGGGCCCACCGGCCGGTGCCCGCGTCCTCAAGCCCTGGAACGGTACGCGCGCATGCCCAGGGGCATGAAGACCACGGCGATGCCCGCGGCCCAGATCAGGGACCACATGATCGCCTCGCCTGCCGGGGTGCCGAGCAGCAGGCCCCGGAAGGCGTCCGACAGGTGGGTGACGGGGTTGACGTTCACCCAGGCCTGGAGCCAGCCGGGCATCGTGTCGACCTCCACGAACGCGCTGCTCGTGAAGGTGATCGGGAAGATCAGCGTGAAGGCGAAGACCTGCACCTTCTCCGCGTCGCCGGCCAGCATCCCGATCAGTACCGCCGTCCACGCGACGGCGGCGGCGAAGGTCAGCAGCAGCAGGAGCCCGCCGAGGAAGCCCGCGGCGCCGCCGGTGACCTCGAAGCCCAGCAGGGCGCCGAGGCCGATCATCAGGAGCATCGCCCAGAGCTGTTTGGCCAGGTCGGCCGTGATGCGGCCGAACAGCGGCGCCCCGCGGGCGATGGGCAGACTGCGGAGGCGGTCGAAGACGCCCTTGGTGAGGTCGGTGTTCAGGGCCATGGCGGTGTACATGCTCATGAAGAGCGTGTTCTGGACGATGATCCCGGCGAGCGCGTACTGGAGGTACTCCTGCGGGGATCCGGCCATCTGTCCGCCGAAGACGTAGGTGAACAGGAACACGAACATGATCGGCGAAATGCTGTAGTCGACGAGTTCCAGCGGGTTGTGCTTGACGGAGACCAGGCTGCGCCACGCCAGCGTCCCCGTCTGCCGCAGGGCCGCCAGGGGGTGCACCCGGCCGCTGCCGCCGAGGGTGTCGGTCAGGGAGGTGGAGGCGGTGGTCATGACAGGCTCCCCGCTGCCGCGTACTGCTCGTCGTCGCCCTCGCCCTGCTCGGGCGCCGGCTCGGCCCGGTGGCCCGTGAGGACCATGAACACCTCGTCGAGGGAAGAGCGCCGCAGGGTCAGCTCGGCCACGGCGATGCCCGCCTGGTCCAGCCGGCGCACCACGCTCGGCATCAGCTCCGGGTCCTTGACCGGCACGGTGATCTCGTCGCCCTCGATCTTGGCCCGGGAGCCCGCTTCCTCGGTGAGCAAGGCGTGCGCCGTGTCGAGGTCGGCGGCGTGGGCCGGCCTCAGCTGGAGCACCTGGCCGCCGACCTGCGACTTCAGACCGTCGGGCGTCCCGTTGGCGATCACCCGGCCCTTGTCGATCACGACGATGCTGTCGGCCAGCCGGTCCGCCTCGTCCAGATACTGCGTGGTCAGCAGGACCGTCACGCCCTCCGAGACCAGCGTGCGCAGCATGTCCCAGACCTCACCGCGGCTGTGCGGATCGAGACCGGTGGTCGGCTCGTCCAGAAAGAGGATCCGGGGCCGCCCCACCAGGCTGGCCGCCAGGTCGAGACGTCGTCGCATGCCGCCCGAGTACGTCTTGGCGGCCCGTCCCGCCGCGTCGCTCAGCTGGAAGCGGCCGAGCAGTTCCGCCGACCGCGCCCGGGCCTGGCCGCGCGGCAGGCCGAGCAGCCGCCCGATCATCAGCAGGTTCTCCGTACCGGTGAGGTTCTCGTCCACGGCGGCGTACTGGCCCGTCAGCCCGATCAGCGCCCGGACCCGGCCCGCCTGCCGCACGACGTCGTACCCACCGACCTCCGCGCGCCCGGCGTCCGGCTGCAGGAGGGTGGCGAAGATGCGGACGGCGGTCGTCTTGCCCGCTCCGTTGGGACCGAGCAGGCCGAGGACGCTGCCGGCCGGCACCTGGAGATCCACACCGGCCAGTGCACGGGTCTGCTTGAACCGCTTCGCCAGACCTTCGGCCTGGATCGCGTTCCTCATGGAGATCACCTCGGACGCCGGGTACGTGCTGCCACTTCCCTCAACTGTGACGTACACCACTGACAGGGGCGATGTGGTCGGCCGCGAGCGCGGTGGGGCGGCGACCGGCGGGCAGCCGGATCAGGCGGAGGTGGCCGGCGTCGCCTCCAGGTAGGCGTCCAGGTAGGCCCATGCCTTCGTGCCCGAGCGCGGGACGACCTGGGTCCTGGCGTAGGTCATCCGGTATCCGGGCAGTGCGTCGGGCGTCCCTTCGAGCAGCCTGCCGAACCGCGTGAGCCGGACCTCGCGGAACCGCAGCGTGCCGTGCGAGAACAGCCGGTGCCGGGCCGAGCCGGCCATGTGGAACCTCCTGGTGTGTGTGCCGTTGACGCGTGAGCCCTGCCCCGGCGCACATGGGATCACGCCAGGGGGCGGGAGCAGGTCGACTTCGCCACGAAGGCGAGGCCGTCGTACTCCTGGGCGGGGACGAGCGGTGCGAGGTGGAAGCGGTAGGTGAACCGGGGGACGCTGGCGCCGAAGCTGCGCTGTTGGCCGGGCCCGCGCAGCCATTCCCGTACGGCGGGCACCGCCTGCGCCTCCCCGCCCCGCAGGTCGACCAGGTAGTCGCCCGGTACGGCGGCCGTCAGCCGGGATTCGACCGAGCGGCCGTCGCCGCCGATGCGGTGCGGGACCGCCGGGCCGGCGGTGCCGATGCCCCGGCGGGCCCGGAACCGGCCCTTCCCGAAGAGCAGGCCGAGTGCGTAGTAGGTCTCGCCGTGGCGGGCGTGCAGCAGGCTCCCGAGCGCGGGCACCCCGGCCCCGTACGTGCCCTTCGCGATGTGCCCGTTGTGCGCCCATACGGCGACACGCTCGCCGGTGCCGTCCACCAGCGCGTCGACGGCCCGGGCCATGTGGCGGTCCCGGACGGCGTACAGGCTCTCCTCTCCGGGGTCCGGCTCCAGGGGCAGGGTGATCAGATCGGCGCAGCGGACCAGGATCCGCGCGTGCCGGATCGCGTCGTCGGCCGCCTCGGGACTCGTGCGGGCGGCGAGGCGCGCCCGGTGCTCCTCCAGGAAGCCGGCCAGCTCACCGGCCTCCTCGTACAGACGCCGGGCGGGGTCCGGCCGCGCCCCGGGCCGGCAGGCGGCGAGGACGCGCAGGCTCTCCCGTACGGACTCGGCGGTCGTGGGCGCGGCCTGCTCCAGGAAGGTGCCGACCGCGGCGGCGGAGTCCGCGCAGCGCTGCGGGTCGATGCCGACGAAGCGCACCCGGTCGGCGGCCGGGACCGTGCGGTTGTGTTCGCGCATCCACTCGACCATCGCGAGGATCTCGTGGGTCCGCCAGGTCCAGAAGTCCAGCCGGGAGACCAGGCGCCCGGCATCGCCCGCGCCGCCCGCCACGTAGGCGTCCACGGCCAGGGCCGCCGATTCGCTGGCCTCCATCGCCAGCGCCCTGAACCCCATCTCGCGGACCAGGAATTCCAGCAGCCGGTGCTTGAGCAGGAAGAACTCCCGTGTGCCGTGGGTGGATTCACCGAGGCCTACGACGCGCACACCCTTCAGGACCTCGTACAACGGCCGCAGGTCCTCGTACGGTTCGCCGGCGGAAAGGGTGGTGAGGGGCAGGGCGCGCGCGGACAACCAGCGCGTGATCTCGTCGGAGTCGGACAAGAGCGGTCTCCTCGGCCGTGCGGTACGGCAGCCCCACTACGGCAGCCCCACTACGGCTGCCGCGCTTCGGCGGGGCCGCTCCTGCCGTCACACGATCGTAGTCCGTGCGTTCACGGCGCGCGGTGGACCCGGGCGAGGACGAGGACGGTGTCGTCGGTCGGCGGGGCGGACAGCAGGCCGGCGAGGGCGCGGTCCGCCCGCTCATCCAACGAGCCGTGTCCCTTGGCCAGTTCGGTGCGCAGCGCGTCCAGGCCGGCCTCGATGTCCCGGCCGCGCGCTTCGATGAGGCCGTCGGTGTAGAGGACGAGGATCGCGTCCTTCGGCAGTTCGACCTCCGTCGCCCGGAAGGGGCAGCCGCCGACACCGAGCGGGACGCCGAGGACCTCGCCGATGGTCTCCACGGTGCCGTCCGGGTGCAGCACCAGGGGCGGGGGGTGGCCGGCGCTGGCGATGCGAGCGCGTCCGCTCCGCGGGTCGTAGACGATGCACAGGCAGGTCGCGAGCTCGATGCCGCTCTCCCGGGCGCACGCGTCGAGCTCGGTGAGCAGGTCGTCGGGTTCGCTGTCGTGCCGGGACAGGGCCTGGGTGGTGATGCGGAGGCGGCCCATGGCGGCGGCCGCCGTCACTCCGTGCCCCATCACGTCGCCCACCACGAGCGCGACCCGCCCGTCGGACAGGTTGATCACGTCGTACCAGTCCCCGCCGACCTCGGTGATCCGGCTGCCGGGCACGTACCGGTGGGCCACGTCCACGTAGGGGCTGCTCGCCAGGGCGGTGGGCAACAGCGCCCGCTGCAGGGTGAGGGCGATGTCCTGGACTCGGGAGTACAGACGGGCGTTGTCGAGGCAGATCGCGGCGCGCGAGGCGAGCTCGCCGGCGAGGTTGACGTCGTCCTGGGTGAAGGCCGGCCGGCCCGCGGACCGGCCGAACATGGCGATGCCCTGTACGGTGCCCCGGGCGATGAGCGGGGCGACGAGGACCCCGGTCACCCCGCTCTCGGCGAAGAGGCGCGCGCGTGACTCGATGGCGACGCTCCGGGCCAGGAACTCCTCGTTGACGACGGCGGAGAGGGCGCGTCCGGTGCCCAGCATGTCGTGCATGACGGAGCCGGGCGGGTAGCGGATCTTGTCCACCCCGCTGACGAGCTCGATCGCCGGCCCGGGGAGGATCGTCCCGGAGGCGATCCTGCGGGTGTACAGCGGCCGCGCCGGGTCGAAGTCCTCCGACTCGTCCATCCACTCCACGACTTCGACCACGGCGCCGTCGCAGAAGTCCGGCATGGACGCGTCGACCAGCTCCTGGGCCGTCTGGTTCACGTCGAGGGTGGTCCCGATGCGCGTGGAGGCCCCGTCCAGCAGGGCGAGGCGCCGGCGGCTGGCGGTGGCTTCCAGGATGGCCTGTTCCCGGTCCGTCACGTCGACCATCAGTCCGCCCACCCCCGGTCGCGAGCCGACCGCCTCGCTCAGCGGGAAGAAGCTCACCGACCGCACCTGGTCGCGGTCCGGATGCCCCTGCGGGCGCGTGCCCACCAGCGCCCCGACGACCGGTTCGCCGCCCTGGGCGACGGCGCGGAGCATGCGCTCGTACTCGCCCCCGTCGGACATGATCATGATCTCGTCCATGCGGCGCCCGAGGTGCGCCTCGATCGGCAGGCCGTCCATGTCGGCGAGCACCTGGTTGAGGTGGACGTACCGGAGGTCCGGGTCGAGCATGACCAGACCGATCGGGCAGGTCTCGAAGAGGGCGTCGAGGAAGGCGAGGTTGGTCTTGACGCGGTCGAGCTCGTCGCTGCGGCTGGCCAGGCCCATCACCACCGGACCGCTGCCGGCTCCGGTGACGGGGAAGACCCGGAAGCCGCAGTCGAAGGCCGTGCCGTCGCGGTGTCGCGCCGCCAGCCGGCCCCTCCAGTACCCGAGGGTTCTGCCGTTCTCCGCCAGCCGGGCACCGGAGACGGATTCGCCGCCGTTCTCGTCGGCGAAGAGGAGGGCGGCGGGCTTCGACAGGATGGCGGCGGAGTCGTACCCGAAGAGTTCCCCCGCGCCGGGCCCCCAGTAGCAGACGAGGCCGTGGTCGTCGATGCCGAAGACGGCCACGCGCACGTGCTCCAGCAGCGTCCCCGGCTCGGACCAGAACGGGCCGTGAGCCTCCTCGCCCCCCGGCCGAGCCGATGGCACGAGACGACCCCTTCCGCCCGTCGATACCTCCACCCATTATGCGGACGCCGCCGTGATTGCGCCGTGATCGCGCGGTGATCGCGCGGTGGCGGGCCCCGGGGCGCACCCAGTCGGCCATGGGGTCTTTTTTCGCGAACGGGGTGCCGCGAGGGCCGGGGAGTCGGGCCGTGCCATCGGCGGCGTTTCGCCTAATCTGGCAAAAAATGCCGCATCTTCGCGAAAGGGAAACCCGTGCCTTCTCGTCTCAATCCGTACATCAGCTTCAACGGCAACGCCCGGCAGGCCATGGATTTCTACAAGGGGGTCTTCGGCGGCACCCTGACGGTGAACACGTACGGTGACTTCGGCAGCGGGAAGGAGGCCGGGGGCTCCGACGACATGATCATGCACAGCATGCTCGAGACCCCCAACGGCTTCACGCTCATGGGCGCCGACAACCCGCCGGGCTCGGAGAACAAGCCCGGGAACAACATCTCGGTGAGCGTGAGCGGCGACGAGGCCGACGAACTGCGCGACTACTGGTCCAAGCTCTCCGCCGGCGGCACCGTCACGGTCCCGCTGGAGAAGCAGATGTGGGGCGACGTCTTCGGCATGTGCACGGACCGCTTCGGCACCATCTGGATGGTCAACATCGTCCAGCCGCCCGCCTGACCGCACCGCCGGGTCCTGACCCACAGCGCCTGGCGGCCCGGTGCGGTGGGCCACCCGTCCACCGTGGCACCCCGGCGGCCCGTCTTGCTCCATCCCGGCACCTGACGCGGCCGCCCGGCTCCCGCATGATCGATTCCCTGCCCCGGGGGAGGAGCGCGTGCGCTCCTCCCCCACCGCCTTCCTTCGATCACGGGAGCCCCGTCACATGTCCGACATCCACGTGCGTGCCGTACGGGCCGAGGACTTCGCCCAGTGGCGCGCCCTCTACGGCGGGTACGCCGACTTCTACAAGGTGGAGCAGACCGAGGAGGCCGCCGCCACCGTCTGGTCCTGGGTGACCGACCCCGGCCACGAGGTCAGCGCCCTGGTCGCCGAGGACGCCTCCGGCCGCCTCCTCGGTCTCGCCCACTACCGCCCCTTCGCCCGGCCGCTCTCCGCGACGGTCGGCTGCTTCCTCGACGACCTGTTCGTGGCGCCCGAACACCGCGGCTCGGGCGCCGCCGACCGGCTGCTCGCCGCCCTGCGCGAACTCGCGGCCGAGCGCGGCTGGAGCGTGGTCCGCTGGATCACCGCGGACGACAACCACCGCGCGCGGTCGAAGTACGACCAGGTGGCCACCCGCACCATGTGGGTCACCTACGACATGGCACCCCGCCGCTGACCCGGCACGGGGGCAGTGGGCGGGCCGCCTCCGCCCGGCGGCCCGTCCCTTGGCGAGGACGGCCTAGGAGCTCGTGAGGATGACGAGCTGCTGGGTCGCGCGGGTCATCGCGACGTAGCGGCTGACGGCTCCCTCGACGCCCTCGCCGAACG
Organism: Streptomyces sp. NPDC029164; assembly: GCF_055563995.1. Lineage (NCBI taxonomy): Bacteria > Bacillati > Actinomycetota > Actinomycetes > Kitasatosporales > Streptomycetaceae > Streptomyces > Streptomyces sp. NPDC029164. The sequence goes on along the minus strand of NZ_JBVHWW010000003.1, from coordinate 101,361 downwards.
TCTCCGGGTCGATGAGGACGACGAGGTCGAATTCGAGCCCCTTCGTCAGTTCCGGCGTCAGCGACCGGACGCGCGACGCCGGCCGGATCGCGCCCTCGCCGAGGTCACCGGTGGCGATGACACAGGCGACCCCCTCGGCATGCGCGGCGAGCCACGTGTCGAGGACCGAGTCCAGCTCCGCGACGGAGCCGTGTGCGACGGGGATCCCGCTGCTGCGGATGGAGGTCGGCACGTTGGCGTCCGGGAGCGCGGCGCGGATGGCCGGCTCGGCGTACGCCATGACCTCTTCCGGCGTGCGGTAGTTGACGCTCAGGGAGGCCACGTCGATCCGGTCGAGCCCGACCCGTTCGAGCCGTTCCCGCCACGACTCCGTGAACCCCTGTCGGGCCTGCGCGCGGTCGCCGACGATGGTGAAGCTCCGGGACGGACAGCGCAGCAGCAGCATCTGCCACTCCGCGTCGGTCAGTTCCTGGGCCTCGTCCACGACGATGTGGGCGAACGGGCCGCCCAGCAGGTCCGGTTCGGCGCGCGACAGTGCGCTCTCGTCGACCAGGGTGTCCTGCAGGTCCGCGCCGCGCAGCATCCCCACCGCGCCCTCGCTCTCGTCGAGCACGACGTTCTGCAGCAGGCTGTCGATGGCGTCGGACCGGCGCGCGCGTTCGGCGGCGACGGCCGCGTCGTGCCGGCGCTTGCGTACGGAGGCCTCCGCGTCGCCGAGCCGCTGCCGGGCCGCGTCCAGGAGCGGCAGGTCGGACACCGTCCAGGCGTGGGTGTCCGTACGCTGCAGCGCGCGCACCTCGTCGGGGCCGAGCCAGGGAGCGCACTTGCGCAGGTAGGCGGGCACCGACCACAGGTCCCCGACGAGGTCGGTCGCCTCGATCATCGGCCACGCCCGGTGCAGGGCCTTGAGCAGCGCCCGGTCCTGGAGCAGCGCCCTCCGCAGCAGGTGGGGCGGGGCGTCGCCGTCGTCCTTGTCCATGAGGATCGTGGCCAGTTCCTCCCGGATCTGGTCGTGCGCCTCGTTGTGCGGGGTGCCGGGCTCCACCGCGTCGAACGCCACCGCCCAGTCGTCGGCGCTCAGCCACAGGTCGGACCAGGGGGTCTCCACCTCCATCCCCTCGGTGGGCGGCTCCTCGTAGATGCGGACGGCCGCCTCGATCGCCTTCACCAGGCCCGCGGACGACTTCAGCCGGGCCACGTCCGCGTCGGTCTCGACCGCCGCCGCGGCCCCTTCGGTGACGAGGTCGCGCAGGGTGCAGGTCTGCACGCCCTCCTCGCCGAGGCTGGGCAGGACGTCGGCGACGTAGGCCAGGTAGGGCTCGTGCGGACCGACGAAGAGCACGCCGCCGCGGCGGTGGCCGAGGCGGGGGTCGGAGTAGAGCAGGTGCGCGGCCCGGTGCAGGGCGACGACGGTCTTGCCGGTGCCCGGTCCGCCGTCGACGACGAGGGCCCCTCGGGATCCCGCCCGGATGACGGCGTCCTGGTCGGCCTGGATGGTGGCGAGCACGTCGCGCATCCGCGGCGAGCGGTTGGTGCCCAGGCTGGCGATGAAGGCGGACTGGTCGTCGAGCGCGGCGTGCCCTTCGAGCCCGTCGGCGGTGAACACCTCGTCCCAGTAGTCGCTGATCCGGCCGCGGGTCCAGCGGTACCTGCGGCGGCTCGCCAGGCCCATCGGATGCGCGTGGGTCGCCGCGAAGAACGGCTCGGCCGCGGGGGAACGCCAGTCGACCAGCAGCCGGTGCCCGGTGCTGTCGGTGAGGCCGAGGCGTCCGATGTAGACGGGCTCGGCGTCGTCCGCGCCGACGACGTGCCCCAGGCACAGGTCCAGGCCGAAGCGGCGCAGGGTGCGCAGGCGACTGGTCAGGCGGTGGATCTCCGCGTCCCGGTCCATCGCCTCGCGGCCGATGCCACCGGGCGCCTTGCGCGCGGCCTCCAGGCGGTCGGACAGTTCGGCGATCGACTGGGCGAGGCTCTCCGAGATGGCCGCGAAGTGCTGCTCGTCGCGGTCGATCAGCGCCGCTTCGGCCTTGCCGGAGAGGCGCTCGGGAAGGTCGAACGCGCTGGTTGTGGTCAGGGAGTTCACGGCATCAGCTCCGATCCGAGGTCGTACGACGGACAACTCGACAACAGCACACACACGTGGCGGATCTCCCGTTTCTGCAGGTCGGACCTCGGTCCGCGAAGTTTGCCTCACGGCCGGGGCCTTGCCGCAAGCCCCCCTGTGCGCTATAAGTTGAGAGTGGCAAGGAGTGGTTCTACCTCCTTGCCTTTTCCTTTGCCCTCGTGGCAGAGCGGCCCCGCTTCCGGTCCAACCGGGTCACCGGACCGCTGCACTGTGAGGGCAACGAGCCGGAACCGGTACAGACGGGCACGGTCGTCACCGGCCCCCGAACGGGCCAGTGCCGCCAGGCGCGGCAGCCACCGGCGGCAGGCAAGAGCACGGCGAGGCACCCGGGACCGCCGGCCCGGGTGCCTCGGCGTCTCCCGCCCGGCGGGACCGGCGGGGCACCCCCTATGCTGCGGGCGTGCCGTCGTATTCCATGGGGCAGGCCGCCCAGTTGCTGCGCGTGAGCCCCGAGACCGTCCGCCGGTGGGCCGAGACGGGACGGCTGCCGGCAGGCCGCGGCCCGGACGGATCGCGGATCGTCGACGGGGTGGCCCTCGCCGCCTTCGCCAAGGACCGTGCCGCCGGGCTGCGTCCCCTGCCGTCGGGCACGGCCGTCACGTCCGTCCGCAACGCCTTCGCCGGGATCGTCACCGCCGTGCGGCTCGACGACGTGGCGGCCCAGGTGGAGATCCAGTCGGGGCCGCACCGGGTGGTGGCCGTGGTGACCAGGGAGTCGGTCGAGGAGCTCGGCATCACGGTCGGGGCGATGGTGACGGCCCGCGTGAAGTCCACCGAGGTCCACATCGACCTGACGTAGCCGGGCCGGCCCCTGCCCGCCGGGCGCGCGGTCGCCCTCCCCCGCCCGGTCATCCTCCCCCGCCCCGGTCACTCGCCCGGCGCCCCGTCACCCGCGGCCCGGCGCCCCGTCACCCGCAGCGCAGCGCCGCGTACAGGTCCAGCTTGTGGTCGAGGCGGGACAGGTCGCGGCCCGTCAGGACCTCCACCCGCTCGATCCGATAGTGCACGGTGTTGACGTGCAGGTGGAGCGCCTCCGCCGTGCGCGCCCAGGAGCAGTTGTTCGCCAGGAAGACCTCCAGGGTCTCCCGCAGCATCCCGTCCCCGAGCGCCCCCAGGATCCGCGTCGCGAACACGGACCGTACCTCCGGCGGGACCCCCGCCATCAGCTCGGCGAGGGTGTCCAACTGTTCGGCCTCGCGCACCGGAACGGCCTCGTCCGCCGCCGTCAGCGCGAACCGGGCCTGGCTGAGCGAGGCGCGCAGCCCCTCCGCTCCCGCGGCCTTGGCCCCCACGCCCAGCCGGAGGTCCGCCTGCGGCCCACCGCACCGCCGCAGCAGCGGCCACACCGCGCGGAGCCGGTCCGCCGCGTCGCCCGCGGAGTCCGGGTCCTCGTGCAGCACCGCCACCGAACCCCCCACTGCGTACGAGGCGTTGTCGAGGTGCCGCAGACCCTCCGCCAGGGCGTCGCCCGAGGTCGCCGTCAGGACCCGGTACGACCCGCCCGGGGGCAGCCCGGCCGCGGCCAGCGCCTCCTCCAGGGCCCCCGTGTCCGCCGGTGCGGGGCCCGCCGGGGTCCCCTCCAGCAGGGCGATCAGCCGCTGTCCGGCCACCCGGTCCGCGGCGAGCCGGCGCGCCTGGCCGCCGCGGCACTGGGCGAGCACGTCGGCGATCTCGTGGAGCACGCGCGGAGGCGCCGCGTCCGGGGCCGGGACGTGCAGCTGCCAGGCGTCGTACGGGGAACTCTCGGCCTCGATCCGCAGCCAGACCCCGCCCCGCGCGGAGGCGGCCGACGCCCGGGCGGCGGGGAGCTCGGGCGCCGACGGGGTACGGGCCACCGTGCGGCCGCTCGCGGTGAGCAGGTAGCAGGACACCCGGCCCAGGTGCGCGCAGGCCCGGTCCAGCAGTTCGGCGGGGCCGGCACCGCCCTCGACGAGCCGGCTCAGCTCGCCGCGCACGTTCTCGGGCAGGGCGAAGAGCCGGGTCGGACGCCGGCTCAGGTCGCCCCACTGACGCAGGTACACCGCTTCGGTCACCGCCCGGAAGCTGGTCCGGGCCGGGACGGCCACGATCGGCACCCGGTGGGCCCGGCAGGCGGCCACCAGTTCGTCGGGGACCCTCCCGTGGGTCTCCTCCCCGGCGAGCAGCGCGGTGGCACCGGCATCGGCGAGGGCGGTGACGAAACGATCCGCCTTGGCCTCGTCCCCCTCGGACCACCACACCAGTCCGCTCAGCACGAGCTCTCCGGGCCCCAGGAACCGGCCGGGCTCCTCCAGGTCGGTCGCGGTGACCCCGACGACCTCTTGGCCGAGAAGGGCTTCCTCTCCCCAGAGCAGGCTGAGGCCGAGGCTGTCGAGCTGGAGCAGGTCGAGGACGTGCACGGCGGGACTCCTTGCGGTGGGCAGCGCCCACATTCGCGAGGTGAATAGAGGCTGAGCCATCGTAAATGCTAGGCGAACCACGCGGTGAGCCTCTTGGTTGATTCTCCAGAACGACCCCCGGCCGCCTCGTTCCTTTCCGTGGCCGGGACCAGTCGTTTCGCCCCCGATGCCTTGCTTCACTGGCGAAAACCCCCTGTGACCGGAAAGGCCGGTGGCGCGAATTGGACCTCAACACAGTGCTCGACGTACGCGACGCGCGGCGCCGCGAACCCTGGCGTCCCGGCGACGCCTGGCTCGGCGGCGGTACGTACCTCTTCTCCGAGCCACAGCCGCACATCCGCCGCCTGGTCGACCTCTCCCGGATGGGCTGGCCGCCCCTGTCCTGGCAGCCCGACGGCTCCCTCGACATCGCCGCGACCTGCACCATCACCGAGCTGTCGCGGTTCGCCCGGACCCTGCCGACCACCGCCGCCCCGCTCTTCGAGCAGTGCTGCCGCGCCTTCCTCGCCAGCTTCAAGATCTGGAACATGGCCACGGTCGGCGGGAACCTCTGCAACGGCCTGCCCGCCGGCCCGATGATCTCCCTCACCGCGGCCCTCGACGGCACCGTCCTCCTCCAGGGCCAGGACGGCGCCACCCGCCGCCTCCCGGTCTCCGACTTCGTCCTCGGCGCCGGGGTCAAGGACCTGAAGGACGGCGAGCTGCTGCGCTCGGTGCGGCTGCCCGCGCGCGCCCTGGATTCCCGTACGGCCTTCCGGCAGGCCTCGCTCTACGGGCTCGGGCGCTCCGGCGCCCTCGTGATCGGCGCGTCCGACCCCGCCGACGGCTCCCTCACGGTCACGGTCACCGCGGCCACCGCGCGACCCTTCCGCTTCTGGTTCGCGCTGCCGCCCACGGCCGCCGAGCTGCGCGAGGCCGTCGACGAAGCCGTCCGGCCCGAGGAGTGGTTCGACGACATCCACGGCCTGCCCGCCTGGCGGCGGCACATGGCGCTGCGCCTGGCGGAGGAGATCCGTCGCGAACTCACGCCCGAGGAGGCTTCCCGATGAGCTACGAGATCGAGATCAACAAGCAGCGCTTCGAGGAGGAGCCGCGAGCGGGCCAGTGCCTGCGCACCTACCTGCGCGAGCGCGGCTGGTTCGGCGTGAAGAAGGGCTGCGACCAGGGCGACTGCGGGGCCTGCACCGTACACGTGGACGGGCAGCCGGTGCACTCCTGCCTCTATCCCGCCGTCCGCGCCGAGGGCCGCTCGGTGACCACCGTCGAGGGCCTGGCCAAGGAGGGCGGCGAGCTGCACCCCGCCCAGCGGCAGTTCCTCGACGCCCAGGGCTTCCAGTGCGGTTTCTGCACCGCCGGCTTCCTGATGACCACCGCCGCCCTCCAGGCCGAGCAGGGCACCGCCCACGACGACGGCAAGCTCGACGACCTCCCGCGCGCCTTCAAGGGCAACATCTGCCGCTGTACCGGCTACCGCGCCATCGAGGACGCCGTGCGCGGGGTCAAGCACACCGAGAGCCCCTGCGCGGGCCAGGCGGTGGGCAAGAGCATCGGCGCCCCCGCCGGACCCCAGGTCGTCACCGGCACCGCCCGCTACACCTTCGACGTCGAGGTACCGGGGCTGCTGCACATGAAGCTGCTGCGCTCCCCGCACCCGCACGCCCGCATCCTCTCCATCGACACCACCGACGCCCTCCAGGTCCCCGGCGTGCACGCCGTGTTCACCCACCACGACGCCCCCGACCGGCTGTACTCCTCCGCCCGGCACGAGCATCCCACCGAGGACCCGATGGACACCCGCGTCCTGGACGACGTGGTCCGCTTCGTCGGCCAGCGCGTGGCCGCCGTGGTCGCGACGAGCGAGCAGGCCGCCGAGGAGGGCTGCCGCCGCGTGGTCGTCACGTACGAGGAACTCCCGTACGTCGTCGACCCGGAGGAGGCCATGCTGCCGGGCGCCCCCGTCCTCCACCCCAAGGGCCCCGAGTCGGGGATCTTCCGCGCCGAGAACAACGTGTGCGGCGAGGTCCACCACACGATCGGCGACATGGAGAAGGGTTACGCGGAGGCCGACGTGGTCTACGAGGAGACCTTCCACACCCAGCGCGTGCAGCACGCCAGCCTGGAGACCCACGGCAGCGTCGCGTACTTCGAGCCCAAGGAGGAGGGCGACGGCGAGCGCATCACCGTCCGCTCCTCCACCCAGGCGCCGTTCCTGACCCGGCGGGCGCTGTGCGCGCTCTACGACCTGAACGAGGACGAGGTCCGCGTCGTCGCGGGCCGCGTGGGCGGCGGGTTCGGCGGCAAGCAGGAGATGCTCACCGAGGACATCGTGGTCCTCGCCGCCCTGAAGCTGCGGCGCCCGGTGAAACTCGAATTCACCCGGGCCGAGCAGTTCCACGGGGCCACCACCCGCCACCCCTTCAAGATCACCATCAAGATCGGGGCCAAGGCGGACGGCACCCTCACCGCGCTCCGCATCCGCGTGCTCTCCAACACCGGCGCCTACGGAAACCACGGCCCGGCCGTCATGTTCCACAGCGTCGGCGAGTCCTTCGCCGTCTACAAGGCGCCGAACAAGGAGGTGGAGGCGTACTCCGTCTACACCAACGGCGTACCGGCGGGCGCCTTCCGCGGCTACGGCCTGGGCCAGGTCCTGTTCGCCCTCGAATCGGCGATGGACGAGCTCGCCCTCAGGCTCGGCATGGACCCGCTCGTGCTCCGCGAGAAGAACGTCATCGGCGCCGGCGACCACATGGTGACCCCGATCGGCCACGAGGAGGACCTCTTCATCGCCTCGTACGGGATGAAGCAGTGCATGGACGTCGTCCGCAAGGCCATCGCCGAGGACCGCAGCCACGAGGACGTGCCGGAGGGCTGGCTCACCGGCACCGGCTCGGCGGTCGCGATGATCGCGACCGGCCCCCCGGGCGGCCACTTCGCCGACGCGTGGGTCAGCCTGCTGCGCGACGGCACGTACGACATCGCGGTGGGCACGGCGGAGTTCGGCAACGGCACCACCACCGTCCACAAGCAGATCACCGCCGGCGCGCTGAACACCACCGTCGACCGGATCACGGTCCGCCAGTCGGACACGGACGTCGTCCGCCACGACACGGGCGCCTTCGGCTCGGCCGGCACGGTGGTGGCGGGCAAGGCCGTGATGCTGGCGGCCGGTTCCCTCGCGGAGCGCCTCCAGACCTTCGCGGCCCGGCACACGGGCGTCGCCCGCCACCTGTGCACGCTGGAGGCCGAGGCCTTCGACTGCGCGGGCCGGACCGTGACCCTCAAGGAGCTGTACGAGGCCGCGTACGACAAGGGCAGCCTCGACGAGATCGCGGCGGACGGCCACTGGGGCGGCTCCCCGCGCTCGGTCGCCTTCAACGCCCAGTGGTTCCGGCTGGCGGTGGACCCCGGCACCGGCGAGATGAAGATCCTGCGCAGCGTGCACGCGGCGGACGCCGGCAAGGTCATGAACCCGATGCAGTGCCGCGGCCAGGTGGAGGGCGGTGTGGCCCAGGCGCTGGGCGCGACCCTCTTCGAGACGGTACGGGTGGACGAGCGCGGGGAGGTGACCACGGCGGCGTTCCGCCGCTACCGCCTCCCGCAGTACGCCGATGTCCCGCGCACCGAGGTGCACTTCATGGAGACCTCGGACGCGATCGGCCCGCTGGGCGCGAAGTCCATGTCCGAGAGCCCCTTCAACCCGGTGGCCCCGGCCTTCGCGAACGCCCTGCGCGACGCGACGGGGGTGCGGTTCACGGAAATGCCGGTGACGCGGGACGTGGTCTGGCAGAGAATGCAAGCCCACGAGGGGGAAACCTCGCACAAGTGCAAGCCACATAGTGAGATAGGGGCGGCAGATGCGTTTCCACGATGACGAAGTCCGGGCATCGGACCCGTATGGCCAAACTCATGTTGCACGGAGACCTGGACCACCCGGCGACCCTGAGCGTCGCGGACCTGCGGGAATGGGCCCAGTACCGCATGGAGGTGGTGTTCGACTGCGCCACCAACGGCCCACAGCACCATGTGTTCGAGGGCGCGCTGCTGCGTGACGTGGTCGCGGGGGCCGGCCCCGCCTTCGACGCGCGGCGGCGCAAGGACCGCTCGCGGTTCCTGCTCGCCGTCAGCGGCGGGGACGGGCACCACACCGTCCTCGCCTGGGCCGAGCTCGACGAGGACTTCGGCGACAGCCCGGTGCTGCTCGCCACCCGCCTCGACGGGGAGGACCTCGACGAGGCGGGGGCGCAGCTGGTGGTCCCCTCAGACCGGTGCGGGGCGCGCTACGTCAGCGCCGTCACGCACGTGTGGTTCGGCGCCCTGGCGGCGCCTGACCTCTGACCGTGGATCAGGCGGTGGCGAGGGAGATCTCGGTCGACTTGATCAGCGCGACGACCGGCGAGCCGGCGGACAGCCCGAGCGCGTCGACCGCGTCGGCGGTGACGGCCGCGGTCAGGTGACCGCCGTTCACGTTCACCTTCACGGCGGCCATGGCCGGGCCGGTGGCGACGTCGGAGACCGTGCCGGTGAGCTGGTTGCGGATGGAGATGTTCTCGACCGGGCCGGTGGCCAGGGCCACCTCGGTGGCCTTGACGAGCGCCTTCACACCGGAGCCCGAGCTGAGGCCGAGGTCCTTGACGGCGTCGGCGGTGATGGCCGCGGTGATCTCCTGCCCTCCGTCCAGTCGGACCTTGACCGTCGCCATGGCCTCGCCGACGGTGACGGCGGTGACGGTGCCTGCGATCTGGTTGCGGATGCTGAGCGTCATGAAGGTTCGACCTCTTACCTGGACGTGTCGTGCGGCCCGGAGGGGACCGCCCGAGACCGACCGTAAGCCCCCTTGATCCGGCGCGCGCGGATCCCCTCGCATCCGCCGGCGGGAACCACCCTCCCGGCTGGCGCCTGCCGGGGGGGAGCGCCGTCGGCTCCGCCCGGCCGCGCCGGGCCGACCGACTACACCTGCTCCTCGCACACCCTGATCCCGGCGGGCCCGAGCATGCGGAGCGTTGTCCGGGCCGCCCGCGCGCTCGGCCCTCGCGCCCATTCCTCGAATGGTCGGGTGAGGTCCAGCGTGAACATCGGAGAGCCGTCGAACGCGTGGGTTCCGTATGGGAACAGAAGGCTTCTCGCCTTCCTTTCAGAGCATGATGAGCAGACGGGTCTTCGGCTTGAGCTTCCTGTTCACCGAACGGCTCTGCACGTAGACCTCCAACTTGGGATTTCGGCCCGCCTTTACCGAGACCGTTCCCTGGATTCCCGTGCCGAAGAGAAGGCTACGGGCGGCGTCGCCCGTGTAGGCGCGGTCCGTGTCCTTCTCGACGACGATGACTTCCTTGTCGGGCTGGACCTGGACCCGGGTGCCCAGCTGGTAGTAGCAGGATCCGCGTTCGTACGTCACGCCCGGGTGCGAATCGACGAAGGACCGGATCTCGACCTCCGTGTCGACCTTCAGGAGGCGGTACTTGTCGGCCGGGACCGGTTCGAGGTTCGCCCGGACGTCGTCGACCGAGATGTCCTGGCCGACCGCGAAGAGGTTCTTCGTGCCGCGCACGCCCTGCTCGCGCCCTCGGAGGAAGCTGGTGGCGGCGGCGCGTACGGTGCCGATCGCCTCCTCGACGCCCTCCTGGGAATCCGCGTCCCAGATGGCGATGTTGCCGGCCGGGAAGCCGTAGTTCTGCGCGGTGCGCTTCGCCAGGGAGTTGGGGACCAGGATCGCGGAGGTCCAGTGGCCCGGCAGGGCGCCCATCTTCGCCGCGATCCGGTCGAGCCAGGGGCCGAGGATGGTCATGTCGCCGTCGTGCCGCCGGTCGCCGCCGGAGGCGTTCTCCTCGCCGTCCGTCACCACGATCTGGAGGAAGCTGTGCTCGCCGTACTCCTCCCAGATGTGTCCCAGGTCGTCCAGGGACTTCACGGAGGCTTCGATCAGGGCCGTGGCGCCATTGTTGACCTTGTACAGGCCCCGCATGGACGGAAGGTGCTTCACGTCCATGTCCCAGACCAGATTCTCCACCCTGTGGTCGAAGGAATAGAGGCTGATCCGGGTCTCGTGACCGAGGCTGTCCGATTCCGCCTTCAGGCCCGCCACGAACTCGTCCACGACGCGAATGAGTTGACTCTGGTGCTGGTGCATGGAACCTGAACTGTCCACTACCAGCGCGACGTGGTTCACCTTGTGCTGGATTTTGTTGGCGGACATCTCTGTGCTCCTTTTCGAGGCTCCCCGAGTGATGTATCCACACTATGGGGAGGCACTGACAACGGAGCTTGACGGAACATCACCCGGCGCCCAGGTCAGGCCCGCCCCGGCGGTGATCGCCTGCACGGTGCGGGCCGGCGCCGCGACATCCGTCCCGGCGCGCAGCTCACCGCTGTCCGCCGCCTCCGCCAGCAGCTCCTCGACCGCCCGCCCCTGGGCCTGGTGCACGGCCAGGGCGTGCTCGTAGAGCTGCGGATCGGCGAGGTCCATGCAGAGGAACGCCCGATGATGGGGGAAGGTCTCCGGCGTGTCCATCCCGGCCACCGATTCCGCCGTGAGCGCCGCCAGGGCTCCGAGCGCCGAGGCGTGCTCCCGGCGCACCCGGCCGGCCCGTTCACCGGTGTCCTTCGCGGACTGGTCGGCGAGGGCCAGGAGGAGGGCGCGCTTCGATCCGAAGGGCTGCACGAGGGTGCCGGGCACCAGCCCGACCTCGCGCGCCACGGCGGCCAGCGTGAGCCCGGCCGGCCCGACCCGGCCCATGACCTGGGCCGCGGCGCGCAGGATCACCGCGTCCTCGACCCCTCGGGGACGTCCCACCAGCGCCACCCCCTTGTGTCCGCGCTGCTGCCGCGGGCCGCGCTGCGGGACAGCGAGGAGCCGGCGAGCCGCGCCGGGGCAGCGAGCTCTCCGCCGAGAGCCTCGCGCACCGGCTGCGCCTCGATCCGCCGCCCGGGGCGGACCGGCCCGCTCGCACCGGTCGCGTACGAGGCGATGAACCACGCGGTACAGCCCCGGACGAAGCTGCTGCGGCCGGGACTCGACCTTGCGCCCCCGCCCGGCCCCTGGCCTACTACGTGAACGAGGAGGAAGTCCCGCAGTCCGGCTCGCGGTTGACGGTGGCGTTCAACCGCACCCGGGGCCGGGGCGGCCAGGCGGTCGGCTGCTCGGCGCCCGCCGCGGCGCGGGACGCGGGGAGGACTCCGGCGGCCTGGCCTTCGACCACCTCGTGGACACGTCTGCCCGCTGATCCGGGGCCGCGGCCCGCCGGTGCGCGGGCCGGGGCAAGATAGCAGCCCTTCGCGGGACCGCCGGGATGTTTGTCCGATGGTGATGTCCTCCCGCAGTCGCGCCACGCCTGCACTAGCGTCCCGTGACACCCCCGGGAATGCGGGTGTGCACCGCACGGCACGTGCGGCCCCTCCTGCCCCGCCACTTTCCCGGCCCATGGAGCGAGGAGGCACAGTGCTGTCATTGCGGCGGAGATCCTTCAGCAGCTTGTCAGTGGCCACGAGATACACGATCGGAAGCGGTGTCGTCATCACCGCGCTTGCCCTCACCCTGATCGCCCTGCTGATACCCGTGGACCGATTCGGCAGCACCGCCTCGGCCGCCGTCGCGGGTCCGGCGGCGGGCGACGACGACGGCGGCGGGACGATGAGCACGGCGTACGGGCCGCTGACGGCCGCGGACCGCGACTTCGTCCGCAAGGTACGGCTCGCCGGGCTGTGGGAACTGCCCGCAGGACGGCAGGCCCAGCAGCGCGGGTCGCGCCCCGCGATCCGCACGGCCGGGGAGCACCTCGTCGACGGCCACACCGAGCTGGACCGGCAGGTCATCCAGGTCGGCCAGGCCCTCGGCGTCGATCTGCCCAACCAGCCGTCCGCGCAGCAGCAGGACTGGCTGGGCCAGCTGACCCGCGCCAAGGGGGACGAGTACGAGCGATTGTTCGTCCAGCTGCTGCGCCGAGCGCACGGAAAGGTCTTCGCACTGCTGGCCGGGATTCGGGCGCAGACCCGCAACTCCATGGTGCGAGCCCTCGCCACGTCCGCCAACGCCACGGTCCTGGACCACATCACGGTCCTCGAAGACAGCGGACTGGTCGACTTCGACACGCTCTCCGACAATGTCCGAACGACGAAGTGAAGTGATCGCATGAGTCAAAAGGGCCACAAACGCCCCCGGTTGTCGAACAAGCTCCTGGCTGTGGTGTCCGCCCTCGTGCTGGGCGGTGGCGGGGTCGCCATCGTCGCCGGGAACGCGTCCGCGGGCCAGGAGGGCGACCGCACGACGAAGCTGGCGGCCACCATCGACTGTCCCGACGTCGGGGAGAAGCTCACCGCCGTGCCCGACCAGGCCAAGACCGAGGTGGACGAGGGTCTCGCCAAGCTGGACGACCAGGTCGCCGACGCCTACCGGCGGCTCGCCGCCGGCGAGGCGAAGGGCGATGCCCTCCTCGGTGAGCTCAGGCAACAGCGGGACAAGACCATCTCCGGCATGGCCGACGCGATCGGCCGCGGTGGCCAACCCCCGCAGGACATAAAGGCGTTGGGCGGCTGCACGATGAAGGAGGCGCCCGTCGCGAACGACGCCGAAGCGGGCGGCGGGGGCAATCTGAGCGCCGCCGCCAAGAGCGGCGCCGGCGGGCAGAAGGGCGGTCCCGCGAAGAGCGATTTCGTCAACATCACCAAGGTCAAGCCGAACGTACGCACCCCCGCCGCCGCGGGGAACGCCTCCAAGGGGTCCTTCAGCTCTCAGTGCGGCCGCAACGAGAACGGCCACTTCAACCCCGACAACGTGATCGTCGCCCCCGGTGTCTCCAACGGCGCCCACCACATGCACGATTACGTGGGCAACGAGACCACCGACGCCTTCTCCACCAACGACAGCCTCGCCGCGTCCGGCACCACCTGTGGGAACGGCGACCAGTCGAGCTACTACTGGCCCGTACTGCGACTGCGCGACGGCAAGACGGAGCGGGACGCCAAGGCTCCCGGCGGCGGCCAGGACGCCAACGTCGGCACCATCCTCAAGCCGAAGCAGGTGTCGATCACCTTCAAGGGCAGCCCCGTCGGCAAGGTCACCGCGATGCCCCGATTCCTGCGCATCATCACCGGTGACGCCAAGGCCCTCACGAACGGCAACGCCAACGCCAACGCCTCGTGGAGCTGCACCGGCTTCGAGAACCGCCAGTTGAAGGACAAGTACCCGGTCTGCCCCAAGGGCAGCGACGTGGTGCGCACCTTCACCTTCCAGAGCTGCTGGGACGGCCGGAACGTCGACAGCGCCAACCACCGGACACACGTGGCCTTCCCGGACAAGAACGGCCGCTGCCAGCAGGGCTTCAAGGCCATTCCGCAGCTCGTGATGCGCCTCACGTACGGGGTGGCGCCGGGTGCCCGCATCGCCGTGGACAGCTTCCCCGAGCAGCTGCACAAGCCGGTGACCGACCACGACGACTTCATCAACGTGATGTCGAACGGCCTGATGAACAAGGCCGTGAGCTGCATCAACGAAGGGCGCACCTGCCGCTGACCCACCCTGGTCCGTACCGGTCCGGTTCCCTCGGGATCCGGGCCTGTACGGGCCCTTCCGCTCCCGGGCCGGGCGCTCCTCACCCCCACCACCGCGCCCGCCCCGGGAAAGGTGTTGGCCCGGAGCCGACTTCGGGCCAACACCGCACACAACAGTCCGGCCCGGCCCCGTGACGACGGGGCCGGGCCGGACTGCTTGCGGTGCAGAGGCCGTTCAGAGCCTTTCAGAGGGCTTTCGGGGGCTGTCAGGGGGCTTTCAGAGGCCGTTGACACGGGCCATGCGCCCGACGACGACGGGGGTGAAGTCCGCGGTGATCACGCGCGCCGCCCTGCGGGTCACGCGCGAGTGCTGGCGTCGCACCTGGGCCATCAGCCGGCGACTGCGCAGGGCCATCTCCAGTTCGAAACGGGTACGGGGGTCGCGCAGGCCGGTGCCGAAGAGCTTCTCCAGCTGGCGCATCCGGTAGCGCACGGTCTGCGGGTGCACGCTCAGGGCTTTGGCGGCCTCGGGGGCGCCGCCGCCCTCCAGCCAGGCGAGGAGGGTCACCTCCAATCGCTCGCTCTGGCGCGGGGTCAGGTCGGCCAGCGGCCGCAGCCACCGGGCGGCCAGCGCGTGGGCGAGCGGTTCGTCCTGGAGCAGCAGCAGGGTCGAGAGGTGGTCGTCCACGAACACGGCCCGGAGTTCCAGGCCCGGGCGGGCGGGCGTCAGGGCGAACAGGCGCAGTGCCCAGCGCAGCGAGGAGGCCGTGTCCCGGAGCGGGACCGCGTGGCCCACGGCGGCGAACCGGCCGCGGAGCAGCTGGTCCAGAGGCGCGCGGGTGTCCGGGTCGAGACTGGGCACCAGCAGGCAAGGCCGGCCCGCGAACGTGCCGGTGAGGGCGTCGGCCAGTACGGCGGCGAGCTGTTGGGCCTCGACGGGCGAGGCCGGCACGATGGCCCGTACGGCGGGCGGGAGGGGCCAGCCGGCCGCCTCGGCGAGCTCGACGAGGGAACTCTCGGAAGCGGCCCGGTCGTCGGTGAGCGCCTTGAAGAGATCCTCGCGTGCACGGTCACCCGCACAGTCACCCGCGCGGCCGCCCTCACGGACGCCCTCACGGACGCCCTCACGGACGGCCTCGTAGCGGCCTTCGTGCGTGACCTCGCACTCGTCGTTCCTCTGGAGGGGGATTCCGGCCTTGATCCGGGCACTGGTCCCGGCCTTGGTCTCGGCCCCGACTCCAACCGTGTCCATGTCCATGTCCGTGTCCGCGATGTCGTCCTCGCTCTCGTCCGGGTCCTCGTCCCGGTCCTGGTCCTCGTCCTCGTCCGGTGTCTGTTCCCGGGTTTGCTCCTGGTAGCCGAGCGCGGTGAGGAGAGCCTCTTCCACGCACTGCCTGAGCAACTCGTCATCGATGGCATCGTTGTCATCGATAAGTGCGGAAAATTCCGGAATTCCATGCAGAAGCTCCTCCACTATCTCGGCGGCCAGCGCGGGCAGTTCTTTGCGCAGGACGCGGGTCCACTCGCCACGCGGGCGGGACCAGATGCGGTTCAGAAGTTCGCACATCGTTTTCCTCGTTCGTGCCGGGGTGAGGCTTGTCCGGGGAAGAGCGACAAGCCCGCCGAGGTTGCCCCTCGCGCCAACATCCTTGTCTGGCACGGGAGTTGCGGCCCTCGTACTCCCTCCTGGAGAGGTCCGGCCACTTACGGTCCCGTAATTTTGCAGCGATTTTGCCGTCCGGGACGCGTAGGTGACAGGCGGCGCGGTGGCCAGTCGCAACCTCCGCTGGAGGGGAATCTTCCGGTGTTGTTCGATGCGTCGGAGACGCGGTGCGAGAAATTATCACGTTTCGATAAATCCTGTGGAGCTGGTGTGCAGCTCCACGATGCTGCTGCACTCCGGCCCCAAGTTCCCTCGGCCGGCGCGGAGTTTCACAGCGCTGCCGGGCACAGAGGACACAACGACCCCCGGGTGCCCGAGCGCCAGGTGGAGTGCTCGGAGCCCAGGCGCACAGGAGAACTGGATGCCCCTGCCCCAGCCTCACATGTCCCGCTCACACAGAGCCCGCCGCAGAAGCCGTCACGCGGCAGCGGCAACGGCTCCGGCCGCCGGCCGGAGGGCCGTCCGGCGGCCTTCCCTCCTTCCCACCGCGGGCAGACTGCGCCCCGGGGTGATCAGCGCCGCCGCCGCGGCCGTCGTCTCCCTCGTCGTGGCCGCCCGCGCGGGCGCACTGACCCAGCTGTGGGACTTCCTCGACTACGGAGCCGGCGTGCTCTCGCTCGTCTCGCTCACCTCCACCGTCCTGTGGGGGCTGGTGGCCAGCGACCGGCTCCTGCTGGGTTCGGGCCACCGGCTGCTCGCCCAAGGGGTGCACCGCGGCCTCGCGGTGGCGGGGCTGGGATTCCTGGCCCTCCACATCTGGGTCAAGATCGCGGAGCAGCGTACGACGGCGGCCTCGGCGCTGGTGCCGTTCACGGACGTCGGCCAGCCGGTCCTGATCGGACTCGGCTCGCTGGCCGGATACCTCTTCCTCGCCGTGGCGATATCCGGTGCCGTGCGCAGCGCGTTCGCCACCAAGGGCCGCTCCCTGTGGTGGCGGGCCCTGCACTTCGGGGCCTATCCCGCCTGGGGCGCGTCCCTGGTGCACGGGCTGAAGGCGGGCCGGCCCGCCGACGTCTGGGTCACGGCGGCCTACGCGCTGTGCCTGGCCGGTGTCGCCGGAGTGCTCGCGTTCCGCCTCAAGTCCCGTATGAACGACGTGACGTCCCGGCCGGCCGGCCCACAGACCGCGGCACAGCCGTCCGTCGTGCTGGCGGCCGTGCCGCGGCCCAGACGGGGTACGCGTCCGATCGCCTCCGACCGGCCGGCGCCGCCGCCCCGGCCCGACGACCCACCGCGCGCCGCCGTGTACGCCCCGAGCCGGGCCGGCGGCGGCCTCGGCGCGGACGGCGAGCAGGTCGCCACCGGGGACCGGTGGCTGTGAGCGCCCTTCCGACCCCCAGCCTGGGCTGCGTGGGCGCCCCCAGGCTGCTGGCCGGGCTCGACCAGGCACCCAGGCTCGACCGTGTCGCCCATCTGACCGCGCACGGCTCGCTTCCCCGGTACCGGCCGGACGAACTGGTCGACCTCTCCGACAACATCGACCTGCGGGGCCGCGGCGGGGCGGGCTTCCCCTTCGCCCGGAAACTGCGCGCCGTCATGCGGTCCGCCCGGGGCGGGGACGGACAGACCGCGGTGGTCGTCAACGGCAGCGAGGGCGAGCCGAGTTGCCTCAAGGACACCGCGCTTCTGCTGCACGCCCCCCATCTGGTGCTCGACGGAGCCCTGCTGGCCGCCGCCGCGATCTCCGCCGAGGACGTCGTGGTGGGGGTCACCCGGACGGACGTGGAACAGTCGGTACGGGCCGCCATCGCGGAACGCGGCCCGGCCGGCCGCCGGGTGCGGGTGGCACTGCTCCCGGAGCGGTTCGTCACCGGAGAGGGAACCGCCCACATCAACGGCCTCAACGGGGGTGACACGCTGCCGTCCGGACAGAAGGTGCGGACCAGCGAGCGGGGCCTGGGCGGCATGCCCACCCTGCTGTCCAACACCGAGACCTACGCCCAACTCGCCGTCGCCGCACGGCTCGGCGCGCTGGACTACCGTACGACCGGCCTGCCGAGCGAGCCGGGCACCGTCCTGCTGACCGTCGCCGGCACCACCGTCGTCGAGACGCCGACCGGGGCCGCGCTCTCGTACATCCTCGACCTGTGCGGCACCGATCCCGGCCAGGGCGTACTGGTCGGCGGCTATCACGGCAAATGGCTCGATCCGGGGTCCGCCCGCGCCGCGGAGGTGTCCCGGCAGTCCCTCGACTCGCTGGGCGCGCGGCTGGGGGCGGGGGCGGTCCTCCCCCTGCCCGAGGACACCTGCCCGGCCGGCGAGGTGGCACGGGTGACCCGCTGGATGGCGAACGAGTCGGCCGGCCAGTGCGGCCCGTGCGTACGGGGACTGCCCTCACTGGCCGACGTACTGGAGGACGCGATCCGAGGAGGGGGCAGGACCGCCCTCGACATGGTGGAGGCGCGGCTCAAGGCGGTCCTGGGCCGCGGCGCCTGCAGCCATCCCGACGGCACCTCGCGCTTCGTGGCCTCCGCGCTCAGCGTGTTCCCGGACGAGTTCCGGGACCACGCCCTCGGCAGCGGGTGCGGCCGACGGGTGCTGGGGGCGCTGCCGCTGCCCGAGGACGAGAGTCCGGAGCGGCTGGTCGTGGACTGGACCCTGTGCAGGGGCCACGGCCTGTGCGTGGACATCCTGCCCGACGTCGTACGGCTCGACGCGGACGGCTTTCCGGCGCAGGCGTCGATGCCGGTGCCGGGGCGGCTGCGGCCCAAGGCGCTGCGCGCGGTGCGGCGCTGCCCGGCCCTTGCCCTGCGCATCCAGGACTGAACCATTGCGCCGGGTTCAATCTTGGCGCGATCTGACAAATTCCCAGGGAATTCCGCTTCGGCCGTCCGGAGCCCCGTATCAATTACCGGGGGCAAGAAAACGCGCAACCGAACCTGAAGGAGAGATCGTGAAGAGGATGCGTCGTGAGATATTCGCCGGGTCGGCGGTCGCGGTACTGATGCTGACGGCCGCCTGCGGCACCGGGGACAATTACTCGGGAAAGGGGACATCAGTCCAGCCGGTGGGCGACAGCAAACAGGTCGGGAATGGTTACGACGACGTATACGGAAGCGGATCCGGGGCCGACCCGTCGGGTACGGCCGGCAAGAACGGCCCGGCCGGGCAGCTGAAGGCACAGGAGATCGGGACGGTCGGTTCGGGCGTCACCGACAGCGAGGGGTTCACCCTCTACCGGTTCGACAAGGACACGCCCAAGCCCCCCAAGTCCAACTGCGAAGGGGACTGCGCCACGGCCTGGCCCGCAGTGGCCGCGGACGACGTCTCGGCAGGTGAGGGCATCGACAAGAGCCTCCTCGGCTCGGTCGCCCGGGCCGACGGCACCCGGCAGCTGACGCTCGCGGGATGGCCCGTGTACCGCTACGCGAAGGACGCCAAGGCGGGCGACTCGCTCGGCGAGGGCGTCGGCGGAACCTGGCACGTGCTGGGACCGGACGGGAAGCCGGCCGCTCCGGCCAAGAGCGGCGGCGCGGACAGCGGGACGGGCGGCGCGGCCGAGAAGACAGACGAACTCAGCGTCAATCAGAATGCCCAGCTCGGCCCCATCATCGCGGACGCGGAGGGCCGGACGCTCTACCGGTTCGACAAGGACAGCGCCTGGCCCATGAAAATCGGCTGTGTGGACGGCTGCACGGACACCTGGAAGCCCGCAGAGCCCGTGGACAAGGCAAATGTGACCGGAATTGCCGCCGAATTGGTGGGCAAGGTGAAGCGACCCGACGGCACTGAGCAATTGACGATCGACTGCTGGCCTGTCTATACGTTCACCGGTGACAAGGAACCCGGGGACATCAGCGGCCACAACAACAAGGGCCTCTGGTTCGCCGTCACCGACAAGGGCAAGAAGGCGAAGGTCACCGGCTAGGACCGGATCGGGACCGGCCCGGCCCCACCCGGCCCGGCGCCCCGGCACACGCCCCGCCCTGCCCGCCCCTCCACGCGTGGTGCCCGGGACCCCTCCCCACCCGGGCACCACGACCCCGTCCCGACCAGCCAGAGAGGTCGCCATGCCCTTGTCCACCGACCGCCGCACCCGGCGGACGGGCCCGCCACGCGCGACCCTCGCCGCACTGTGCCTCACGGCCCTCCTGTGCGGCGGCTGCGGCGCCGGACAGGCGGCCACGCACAGCACCTCGGCGTCCGCGGAGCAGAGCTCGGACTCCCCGCGCGGCACCTCGATCGAGGAGATCGCCGCGGCCATCGGCTGCACCGCCGAAGTGAGCGTGGAGGCCGATGAGTTGCGGCAGGGGGGCTGCGAGACAGGACCGGCCGGCCCCTACCGCATCGTCACCTTCGCCGCCCAGCAGGGTCTGCACTCCTGGCTGACCGAGGCCCGGACGTACGGCGGCCTCTACCTGGTCGGAGACCGGTGGGTCGTCACCGCGGGGACGGAGGACGCCCTGGCGGTGGTGCGCGGCGTGCTCGGCGGCGCCCTGGAGAAGGGCGACACGCACGCCGGGCCCTCCGAGCACACCGGCCCCTCCGAGCACGCCGGATCCCCCGAGCGCGCCGGATCCTCCGGGCCCTCCGCACACGCCGAGCACTCCACCCGGCCCTGAACCCCCGTGGCGTGTCGGCCAGTTGACCTGATTTCCGCTCGTTCGTGAGGAGCACAAGGCACGACCCTTCGGGATGATTCGGGAGGGCCTGCGCGTGCAACAAGGTGGAGCCGTAAGCGACTTCACCGAAAGGAACGCCTTCGTGCTCCTGAAACGCTTCGCACCACTGCTCGCCGCCGCCGGACTCCTCGCGTCCACCGTGCCCCTGCTCTCGGCGACCCAGGCATCGGCCGCCCCCGCCGCGGACCACCTGCGGCAGAAGCCCGCCTGGCACCGTTGCAGCCCCGAGCTGCCGGCCTCGTACGAGTGCGCCACGCTCAAGGTGCCGCTCGACTACCGGCGTCCCGACGGGCGCACGATCGACCTCGCCATATCGCGGATCAAGAGCGAGAACCCGGCCAAGCGGCACGGCGCCATGCTGCTGAACCCCGGTGGCCCCGGCGGTTCCGGGCTCGACCTGCCGCTGATGATGCACGAGGCGATGCCCAAGGAGGTCCGGGACCAGTACGACCTCATCGGCTTCGATCCGCGCGGGGCCGGCGCCAGTACCCCGATCACCTGCGGACTCGACGAGGCAGAGCAGAACTTCGACCGCGCCTACCGTCCGGAGACCTTCGGCTCCGACGTGACGTGGGCCCGCACCGTCGCCGACAAGTGCCGCGAGAAGGCCGGTTCGGTGCTCCCGTACATCACCACCCGCAACACGGCGCGCGACATGGACACGATCCGCGCGGCGCTGGGCGAGCGCCAACTCTCGTACCTGGGCTACTCGTACGGAACCTACCTCGGCGCGGTCTACTCACAGATGTTCCCGGACCGCACGGACCGCTTCGTGCTCGACAGCGGTGTGGACCCGCGGCTGATCTGGCGCGGCATGATGCAGGTCTGGGCCACCGAGGCCGAGCCCGCCTTCGCGCGGTGGACGCAGTGGGCGGCGCAGCGGTCGGCGGAGTACGGGCTGGGCGACAGCCCGAAGGCCGTGTCCGAGACGTTCTGGGGGCTGGTGGCGCGCGCCGACAAGGAGCCCATCGACCTCGAGGGCCTGAAGGTCGACGGGGACATGATCCGTGCCGCGCGCGGGGTGTTCTTCTACCCGGCGCAGGCCACCCCCCTGGTCGCGGCCCTGAAGGCGGCGGCCGAGGGCAGGCCGCTGCCCGAGGGCATGACCCTGACGGAACTGAAGCGGCTGCTGACCGGCGGCGCGGCGGCCGAGCCCGCCTCGGACAACGGCACCGCCGTGTTCTGGGCCGTGGTGTGCGGGGACACCGGCAGCTGGCCCCGCTACGCGGAGCAGTACGAGCGGGACGCGGCGAAGGACAAGGCCAGGTACCCGCTGCACGGGGACTTCGCGTCCAACATCAAGCCGTGCGCCTTCTGGGACCGGCCGGTCGAGGCGGCCACGCCGATGAACAAGAAGGCGAACGTGCTGACCGTGCAGAACGAGTGGGACTCACAGACCCCGCTCGTCAGCGGCCAGGGCCTGCACCGCGCGCTCAAGGGCTCGCGGATGGTGCTGGCGGCCGGCGGTGAGGGTCACGGCGTGTACCTCGTCGACCCCACCTCCTGCGCCAACGCGCCGGTCCACGCGTACCTGACCACGGGCAGGCTTCCTGCCGGGGACGTGACCTGCCAGAACCCGCCGGGCGCGCAGCAGCGCGGGGCCCTGGCCCCGTCGAAGCCGCTGCCGATCCCGTCCGGGCCCGGGCGGTTCTGACCGGCCTGACACCGGCCTGACGCCCGCCTGACACCTGCGGCGGACCGCTACCGGTTCGTGGGGGACGCCTCCGCGGCCGCCTTGATACGGCGGCCGAAGTCGGGGGCGTCCTTGCGTGCGGCGCCCGCCGCGAGGCCCACGAGCAGTTTGCCGATGCCGTGGCCGTGCAGGGTGTTGAAGATCCGGACCCGGGTGCGGCCGTCGGGGAGGCCTTCGAGGTCGTAGCCGCCCTCCGCGGTGATGAGGTTCTTGCTCTGCTCCGTCCAGCGGATCAGGCGCGGCGGGTCGAAGCCGTCGATGCGGAACTCGCGGGCGGTCTTCATCCCGGCGTCCTTGACGGTGCTGCGGAAGACCGTGCCGAGGGCAGTGGGGCCCTCCGGGATCCTGGTGATCTCCTGGACGCGCGGGCTGAAATCAGGGTCGTTGCGCCCGTCGGCGAGGTAGGCGAAGACCTCCTCGACCGGCCGGTCGATCTCGACGCTCGCCTCGAACTGTCCGGACATGTCGGCTCCTCGGTGTGGCTACCTGTGATCCACCATCTCAGAACGCCCTCCCTCGCGCGCGCCGACCGGCCGGTCGCGGTCAACGTGTCCCGCACCGTGCAGGGCTCCGACGGGCTGCTGTTCAAGGGGAAGGTCAGCACCAAGGGGCACGACGTCACCGCGGCGACCGGTGGCACGCACAAGTGCGACGGCACCAACGGCACCCCGACCCCGGTCGGCGGCTGCCAGTTCAAGCTGAAGGCCGGCGACGAGGTGGCCTTCACCTGAACCTCGTTCTGACGGAGCGCCCCCACGACAGGAGCGGGGGGGGGGGGGGGGGGGGGGGGGGGGGGTGCTGGGGGGGGGGGGGGGGGGGGGTTTGTTCGCCAAACCGAACACCCCACGCGCTCGCCGCCCCACC
>NZ_JBVHWW010000003.1:54110-78523 GCF_055563995.1 Streptomyces sp. NPDC029164 | reverse complement strand
ACCGTAGAAAACAGCACGTAGACCGTCGTCTTCCTATCTCGTGCTCCACGGCAACCCCCCCAGAACACAAAAAAAAAAAAAAAAAACACCCACCCCCCCCCCCCCCCCCCCCCCCCCCCCCCCCCCCCCCCCTGGGCCCCCCCCCCCCCCCCCCCCCCACCACCGGGTCCCTCATCAGCCCCGGTCGTACAGGTGGAACCCGCGGCCGCTCTTGCGGCCCAGCAGCCCCGCCTGGACCATCCGACGGAGCAGCGGGGGCGGGGCGTAGAGCGGTTCCTTGAACTCCGCGTAGAGGGATTCCGCGATGGCCGCGACGGTGTCGAGGCCGATCAGATCGGCGAGCTTGAGCGGCCCCATCGGGTGGGCGCAGCCCAGCTCCATGGCCGCGTCCACGTCGTCGGCGCTCGCGAACCCGGATTCGGCCATCCGAATGGCGGAGAGCAGGTACGGGACGAGCAGCGCGTTGACGACGAAGCCGGCCCGGTCCTGGGACCGGACCGTGGTCTTGCCCAGGGATTCCCGGGCGAACGACTCGACCGCGGCCAGGGTGTCCGCCGACGTGTGGAGGGAGGCGACCACCTCGACCAGGGGCAGGACGGGGACGGGGTTGAAGAAGTGAAGTCCCACGACCCGGTCGGCGCGGCCGGTGGCCATCCCCAGCCGCATGATCGGGATGGCGGAGGTGTTGGTGGTGAGAATGGCCTCGGGGTCCTCGACGATCTTGTCGAGGGCGGTGAAGATCGCGGTCTTGGCCTCGGGGTTCTCGGTGACGGCCTCGATGACCAGCTGCCGGTCGGCGAGGTCCTCCAGGTCTCCGGTGAACACCAGCCGGGCCAAGGCGTCCTCGGCTGTGAACCGGTCCAGCTTGCCGCGCTGAACGGCGCGTTCGAGGGAGACGGCCACCCGCTCGCGGGCGGCGCGGGCCGCGCCGGCATCCGCCTCGGCGACGACGGTGTCGAGGCCGGCGCGGGCGCAGACCTCGGCGATGCCGGCTCCCATCTGTCCGCCGCCGACGACCCCGACGCGCAGGACACGGTTCGCCCGCGGTGCCGGGGCGCTCACGCGGTCACCCGCACGGCGACGGTGCGGACCAGGTGACGGGTGTAGGCCTCGGGGGTGAAGAACGCGGGCAGCTGCACGGACAGCGCGGTGTCGACGAAGACCTCGCGGGCTTCGAGGACCAGAGCCTGCGGATCCTCGGCCTCCAGGGCGGCGCACTCGGCGTCGAGGAGGTCGGTGAGCGTACGCCGGTCGACGCGGCCGTGCCGGAGCCACTGCCAGATCTGCACGCGCGCGATCTCGGCGGTGGCGGCGTCCTCCATGAGGCCGTTCAGGGCGACGGCGCCGCTGCCGCGCAGCCAGGCGTCGAAGTAGCGCAGGGCCACGGCCACATTGGAGCGGATGCCCTCGGAGCTCGGCGGAGCGGCGATCCGGCGGACGGACAGCAGGTCGGCGGCGGCGACTTCGACGTCCTCGCGCGTCCGCTCCAGCTGGTTCGGCCGCTCGCCCAGCACCCCGTCGAAGACCTCACGGCAGACGGGGACGAGTCCGGGGTGGGCGACCCAGGAGCCGTCGAAGCCGTCTTCGGCCTCGCGCTCCTTGTCGAGCCGGACCTTGGCGAGGGCGGCCGTGTTGGCCTCGGCGTCCTTGCTGGGCACGTGCGCGGCCATGCCGCCGACGGCGTGGGCGCCCCGCTTGTGGCAGGTGCGGACGAGCAGTTCGGTGTACGCCCGCATGAACGGGGCGGTCATGGTGACCTTGGCCCGGTCCGGAAGCTGGAAGTCGGTGCGGTGGCCGAAGGTCTTGATCAGGCTGAAGAGGTAGTCCCAGCGGCCCGCGTTCAGTCCGGCGCTGTGTTCGCGCAGCTCGTGGAGGATCTCCTCCATCTCGAACGCGGCGGTGATCGTCTCGATCAGGACGGTCGCCCGGACCGTGCCCCGCGGGATGCCCAACAGGTCCTGGGCGAACAGGAAGATGTCGTTCCAGAGCCGGGCCTCGTACCGGTTCTCCAGCTTGGGGAGGTAGAAGTACGGGCCGTGGCCCGCGTCGATCTGGCGCTGCGCACAGTGGAAGAAGTACAGGCCGAAGTCCACGAGCGAGGCGGACACGGGCCGGCCGTCGACCTCCAGGTGCTCCTCGGTGAGGTGCCAGCCGCGCGGGCGCACCATGATGGTCGCGAGCTCCGTCCCGAGGCGGTACTCCTTGCCCTCCGGGGTGGTGAAGTCGATGCGCCGCTCGATGGCGTCGAGCAGGTTCAGCTGGCCGCCGATGACGTTGTCCCAGGTGGGCGCGGTGGCGTCCTCGAAGTCGGCCATCCACACCTTCGCCCCGGAGTTGAGGGCGTTGACCGTCATGCGGCGCTCCGGCGGGCCGGTGATCTCGACCCGCCGGTCCGTCAGCCCGGGTGCGGGCGGGGCGACCCGCCAGCCGGGGTCGGTGCGCACGCCGACGGTGGCGCGGGAGAAGTCCAGGGGCGACCCGGAGACCAGATGGGCGGCGCGGCGGCGGCGCTCCTTGAGGATCTCCGGGCGGCGGTCCGCGAAGGCGGCGTCGAGGCGGCCGATGAACTCCAGGGCCTCGGGGGTCAGGATCTCCTCGTGACGCTCACCCTGCGCGCCGAGGACCTGGACGCTGCTGGTCAGGGGTGTGTGTGACATGCGGTTCTCCTCGGCGTGGGGCGGCCGGCGCCCGGGGCCGGCAGGGCCCCGGGCGCCGTCGGACGGCGATCGGACGGCGCCGGCGGGAACCGGCGGGAACCGGCGGCGCGCTCCTAGCGGAACTGCTCTTCCTCGGTGGAGCCGGAGAGCGCCGTCGTGGAGGAGGCCGGGTTGACCGCGGTGGAAACCAGGTCGAAGTAGCCTGTGCCGACCTCGCGCTGGTGCTTGACGGCGGTGAAGCCCTGCGCCTGCGCGGCGAACTCCCGCTCCTGGAGGTCCACGTACGCGGTCATGCCGCGCTCGGCGTAGCCGCGGGCGAGCTCGAACATGCCGTGGTTGAGGGAGTGGAAGCCGGCCAGGGTGATGAACTGGAAGCGGTAGCCCATCGCGCCCAGCTCCCGCTGGAACTTGGCGATCTGGTCGTCGTCCAGCGCGGCCTTCCAGTTGAAGGACGGCGAGCAGTTGTAGGCGAGCATCCGGTCCGGGTACCGCGCGCGGATCGCCTCGGCGAACTCGCGGGCCTGCGCCAGGTCCGGGGTGCCGGTCTCCACCCAGATGAGGTCCGCGTACGGGGCGTAGGCGAGGCCACGGGCGATGACCGGGGCCATGCCGCCCCGGACGCGGTAAAACCCCTCGGCGGTGCGCTCACCGGTGCAGAACTCGGCGTCGCGCTCGTCGACGTCGCTGGTCAGCAGGGTCGCGGCGAGGGCGTCCGTACGGGCGATGATCAGGGTCGGGGTGTCCGCGATGTCGGCCGCCAGGCGGGCCGCGTTCAGGGTGCGGACGTGCTGCGCGGTCGGCACGAGGACCTTGCCGCCCAGGTGGCCGCACTTCTTCTCGGAGGCCAGCTGGTCCTCGTAGTGGATGCCGGCCGCGCCCGCCGCGATCATCGCCTTGGTCAGCTCGAAGGCGTTCAGCGGGCCGCCGAAACCGGCCTCGGCGTCGGCGACGATCGGTGCCAGCCAGTCGGTCCCCCCATCGATCGAACCCGTGCTGCCGCCCTCGGCGGTGGCGATCTGGTCGGCGCGCAGCAGCGCGTTGTTGATCCGGCGGACCACCTGCGGCACCGAGTTGACCGGGTACAGGCTCTGGTCGGGGTAGGTGTGGCCGGCCTGGTTGGCATCGGCGGCGACCTGCCAGCCCGAGAGGTAGATCGCCTGCAGTCCGGCGCGGACCTGCTGGACGGCCTGACCGCCGGTCAGGGCGCCGAGCGCGTGGATGTAGTCCTGCTCGTGGAGCTGGCGCCACAGCCGCTCGGCGCCGCGCCGGGCCAGGGTGTGCTCCTCGCGGACGCTGCCGGAGAGCCGCACCACGTCCTCGGCGGTGTAGGTGCGCTCGACGCCGGCCCAGCGCGGGTCCGTGGCCCACCGCTGTTCGAGCTGCTGGGCCGCCGCCGTCGTGTTCGCCTCTGCCATGACCGTCACCGTCTCCATGAATCGCTTGATCTGCCAATGTTCTGGTCAGCTGTGCGCCGTGCTGGCACCGTGTGCCTCATTCCGGGATCGCGGCCGCCGGACCGACCCGCGGGCCGAACGGAGCAATGTTGCCGAGCCGCCGAGCCAGGACCGCCGGGATCTCCGACATCAGGGCATGAATCCCGCCCGGAGCGTCCGCCTCGGCTGCCGGGTCCGGCGGGCCGCAGGACCGACTCTGGCAGTGGCACCGAGTGCCAACAAGAAGGGACGAATGCCAAGTTCTGCGAATCTTCGTCGGCGGTTTTGCCAAGTTTGCAAACACCGGCGGCGTGCGGATCCCGCGTAGGGTTGCGGCTGTCCCCGGCACACGTGGAGCAGGCGAGGAGCACGGTGAGCAAGACGTACGCGGGCGCGCGGCTGCGGCGGTTGCGCGAGGAACGGCGGATGAGTCAGGCCGAGCTGGCGCGCGTCCTCGCCATCTCGCCCAGCTACCTCAACCAGATGGAGCACGACTCGCGTCCGCTCACCGTCCCGGTGCTGCTGCGGCTCACCGAGGCGTTCGGCATCGACCCCGGCTTCTTCTCGGAGCGCGACACCAGCCGGCTGGTGGCCGACCTCCGCGAGGCGCTGGCCACGGAGGTGGCCGAAGCCCGGGTGTCCGCCTCGGACCTCGCGGAGCTCGCCACGCGCATGCCCGCCGTCGCCTCGGTCCTGCTGGACCTCGGCCGGCGTGCCCAGCTGCTCGCCGAGCGGCTGGCCGGGGCCGCGGACGGCCGGGACGGCGCCCTCGACACCCCGCGCTCACCGCACGAGGAGATCCGCGAGTTCTTCTACCGGCGGCAGAACTACCTGCACGACGCCGACCTCGCCGCCGAGGAGCTGGCCCGCGAGCTCGGGATCCGTCCGGGGGATGTCGTACGCGCCCTGTCGGCGCGGCTCACGGACCGGCACGGGGTGCGCCTCGCGGCCGATTCGGACCGGCTGCACCACTACGACGAGCGCGCCCGCGTCCTGCACATCTCCGGCCGGCTCCGGCCGGGCCAGCAGGCCTTCCGGCTCGCCACCCAACTGGCCCTGCTGGAGTACGGGGAGGAGCTGGACCGGCTGGCCGCGGAGGACTTCCCGCCCGGTTCCGCGACCCACGGCCTGGCCCGGATCGGCATCGCGAACTACTTCGCCGCCGCGCTGATCCTTCCGTACGGCGCCTTCCACACGGCCGCGGAGGAGTTCCGCTACGACATCGAGCGGCTCACCGACCACTTCGGCCTCGGCTACGAAACGGTGTGCCACCGCCTCAGCACCCTGCAACGGTCCAGGCTTCGCGGGGTGCCCTTCTCCTTCGTGCGCGTCGACCGCGCCGGGAACATGTCCAAGCGGCAGTCCGCCACCGGCTTCCACTTCTCCCGCGCCGGCGGCACCTGCCCGCTCTGGAACGTCTACGAGGCCTTCGCCGCGCCCGGCCGCATCCACGTCCAGGTCGCGGCCATGCCCGACGGGCAGCGCCACCTGTGGACCGCCCGGGCCG
Source organism: Streptomyces sp. NPDC029164 (assembly GCF_055563995.1). Lineage (NCBI taxonomy): Bacteria > Bacillati > Actinomycetota > Actinomycetes > Kitasatosporales > Streptomycetaceae > Streptomyces > Streptomyces sp. NPDC029164. The sequence goes on along the minus strand of NZ_JBVHWW010000003.1, from coordinate 72,926 downwards.
TCACCCGCCACCGCGGCGGCTGGGGCGAGCCCGGCAAGACCTTCGCCATCGGCCTCGGCTGCGAGATCCGGCACGCCGCGCGCCTCGTCTACTCCGACGGGCTCGACCTGGACAACACGGCGGCCGCCACCCCCATCGGCATGGGCTGCCGGCTCTGCGAACGCCTCGACTGCCCCCAGCGGGCGGTCCCGCCGCTCGGCCGCACCCTCGCCGTCGACGAGAACAGCAGCACCTTCATCCCGTACCCGGTCACCGCGGAACGCGGCTGAACGGCGCCGCGCGACGGCTCGGCCCGGGCCGGTTGAAGTACGCCGGCCCGTCGAGGACCCAGACGGCGCCGGAGCGTACGGCGGGCAGCCCGGCCCAGCCGGGCAGGGAGGTCAGCAGGTCCCGCTCCCGCGGGATGCGCTATGTGCCGGCCGACTGCCTGGCCCGGGACGAGGGCGACCACCACGCCGCGTACGCCCGCTACGAGCGGCGGATGCGCCCGTTCGTCACCCTCAACCAGGCCCTGGCCACCGAGAACCCGGGTGGACCGGCCTCCGGGGAATCCGTCGCCCACGCCAAGAACGCCCTGTCGCCGGACGGTTGATCCGGCAGGGCGACGGATCAGCCGAGCAGCGCGTAGACGGTCGAGGCCGTGGCGGCCGGCTCCTCCGAGCCCTCGGGGGTGAGGGTGATGTCGGCGAAGGCCATCCGCTTGCCGAGCTTGGTGACCCGAACGTGGATCAGCAGGTCGGCGCCGACCACCGGCCGCTGGAAGCTCGTCGACTGCTGGACGGTGGTCATCGGTCCGTATCCGCCCCGGGCGGCGGAGATCGCGATGACGGTGGCCGTGTCGGCGGCGGCCATCATGGCCTGCCCCGAGAGCCCGCCGCCGTCCCGGGCCAGCTCCCCGGACCAGGGCAGGCGCAGCACGGCGTGCCGCTCGCCCGTCTCCTGGACGGTCAGTCCGAGGGCGAGCACCCAGGGGGCGAAGTGGTCGGCGAGGATCTTGTCTGCGTCTGCGGGAGAGAACGTCACCGGGGAATTGTGGCGGCCCGGCCGGACCGCCACAATCCCCTTTCGGACGGTTCCGGTCAGAGCGAGGCGGCCAGTTCCGTTCCCTGCCGGATGGCCCGCTTGGCGTCGAGCTCGGCGGCCACGTCGGCGCCGCCGATCAGGTGCGCCTCGACGCCGGCCGCGCGCAGCGCCTCGTACAGGTCGCGGCGCGGCTCCTGGCCCGTGCACAGGACCACCGTGTCGGCGGGCACCAGGCGCTGCTCCCCGTCGACGGTGATGTGCAGGCCCTCGTCGTCGATCCGGTCGTACGCGGCCCCGGCGACGGAGACGACCCCGCGGTGCTTGAGCTCGGCGCGGTGGATCCAGCCGGTGGTGGTGCCGAGGCCGGCGCCGACCTTGGTGGCCTTGCGCTGGAGCAGGTGGACGCGGCGCGGCGGCGCGGGGCGTTCGGGCTTCGCGAGCCCGCCGGGGCCGGTGTACGCGGTGTCCACGCCCCAGTGGCGGAAGTAGACCTCGGGGTCCTGGGAGGCGCCCTCGCCGCTGTCGGTGAGGAACTCGGCGACGTCGAAGCCGATGCCGCCGGCGCCGACGACGGCGACGCGCTCGCCGACGGGGGCGCCGTCGCGCAGCACGTCGAGGTAGTTGACGACGTTGGCGTGGTCCACGCCCTCGATGTCGGGGGTGCGGGGGGTGACGCCGGTGGCGACGACGACCTCGTCGTAGCCGCGCAGGGTCTCCACGTCGGCGCGGGTGTCCAGGCGGACCTCGACGCCGGACTCCACGAGCTGGGTGCCGAAGTAGCGGATGGTCTCCTCGAACTCCTCCTTGCCGGGGATGCGGCGGGCGATGTCGAGCTGGCCGCCGATGTGGCCGGAGGCCTCGAAGAGGGTGACCGCGTGGCCGCGGCCGGCGGCGGAGACGGCGCAGGCGAGACCGGCCGGGCCGGCGCCGACGACGGCGACGCTCTTCTTCGTGCGCGTCGGGGACAGGACGAGCTCGGTCTCGTGGCAGGCGCGCGGGTTGACCAGGCAGGTGGTGATCTTGCCGCTGAAGGTGTGGTCGAGGCATGCCTGGTTGCAGCCGATGCAGGTGTTGATGGTCTCGGAGCGGCCGGCCGCGGCCTTGGCGACGAAGTCGGCGTCGGCCAGGAAGGGGCGGGCCAGGGACACCAGGTCGGCGCGCCCGTCGGCGAGCAGTTCCTCGGCGATCTCCGGGGTGTTGATGCGGTTGCTGGTGACGAGCGGGACGCTCACCGCGCCCATCAGCCGCTTGGTGACCCAGGTGTAGGCGCCGCGCGGGACGGAGGTGGCGATGGTGGGGATGCGGGCCTCGTGCCAGCCGATGCCGGTGTTGATGATGGTGGCGCCGGCCGCCTCGATCTCCTTGGCGAGGTGGACGACCTCGTCGAGGGTGGAGCCGCCGGGGATGAGGTCCAGCATGGACAGGCGGTAGATGAGGATGAAGTCCTCGCCGACGGCCGCGCGGGTGCGCCGGACGATCTCCAGCGGGAAGCGGACGCGGTTCTCGTACGCGCCGCCCCAGCGGTCGGTGCGCTTGTTGGTGGCGCGGGCGATGAACTCGTTGATCAGGTAGCCCTCGGAGCCCATGATCTCGACGCCGTCGTAGCCGGCGAGCTTGGCGAGGCGGGCGGCGCGGACGAAGTCCTCGACGGTCCGTTCCACCTCGATGTCGCTGAGCTCGTTCGGCACGAAGGGGCTGATGGGGGCCTGGAGGGCGCTGGGGGCGACCAGGTCCTTGTGGTAGGCGTAGCGGCCGAAGTGGAGGATCTGCATGGCGATCTTCCCGCCCTCGGCGTGCACCGCCTCGGTGATCACCCGGTGCTCGGCGGCCTCCTCCTCGGTGGTGAGGCGGGAGCCGCCCTCGAAGGGGCGCCCGGCGTCGTTCGGGGCGATGCCGCCGGTGACGATCAGGCCGGCGCCGCCGCGGGCGCGCTCGGCGTAGAAGGCGGCGAGGCGCTCGAAGCCGCCCGCGTGCTCCTCGAGGCCGGTGTGCATCGACCCCATGATCACGCGGTTCGGCAGGGTGGTGAAGCCGAGGTCCAGGGGGCTCAGCAGGTGCGGGTACCGGCTCTGGGAACTCATGAGGGGCGCCTCCTCGCGCGGGGGTGATGACTCTGTTCTAGCGAGGGGAAGCTGGTTTTGCAACTAAGTGCATAACCCGGTGCGTGCGCCCGGCCCCGGGATGCGGGCGCCGCACGACCTCCCCGGTGCCCCCTGTGTCGGAGCTCACGCGCCGGTTGATCCTGGGCCATCTTCAACGGCTTCGCCATCAAGCTGAACCCGTCCTGACCGACAGGGACCGACCTGACCCCGGCCGGGCCGGCCGGGGTCATCCGTACCTCCGGACCGGTCAGACCCGGTGGAGCCGGACGGTGACGATCTGGAACGGGCGCAGGGTCAGCGGGACCGCGCCCGACGGGGTGGGGGCGCCCACCGCCGAGCCGGCCAGCGGCCGCTCCAGGAGGTCGCTCTCGACCGCGGCCGAGAAGGGGAAGTCCGCCGTCAGCACCGCCGACGCACGCCCCCCGCGGGACTCGTAGAGGCGGACGACCACGTCACCGCTGCGGTCCTCGGCCAGTTTCACCGCCTCCACGACCACCGCGTCGTCGTCTACGGAGAGCAGCGGGGTGACCGGGCCCGCCCCGGTCAGGGTGCGCTCGGGCAGGTTCAGTGCGTGCCCCTCGCGGACCGCGTCCCCGATCGACGCGCCGGGCGCGAGCGAGAACCGCAGGGTGTGGGCGCCCTGGTCGGTCTCCGGGTCGGGGTAGCGCGGGGCCCGCAGCAGGGAGAGCCGGACGGTGGTGGTCTGGCCGCCGTCGGGCCGCACGTCCCGGGTGACGTCGTGCCCGTACGTGGAGTCGTTGAGCAGGGCGACCCCCCAGCCGGGCTCCTCCGCGTGGATCCAGCGGTGCGCGCAGATCTCGAACTTGGCCGCCTCCCAAGAAGTGTTGGTGTGCGTGGCCCGGTAGACGTGCCCGAACTGCGTCTCGGAGGCGGTCCGGTCGGCCTTCACGTCCAGCGGGAAGGCGGTCTTGAGAAACTTCTCCGTCTCGTGCCAGTCCACGTCCGTGACGATGTCCACCGTCCTGGACCCGGCCCGCAGCGTGACCGCCTGGACGGCGGTGGAGGAGCCGAAGGAGCGGGTGACCCGGACGGTGGCGGCCGCCGGACCGCTCTCGGCGACCTCCATGGCGTCGAGGTCCACCAGGTCCGTGACCCGGTTGCGGTAGAAGGCGTCGATGTCCCAGGCGTCCCACATGTTCGGGAAGTCGGGGTGGATCTGCAGCAGGTTCGCCGCGGATTCCGGAGCGAGGGTCTCGCGGCGCGCCTCCAGGTCGTAGACGGAGACGATCAGCCCGCGGCCGTCGATCTCCACCAGCAGCCGGCCGTTGGCCAGCACGTGCCCGCCGCCGTGCCGCTCCTCCACCGTGACCGGCTCCCCGGCCTCGGCCGGGCGCCCCGCCCCGCCGGCCGGGACACCGCGCCGGGCGTGCGGGGCGCAGTTGAAGACCAGCTCCTCCGTTCCCTCCCCGGCGAGCGCCAGCTGGGCGGCGAGGGTGATCCCCCGGAGCTCCTCGCGCAGCCTCGCGTACGTCGCGCGCGCCTCGCGGTGCACCCAGGCGATGGAGGAACCCGGCAGGATGTCGTGGAACTGGTGCAGCAGCACCGTCTTCCAGATCCGCTCCAGGTCCTCGTACGGGTACTCGTACCCCGGCACCTTCACGGCGGCGCCGGCCGCCCACAGCTCGGCCTCGCGCAGCAGCGACTCGCTGCGCCGGTTGCCCTGCTTGGTCTTGGCCTGGGAGGTGTAGGTGCCGCGGTGCAGCTCCAGGTAGAGCTCGCCGGCCCAGACGGGCGCGTCCTCGTACTCGGCGCGGGCCTTCTCGAAGAAGGCGTCCGGGCGCTCGATGCGGACCTTCGGGGAGCCTTCGAGGTCCCGCTGGCGCTTGGCGCGGGCGAGGTGTTCGCGGGTGGGGCCGCCACCGCCGTCGCCCCAGCCGAAGGGGGCCAGCGACCGTGAACCGCGGCCCTTCTCCCGGTAGTTGCGGGCGGCGTGCGCCAGCTGGGCGCCGCCGAGGTCGGAGTTGTAGGTGTCCACGGGCGGGAAGTGCGTGAAGACGCGGGTGCCGTCGATGCCCTCCCACCAGAAGGTGTGGTGGGGGAAGGGGTTGACCTGGGACCAGGAGATCTTCTGGGTGAGGAACCAGCGGGAGCCGGAGAGCTTGACGATCTGCGGCATAGCGGCGGTGTAGCCGAAGGAGTCGGGGAGCCAGACGTTGTTCGTCTCGATGCCGAACTCGTCGAGGAAGAACTTCTTGCCGTAGAGGAACTGCCGGGCCATGGCCTCGCCGCCGACCATGTTGGTGTCGGACTCCACCCACATCCCGCCGACCGGCACGAACTGCCCCTCCGCGATCTTCTTCTTGACCCGCTCGAAGAGCTCGGGCCGGTGGGTCTTGATCCAGTCCAGCTGCTGGGCCTGCGACATCGCGAAGACGAACTCGGGGTGCTCGTCCATCAGACTGACCATGTTGGACGCGGTGCGCGCGACCTTGCGGACCGTCTCGCGCAGCGGCCACAGCCAGGCGGAGTCGATGTGGGCGTGGCCGACGGCGCTGATCCGGTGCGCGGAGGCGCCGGCGGGGGCGGCCAGCACCCCGGCGAGCTCGGCGCGGGCGGCCGCCGCCGTGCCGGGGACGTCCGTCAGGTCCACCGCGTCCAGGGCCGAGCCGATGGCCCGCAGGATCCCGTGGCGCCGGGCGTCGCCGGTGTCGAGCTGGATCATCAGCTCGTAGAGGACCTCCAGGTCCTGGACCAGCTCCCACACCTCGGTCTCGAAGACGGTGAGGTCCATCCGGGCGAGCCGGTAGAGGGGCTGGTCGCCGCTGGTCAGCCGGTCGCCCTCGTACGTGGCCGCGTGGTCGACCAGGACCGGGTTGGAGGCGGCCTCGACGTACCACTCGACGCGCTCGCCGCCCTCGGCGCGGTCGGCCACCCGGACCCAGTCGTTGTAGGGGTTGAGCGCTTTGATCTCGCCGCCGTCGGCCCGGTGGACCAGCCCCTCGCACTGGAAGCCGGGCATCATCCGGTCGAAGCCGAGGTCGAGGACGGCCTCGACGGTGCGCCCGGCCCACTGGGCCGGGACGGTGCCGGTGACCTTGAACCAGGTGGTGCCCCAGGCCGGGCCCCACGGGTCGCCGATCGCGCAGGGCTCGTACCGGGCCGCCAGGCCCTCGGCGACGGGGGCGGGCTCGCCCGGCGCCTCCCAGCGCTCGACGGTCAGCGGGACCGGCCGGGAGTGGACGGCGGGCTTGATCCGCTCCTTCAGGACCCGGCGGAGGCGGTGCTCGGTGATGCTGCGGTCGTCGTGCATGACGGCTGCTCCAGGGACGGGATGGTCGGTACGGACGGTGGAGCGGGCGGGGTCAGGTCTTCACTGCTCCCTCGCCCACGCCCTTGAAGAAGAAACGCTGGAGGGCGAAGAAGAGGAGCATCATCGGCAGGAGCGCGGCCATCGCACCGGCCGCGATGAGCCGCTGGTCGTTGACGGTGGTGGCGCCGGCCAGGGTCTTCAGGCCGAGCTGCAGGGTGTAGTGGTCACTGTTCGTGAGGACCAGCAGGGGCCAGAGGAAGTCGTCCCAGGCCCCCATGAAGCTGGTGATGCAGACGACGGCCAGGGCGCCCTTGGCGGCGGGAAGGAAGACCCGGGTGAAGCGGGTCCATTCGCCGGCCCCGTCCAGGACCGCGGCCTCCTCGACCTCCTTGGGCACGGCGAGGAAGGCCGCCCGCATGATCATGATGTTGAGCACGGAGACCGCGCCGGGGAGCCAGACGCCGATGAGGGTGTCGACCAGCCCCATCTCGCGGACGGTGAGGAACATCGAGATCATCACGGACTCGAAGGGGAACATCAGGGTCGCCACGAGCACGGTGAAGACGGCCCGGCGGCCCTTCCAGGCGGCCCGCGAGAGGGCGTACCCGCCCATCGCCGCGAAGAGCAGGTTCGAGGTGACCGCGAGGACCGCGACGGTGAGCGTGTTGCCGACGTACTGGAGCAGCGGGAAGGACTCGGCGACCCGGACGTAGTTGTCGAGGGTGGGCTGCGAGGGCAGCACGCCGTCGTACACGTTCTCGGTGCGGCCGCGGATCGAGGTGAGGAACTGCCAGACGATCGGGCCCAGCATCACGACGAGCATCAGCACGAGCGTGGCGTAGCGGGCGGCCGGGCCGGCCCACCGGCGCCCGCGGCCGTCGCCGCCGGGCCGCCGGGGCGGCGCGCTTCCCGGGGAGGGCGCGGTGCTCAACTCTCGTCTCCCTTCGAAAGACGGCGGCCCAGCAGGCTGAAGACCAGGGTCAGGAGGAACAGCAGGATGGAGATGGCGGAGGCGTAGCCGGTCTCTCCGGAGAAGCCGAGGCCGACCTGCCGGATGAGGAAGGGCAGGGTGCGGGCGCCGCCGCCGGGGCCGCCGCTCTCACCGCCGAGGATGTAGATCTCGGTGAAGACGCGCAGCGCGGAGATGGCGGAAAGGGTGCCGACGAGCAGCATCATCGGCTTCACCTGGGGGACGGTGATGCTGAAGAAGCGGCGGACGGGGCCGGCGCCGTCGATGGCGGCCGCCTCGTAGAGGGAGGCCGGGACGTTCCCGAGGGCCGCCAGGTAGAAGACCATGTAGTAGCCGAGGCCCTTCCACACGGTCACGAGCATCGCGGAGACGAGCAGCATCGTGCTGTCCGTCAGGAACGGGATCGGCTCGGAGATGAGGTTCAGCCGCTCGAAGACGGTGTTGACGAGACCGTCGCTGCGCAGCACCCACTGCCAGATCAGCCCGACGACCACGGCCGAGGCGATCACCGGGGTGTAGAAGGCCGACCGGAAGAACCCGATCCCGGGGATCCTGGCCTGGACGAGCACGGCGAGGGCCAGCGGGAGGAAGACCAGGCACGGTACGACGACCGCCAGGTACAGCACGCTGTTGCCGGTGGCGACCCAGAAGTCGGCGTCGGCGAAGGCGCGGCGGTAGTTGTCGAAGCCGACGAAGGTGCCGCCGCGCAGGATCCGGGCGTCGGTGAAGGAGAGGACGACGGTGTTGACGAACGGCCAGAGGCTGAACAGCGCCACCATCGCCAGACCGGGGGCGAGGAACAGGTAGGGGGTCCACCACCTGCGGTGGACCAGGCCCGTATCGGCCTCCATGGCACGTTGCGCGGCCCTCCGGCGGCGCTTGCGGGCGATCGGGCGCCCGCGCGGCTCCGGGGCACCACCGTCCGGCTTCACGGCGCCTCCGTCCGGCTCCCGGGTGCTTCCGCCCGGCCCGGCGGCGGCGAGTCCCGCGCCGACGCGGCCGCCCACGGCGGTCACTTGTCGGCCGCGGCGGTGAGGAGCCTGTTCGCCGCCTCCTCGGCCTTCTTCACCGCCGTCTTCGGGTCCTGCTCACCCGTGATGGCCTTCTGTACCTCGCGTACGACGGCGTCGCCCACCTGGTTGGTCCACTGGACGGGGGTGTTGGCGTCGAGCGCGGCGGTCTTCAGCTGCTCGGCGCCGACCGCCCGGGCGAGGGTCTCCGCGTCCTTGCCGTCGCCCTTGTCCGAGAAGAACGGGTCGGCGAGGCCCTGGGCGTTGGACGGGTAGATCGTGGCCTTCCTGGAGAACTCCACCTGGTTGGGGCCGTTGGTCACCCATTTCGCGAACTCGGCCGCCGCGTCGGGGTGCTTGGTGTCCTTCCTGATGCCGAGCGACTGGGCATAGATGCCGATGTGGCCGAGCCTGCCCGTGACGGCTCCCGCGACCTGGGTCTTCGCGTAGACCTGCGGGGCGTTCTGCTTGATGTCCTTGACGAAGCCAGGGGAGCCGGGGCCGAACACGAGCTTGCCGCCGCCGTAGAGCTGGTTGACGTCGTCGGACTTGAGGAGGGACTCCTTGGGCATGGCGCCCTTGGCGTACAGGTCCTTCATCCGCTCCACCCAGGCGACGGCCTGGTCGGTGCCGAAGGTGAACCGGTCCTGCTTCTCGCTGAGGATCGGGACGCCCATCTTCTGCCAGTCCCCGGGCAGCCGGCCCTTGGGATCGGCCATGAAGGCGGAGTACCGGCCCCCGGACGTGGCGGCGATCTTCTCGGCGTGGTCGAAGAACTGCTCCACGCTGGTCGGCGGCTCGGCCGGGTCCAGGCCGGCCTTCTCGAAGAGCTCTCTGTTGTAGGTGAGGATCTCGGGCGTCACGTACCACGGGTACGCGTACACGCTGTCGCCCCCGCCGGGCAGCTTGAACTGCTCCCAGGCGCCCGGCACGTACTCCTTGGCCACCGCCCCGTCGAGCTTGGCGACATCGGCGAGCATGCCGCGGTCGGCGAGGAGCTGGAAGGAGTCGGTGGAGAGGTTGACCACGTCCGGGAGGGCGCCGGCCTGGGCGTCCGCGACGAGCTTCTCGTTGTAGCCGTCGCCGGGGACGTCCTCCCATGTGACTTTCACCTCGGGGTACTTCTGCTCGAAGGCGTCGATGACCCCCTGTACGTAGGCCGTGAACGTGGGCTTCAGCTGGAGGGTGCGGAACGTGATCCCACCGGCCACCTTGCCCGTCTTCTCGACCTCCTTCGCGTCACCGGCGCCACCGCTGAGGCCGCACCCGGCGGTCGAGAGGAGGACGCCGGTCACCAGCGTGGCCACGGCAATACGGGTCGGGTTCGAACGGGTCATCGTCGCCGCCTTTGCAGAAGTCCGGCCTCTTTGCCGGAGGCGGTGCCCACCGTCGCCCGAAGTCAGGACCCCGTCAATGAGGCGGAGCCACCATTGGCCGGTGACACCCGTGCGGCGAATGCCCCAACAGGCCTGAAGTAGCCGACAGTTGATCTCAGTTGGACCAGGTTGACCTGGACTGATGCGCTTTAGTTCAGAGCCGGTTGGATGTGATGTCGCTTCGATAACCGACCTGGCTCGTCATCAGCTGGCGACGTCATATGGCCGGTTCGCGAGGCGGCGCACTAATGCGCTTTATCCGCACCGCAGGAAAGCGCCTTGGCGTCGGGGCACCCCTCCCGTGGAATCCGGGCCGTGTCCCGATGTTGGCTTCACACCCGCGAGCTGGCTGATAATGCTTCAGACCCCCCGGTCACGACTGGTGACCGCCCTTTGAGGGGTTGTGGCCGGCGGCCGCGCGATGCGGCTGCCCCGACGTAGTGAAAGGCGATCGCGTGAGCCCCAAGCACCCCCGCCCGGCGCAGAGGAACGAAGACCAATTACTGCAATCCTCCCGCTCTGCCGCGACTCCGCAGCGGGCGGCGACGCCGCCGGTGGGGATGATGGGTCTCCAAGCCGGTGCGGGCAACGCCGCGGTCGTGCAGATGCTCCGCCGGGCCGGTCAGGAACAGCACCGGCACACCGACGGATGCGGACACGAGCAGACCGAGCAGCCCGCGGTGCAGCGGTCCGCCGTCCACGACGTCCTGCGCACCCCCGGGCGTCCCATGGACAAGGCCACCCGCTCCGACATGGAAGCCCGGCTCGGCGCGGACTTCTCCGACGTCCGCATCCACAACGACAGCTCCGCCAAGGCCTCCGCCGCCGAAGTGGGCGCCCGCGCCTACACGTCCGGCAGCCATGTCGTCATAGGCGACGGCGGCCACGACAAGCACACCCTCGCCCACGAACTGACCCACGTCATCCAGCAACGCCAAGGTCCCGTCGCGGGCACCGACAACGGCACGGGGCTGAAGGTCTCCGACCCGTCGGACCGGTTCGAGCGCGAAGCGGAAGCGAACGCCAAGCGGGTCATGGCGGGCGGCTCCCCCACCGCCCCGGACGTGCAGCGCCACGCGGCGCCTTCGCCCGCCTCCGGCTCCAGCCCCTCCGTGCAGCGCGTCGGGAACCCTCAGGACCGGATGACGGTCGAGTACTGGGAGGACCAGGCGGGACTGGGCGCGTCCAGCAGCAGCGCCGCGAAGGACCGTGCCAAGCAGATCACCACGTCCAAGGCAGCCGCGAAGAAGTTCAAGGCCCACAAGCCTCCGCGCACGATCGACGAGATCGTCAAGTCCGTCGGCCCCAAGCTCCTGGCCGATCTGGCGCAGATGGGAGCGGACGCCGGGAGGATGGAGCTCTACAGGTCCATGAGTTTCGAGGAGGCCCACAGCGCCCTGACCTACTGGGGCGACACGGCCTCACGCGACGCACTGCTGGAGTACGTGGCGTCCGGTGAGGGCTCGGCGAAGGGCTTCAGGGAGCAAGGCTTCGGGGGCCTGACGATAGGGGCCCATCTCGGTGACCAGGGCCAGGCCGACGGGTACTACGACACCCTGGGTGCTCCCTACGCGGTCCAGCTGAAGTTCACGCTGAAGCCCGGGGCCCACGAACTCCTGTTCAACCAGGACCACATGGCTCTCGGGCCGGGCTACAAGAACGACCTGATCCGCAAGGCGAACGAAGGCGGCGGGACCTACAAGAACGCGAACGCGAACGAGGGGACCCTGGGTGGGTACATCGGCGTGAAGGCCGAGGACAAGGAACCCTACAGCCTGGGCATCGCGCAGGGGGCGAACGGCAAGAACGGCAGGGAGCTCGGTGCGAGTCAGCTGCTGTTCCAGCTCTTCATCGAGAACGTCGAACTCGTGAAGAACAGGTCGGGGAAAGAGCTGCCCGTCGCGGTTCCCGCCTGATCCCGGCAGGAAGAGACCGCAGCCGCGCGACGTGCGCCGCGGATGCCCCGGACCGGTCCGGGGCATCCGCGGGCGGCGGGCGCAGCCGCGGGCGGCGGGCGCAGCGCGGTACCTACCGCATCGGGTACTCCGCCTTCTCCGCGAGCTTGCCGTCCTTGAAGCAGAAGCGGAGCACGGTCTCCTTGCCGTTCTTGGTGTCACCGCTGGAGAGGTACCAGGAGCAGGTGCTGCCCTCGGGCTCGGCCGGTCCGCCCTCCTTGAGGGCGCTCTTGACGAAGCTCTCGCCCGACGGGAGCCTGCCGCGGACCTCGCTCTCCGCGTCGCCGGTCTTCACGGACGCGTAGACCGTCGGGTCGACCAGGGTCTTGTCGGCCATGTCGAGGACCTTCCCCATGCCGAAGACCACGACCACGAGAAGACCCACACCCAGCACCAGCGCCACGCCGCACCCGATCAGACAACCCTTGCGCTGAGCCACGCCCGTTCCTCCATGTCGCTCCGTGTCCGGCGGCGGTCGCCTGGACACTCACACCCTCGCAAGGGCCGGCGGCTCGGGGCTGTCCTCGAAAGTCGTCGGCCCTCACAACGATCGTCGTTCGAGGTCGGGCCGCCCTTCCGGTTACACGAGGTCGGTCCGCCCTTCCGGGTATACAGGGAGGAGATCGACTATTCGGGCAGAGCGAGAGGAAGCACCGTGAGCGAGCAGGACACCGTCGAGCCTCTGATCGTCGTCGGCGTGGACGGGTCGAACCACTCCAAGGAGGCCCTGCGCTGGGCCGTCGCGCAGGCCGGGATGACGGGCGGCCGGGTGCACGCCGTCCTGGCCTGGGAGTGGAACCGCAATCCGTTCGCCATCGCTCCGGTGGCCGCCGAGGTCTCCGACGCCGAGGCGGTGACGGCCGAGGAGGCGGCCCGGCGGAAGCTGGCGGACACCGTCAAGGCGGCCGTCGGCGCCTCGCCCGGTGTGCCGGTGTTCCGCCGCGTCGAGCAGGGCTCCCCCGCGCAGGTCCTGGTGGACGCCTCGAAGGAGGCGGACCTGACCGTGGTCGGCACCCGTGGGTACGGCGGCTTCAAGGGGGCCCTGCTCGGCTCGGTGAGCCAGCAGGTCGTGCAGTACTCGGCCGGCACCGTCGTGGTCGTCCGCGAGGGCATGGACGAGGAGGACTGAACAGCGGCGCCGGCCGGCGGCCGGGTCAGGTCGTGGGGGTCACCAGGTCCCCGGGGTCCGTGTTGGCCCCGCACAGGATGACGGCGACCCGCTCGCCGAGCGGCTCCGGCGCGCCGCGCAGCGCCGCCAGGGCGGTGGCCGCGCCGGCCTCCACCACGATCCGGTGCTCCTCCCAGAGGGCGCGCCGGGCGGCGGTGATCGCCGTGTCGGGCACGAGTACCGAGGTCACGTGCTTCTCCTGCGCGGCGGCCAGCGCGTCCGCCGAAACCCGGGTGGCCCCCAGGGAGTCGGCGGCGACCGATTCCACGGCCACGTCCACGACCCGGCCTGCCGCCAGGGCCGCGTTCAGGGCCCGGCAGTTCTCCGGCTCGGCCGCGATCACCCGTACGCCGTGCTCGCGCGCGGCGGTGGCGACGCCGGCGAACAGTCCGCCGCCGCCGACCGCGACGACCACGGTGTCCAGCCCGGGCAGGGCGGCCCGGATCTCGTCGAGCAGCGTCCCGGCGCCCGCGGCGATGAGCGGGTGGTCGTAGGCGTGGCTGCTCAGCGCCCCGCTCGCGGCGGCGAACTCCTCGCAGGCGACGAGCGCTTCGGCGTACCGGTCGCCGACGAGCCGTACCTCGGCCCCGTATCCGCGCAGCCGGTCCACCTTCACCCGCGGGGCGCCGGCGGGCAGGAACACGGTGGCGGGCACGGACAGCGCGCGGGCCGCCCAGGCGCAGGCGAGACCGGCGTTGCCGCCGGAGGCGATGGTGACTCCCGCGGCCGGGAGGGCGCCGGCCTCGTGGTGGGCGGCGAGGAAGTTGCGGGCGCCGCGCGCCTTGAAGCTCCCGGTGTGCTGGAGGTACTCCAGCGCGTACCAGACCCCCTCATCGGACGCGGGGGCCAGCGCGACGGGCCGTATCCCGCCGGCGATCCGGTCGGCGGCGGCGCGTACGGCGGCGTAGTCGAGCTGCTGTGCGGGTGCGGCTTGCATGGGCTGTCTCCCCTGTCAGTCAGTGGGCCGGGCGGCCTCGATCAGCTGGCGCAGGGCGCCGTAGTACACCTCGTGGTCCGTCAGGGGCGGCAGTACGCCGGCCAGTCCGCCGGAGAGCACGGGGAACTCCGCCGGATCCAGCGCGGCCAGGGCGGCGCGCGAGGCGGCGGTGGCCGCGGCCGGGTCGCGGTGGTCCACGAAGGCCGCGCTGCCCAGGGTGAGCAGGTACATGCGGCGGTAGACGGTCATCGCCTCGGCGGCGGTCATCCCGGCGGCCACGCTGTCGGCGAGGGCGGGCTCGACGAGCCGGGCGAGGAGCTGGCGGCCGAGCCAGGGCCGGCCGCCGCGCAGCACCAGGAGTCCGGGGTGGGCGGTGAGCAGCCGGTAGAGCGCGCGGAACCGCTGCTCGGTGGCCTGCGCCCAGTCGGTGCCGGCGGGGATCTCGGGGAGCTGCGCGGCCAGGTGCTCGGTGCACAGGTCGAGCAGCCCGGCGAGGTCGGTGCAGCGGCGCTGGACGGTGGCGTGGGAGACGTCGAGCCGGTCGGCGAGGGTGCGGAAGCTGAGGCGCTGCGGCCCTTCCTCGTCGAGGATCCGCAGGGCGGCGACGGCGATGGCCTCGGGGGTCGCCCGATCCAGGGCGTCTGATCTGCGCGGCATGAGATACATCGTAACATACGCCGTATCGACTCTTTCGTGTGACATCGATTGCAGCCATATTGCTGGTCATTGGCCGACAATCAGCGACTTTTATTGACAGTGGGTAATCGCATCGCTGCACTGGGCGCACGCCTGCCCCCACGTCAAGGAGACTCAGTGCCGCCTCGCCTGCGTGCGTCGCTCCCCTGTCTGACCGCGGCCGCCCTGCTCGCCCTCGCGCTCTCCCCCGCCCCGGTGGCGGCCGAGCCCCGGGCCACCTCGGACACCCCGCTCGCGCTCACCCCGCCCATGGGCTGGAACAACTGGGCGCACTACATGTGCGACATCGACGAGGCCAAGGTCGTCGCCAACGCCGACGCGCTCGTGTCGACCGGGCTCGCCGCCAAGGGCTACGACACGGTGACGGTCGACGACTGCTGGATGACCGGGAGCCGGGACGCGCAGGGCGCTCTGGTCGTCGACACGGCGAAGTTCCCGCACGGCATGGCCTGGCTCGGCGACTACCTGCACGCCAAGGGCCTGAAGTTCGGCATCTACCAGGACGCCGGCTCCCTCACCTGCGAGAAGTACCCCGGCAGTGGCGCGCCCCAGGGCGGCGGGGCCGACCACTACGCCCAGGACGCCCGGCAGTTCGCCTCCTGGAACGTCGACTACGTGAAGATGGACGGCTGCAACCTGTGGGTGCCGGCGGGCCAGACCAAGGAACAGGCCTACCGGGACGCCTACAACGCCGTCGCGAAGGCACTGCGGGAGAGCGGCCGGGACATGGTCCTGTCGGCGTCCGCGCCCGCCTATTTCCAGCAGGGTGAGTGGGGCGGCTCCGACTGGCACAAGGTCCTCGGCTGGGTCGGCGAGACCGGCCAGCTGTGGCGCGAGGGCAAGGACATCAAGGTGTACAACCCGGCCACGCCCGCCACCTCACGGTGGAGTTCGGTGCTGGGCAACTACGGCTACAACCGCTGGCTCGGCCGGTACGCGGGCCCCGGCAACTGGAACGACCCCGACTTCCTGATCGCGGGCGCCCCCGGGCTCACGGCGGCCGAGAGCCGCAGCCAGGTCGCCCTCTGGGCCATGATGGCGTCCCCGTTCATCCTGTCCTCCGAGGTCTCCAAGCTGACCTCCCAGGGGCTCGCGGCCCTCGGGAACACCCGCATGATCGAACTGGACCAGGACCCGATGGGCCGTCAGGGCGCGGTGGTCTCCTCCAACGCCACCTTCGAGATCCTGACCCGGCCGCTCGCGAACGGCGACCGCGCGGTGGCCGTGCTCAACCGCTCGGCCACCACCCGCGACATCAGGGTGCCGCTCGACGAGATCGGCCTGAGCGACTGCACGGCCGACGCGCAGGACCTGTGGAACGGGACCCGCCGGGAGGTCTCCGACGCGCTGACCGGGAGGCTGGCCGGCCACGACACCGCGGTCTGGCGGCTCAGCCCGCGCGGCTGCGCCGAGGCCACGCCGACCGGGCAGGTCGTCGGTGACGGCGCCCGCTGCGCCGACGGCGCCAACACCACGGGCGTCGGCGCGGTCGTGCTGGCCACCTGCACCGGGGCCCCCGACCAGCGGTGGACCCTCGGCGACGACGCGAGCCTGCGGCTGGCCGGCGAGTGCCTCTCCGCGGGCGACGACGGCCTCGTGGAGCTGGCCGACTGCGCGCCCCCGCAGAGCCGGCAGCCCGGCCAGAGCTGGACGCACCTGCGCGGCGGAGCCCTCGTGGAGCAGGCGAGCGGGATGTGCCTGACCGCGCCGGCCGCCGCAGCGACCCCGGACGCCCCGGCCGCGCGCCTGCGGCTCACCGCCTGCGGCGACCACCGGGTCGACCAGGCCTGGGCCCTGCCGGTCTGACGGCCCGAGCCCACGGATGAGGAACCCGATGACGCGATGCGGGCGCCGGCTGCCCGGCCCCCGCCCCCGCCCCCGCCCGCTCGCCCTCGCCGCCCTTCCCGCGGCGCTGCTGGCGCTGATCTGCGCGGGGCCCGCCCCCGGGGCCACCCCCCCGGGGGCGGGGTCGCCCGCACGTGCCGACGTACGGCCTGATGCGCGGGCCGACGCGCGGGTGGCCGTACCGAGCGCCGCCCACGCGGGCGCGCCCCGGAGCCGGAGCTTCGACACCGCGCCCGCGCGGGCCGCCCTGGAGCGGCTGCTCCCGCGCCACCACGGCCAGTTCACCCTGGTGCCCGGCACGGCCGCCGGCGCCGACACCTTCACCGTGTCCGGGACGGCCGGCGCGATCACCGTGCGCGGCAGCACCGGAGCCACCCTGCTCACCGGCGTCGGCTGGTACCTCCAGCACGTCGCCGGGGCCGACATCGGCTGGCCCGGCGACAGCATCGGCCTGCTGCCCGCCCGCCTGCCGGCCGTCCCCGCGCCGGTCACCCGCAGCGCCCAGGTCCCGCACCGGTACGCGCTCAACGACACCGACGACGGGTACTCCGGCCCGTACCGCACCTTCGAGGAGCACCAGCGGCAGATCGACCTGCTCGCCCTGCACGGCATCAACGAGGTGTTCGTGCAGGTGGGAGCGGAGTACCCGTACTACCGGGCGCTCCAGGGCTTCGGCTACTCCGCCGAGGAGCTGCGGCAGTGGATCCCCGGCCCCGCCCACCAGAGCTGGTGGCTGCTGCAGAACCTGAGCGGATTCGGCGGCCCGGTCACCGAGCGGCTGATGCGGGAGCGCGCCGAACTGGGCGGCCGGATCGCCGAGCAGCTGCGCGGGCTCGGCATGACCCCGGTGCTGCCCGGCTACTTCGGCACCGTGCCGCCGCGGTTCGCCGCGCGCAACCCGGGGGCGGCCACGGTGGCCCAGGGCGACTGGGCCGGCTTCGACCGTCCCGACTGGCTGGACCCCGCCTCGCCCGTCTTCCGGAGGCTGGCCGCCGCGTACTACGCGGAGCAGCGCGCGGCGTTCGGAGACAGCACGATGTACCGGATGAGCCCGCTGCACGAGGGCGGACAGACGGGGTCCGTCGACGTCGGCGCGGCGGCGGGCGCCATCCAGGAGGCACTGAACACCGCCCATCCGGGCGCGCTGTGGGCGGTGCTGGGCTGGCAGGACGACCCGACCCCGGAGCTGCTGGCCGGGGTGGACACGTCGAGGCTGCTGATCCTGGACGGGCTCTCGGACCGGTACAACCGGCTGGACCGCGAGGCCCGTTGGGGCGGTGCCCCGTACGCGATGGGCACGATCTACAACTTCGGCGGGCACACCACGATCGGCGCGAACACCTCGGTGTGGCTCGAACGGTTCGGTCCCTGGCGCGCCAAGGGCAACAGCGCGCTCGCCGGGATCGCCTACCTGCCGGAGGCCACCGGGACCAACCCGGCGGCCTTCGACCTGTTCACGGACCTGGCCTGGGAGCCGGGGGTGATCGACCAGCGGAAGTGGTTCGCCGATTTCGCGGCCCGCCGCTACGGCCGGCCCGACCCCGCGGCCGCCGCGGCCTGGGAGGAGCTGCGCAAGGGCCCGTACAGCACCTCGTCGGGACTGTGGTCGGAGTCGCAGGACAGCCTGTTCACCGCCCGGCCCGGCCTGACCGCGGCCGGGGCGGCGTACTGGAGCCCCAAGTCCATGCGCTATCCGGCCGGTTCGGTCCGCAGGGCGCTGGACCACCTGCTGAAGGTCTCCCCGGAGCTGCGCGGCTCCACCGCCTACCGCTTCGACCTGGTCGACACCGCCCGGCAGGCCCTCGCCAACCACTCGCGGGTGCTGCTGCCGAGGATCAAGGCGGCCTACGAGGCGAAGGACCTGCCCTTGTTCCGCAAGCTCACGGCCGAATGGCGGGAGGGCGAGGCGAAGCTGGACGCGGTGACCGGCTCCGACCCGAACTTCCTCCTCGGCAGCCGGCTCGCCGGGGCCCGCGCCTGGGGCGCCGACCGGGCCGAGCAGGACCGGTACGAGTACGACACCCGCTCCCTGCTCAGCGTGTGGGGCCGCCGCAGCACCAGTGAGGGCGGCTTCCTGCACGACTACGCGAACCGCGAATGGAGCGGCCTGGTCTCGGAGTTGTACGCGCGGCGGTGGGCGCTCTACTTCGGGTCGCTGGAGGAGGCGCTGGAGCGGCGGGCCGCGCCGCGGGCGATCGACTGGCCCGCCTTCGAGGAGGAGTGGGCCGCGCGGACCACCCGGCACCCGGACCGGCCGAGCGGGGACCCGTACCGCCTGGCCGCCGCGGTCGCGGCGGCCCTCCCGCCGGCGGCCACCGGCTGACCCGCGCCGACCCGCGCCGGGGGGGGGGGGGGGGGGGGGGGGGGGGGGGGGGGGGGGGGGGGGGGGGTGTGGGGGCTTCTTCCCGCCTGCCTTTCCGAGGGATGGGCGGCGGAGGGGGGGGGGGGGGAGAGGAAAAAGGA
>NZ_JBVHWW010000003.1:0-54100 GCF_055563995.1 Streptomyces sp. NPDC029164 | reverse complement strand
GACCAGTAATACAGGGGGGAGGACTGTTAGACCGTCCTCCCCCCCCCCACCCCCTGCCCTGCGCCCACCCAGGGCCGGGGCGCCCCCGCGGCGTGCGTCACGGCCTTCGGTCCCTCCACGCCCGTGCGGTCCCGGCGGCCGCCGGGCCGAGGAGGGCGATCGAGGCGGCCGGGACCAGCAGGGTCTCCCGGGCACGGTCGGGTGCGGCGGGACGCCGCACGGCGGCACGGCGCACGGCGGCACGGCGCCGTCGCGGAGCCGCCCGGGCGCGGCACACTTGCGGTGTGGAGGCAGACCCGAGCCGGTCCGCGCGGCCGAGGCGCGTGATGGGCGCCGTCAGCGGGATCGTCGCGGCCGTCGCCGGGCTGGCGTTCGCGGAGCTGGCCGCTGCCGCCGTGCGGCCCGAGTCCTCGCCGGTCACCGCCGTCGGCGGGGTGGCCGTCGACCTGACGCCGGTGGGCGTCCGGGAGTGGGCCATCCGGCTGTTCGGCACCTCCGACAAGCTGGTGCTGACCCTCGGCATCGTCACCGTGCTGGCCGCGGTGGCGGCTCTGGCCGGGCTGCTGTCCGTACGCCACCTGCCCGCCGGGATCGCGGTCGCGGGCGGGTTCGGGCTGGTGGGGGCGGCGGCCGCGCTCAGCCGTCCCGAGGCCACGTGGCGGGACGCGCTGCCCTCGCTGCTGGGCGGACTGATCGCGGCCGGGGTGCTGTACCTGCTGGTCACCGCGGCGGCGCGGCCCCGGACGGAGTCTGGCGGAGGGACCTGGTCCATGGACCGGCGCGGCTTCGGCCGACTGGTCGCCGGCGTCCTGGCTGCGTCGGTCGCGGCCGGCTACGCCGGGCGGCGCCTGGGGGCCCACGGTTCGGCCGACGCCACCGCCTCCCGGGCCCGCTTCGTCCTCCCCCCGCCCACCGTGCCCGCGCCGCCGGTGCCGGCCGGCGCGGACCTGCGGGTGCCGGGGCTCGCCCCGTTCCTCACCCCCGACCGCGATTTCTACCGGGTGGACACCGCCCTGGTCGTCCCCCGCGTGGACGCGGACACCTGGCGGCTGCGCATCCACGGCGAGGGGGTCACGCGACCCCTCACCCTCGATCTCCGGGAGCTGCTCAGCCGGCCCCTGGTCGAGCACGACATCACCCTCACCTGCGTGTCCAACGAGGTCGGGGGCCCGTACGCGGGCAATGCCCGCTGGCTCGGCGTGCGCCTCGCCGACCTGCTCCGCGAGGCGGGGGTGCGACCGCCGTCCCGCGGCGGGCCGGCCGACCAGCTGGTGTCGCGTTCGGTGGACGGCATGACGATCGGCACGCCCGTCGAGGCCGTCATGGACGGCCGCGAGGCGCTGCTGGCCGTCGGCATGAACGGCGTGCCGCTGCCCTTCGCGCACGGCTTCCCGGTCCGGATGGTCGTACCGGGCCTGTACGGGTACGTCTCCGCGTGCAAATGGCTCACCGAGCTGCGGCTGACCACCTTCGGCGCGTACGGCGCCTACTGGGTGCGGCGGTCCTGGGCGCAGCGGGCCCCGGTCAAGACGCAGTCGCGGATCGACACCCCGCGCCCGTACGCCGACCTGGCGCCGGGCCGGGTGGCGGTGGCCGGGGTGGCGTGGGCGCAGCACCGCGGGATCGAGCGGGTCGAGGTACGGGTGGATGGCGGCCCCTGGCAGCAGGCGCGGCTCGGGACCGCGGACGGGGTGGACACCTGGCGGCAGTGGGTGTGGCCGTGGGAGGCGACGCCCGGGCGGCACACCCTGGAGGTGCGCGCGACGGACGGCACGGGCGCCGTGCAGACGGGGGTCCGCACCGGGACCGTGCCGGACGGGGCGACCGGGTGGCATTCGGTGGAGGTGAAGGTCAAGGCCCTCGGCTGATCGCCGGGCCGCGCGGCGGCCGGACTGCCTCGGCGGCGGATCCACGGAATAATCCGAACATCGTTGACGTGTCGCACCCGTACGACAGGAGCCGGCGCCGTGGAGCTGACCAGTACGTCGTTCCTCGTCACGCTGATCGTCGTGACCGCGCTCGCCGTGCTCGCCGCGCTGCTCCTGTGGAACCGGGTCCCCGGGCCGGGGTGGGTGCGGTGGCCGGCGCGGGTGCTGATGATCGGTCTCTGCCAGCTCACCGCCATCTGCGTGGTGGCCACCTGGATCAACGGCAGCTACGGGCTCTACGCCTCCTGGGACGACCTGCTGGGCACCGACGACGTGCAGGACGCGAGCACGATGACCGGGCCGGCGGTGGGCCGGGCCAGGTTCACGCAGAACGGGGACGGCACGCAGACCACCTTCTTCCGGGGATCCCACGCGAAGCTCGCCGGACAGGTGACCGTGTGGACTCCCCCGGAGTACGACGCGCCGGGCGCGGACCGGAGCCGTTTCCCGGTTCTGATGCTGCTGCACGGGTATCCGGGCACGCCCCGTACGTGGATCGACCTCGGCGACATGCCCGGTGCGCTGGCGCAGCTGGTGGAGCTGGGCGCGGCGCACCCGTTCATCGTGGTGATCCCGGAGATCTACCCGGGCGGGGTGAACACCGGCTGCAGCAACACCCCGCGGCGCAGGATCGCCGACTGGCTCGCGCTGGACGTGCCGGACCTGGTCGCACGGAACTTCCGTACGCTGCCCGCCCCGGGCGGCTGGGGGCTGATGGGCGTCTCCACCGGCGGGTTCTGCGCGGCCAAGCTGCCGTTGCAGTACCCGAAGGTGTTCCGGGCGGGCGCGGCGCTGGACCCGGATCCGCTGACGGGTGATCCGGAGGTGCTGGCCGACCGGACGCTGCGCGAGCGCAACAGCCCGATGTGGCTGGTGGAGCACACGAAGAAGGCGGACGTCGGGCTGTTCCTGGCCACCTCCGCCCAGGACAAGGACAGTCCGCCGCGGCAGCTGGAGGCCTTCGCCAGGGCCGCGGCGGGCAGCGGGGTCCGGGTCAAGACGCTCGTCCGCCCGGCGGGCGGCCACAACTTCCGGACCTGGACGGGGATGTACCCGGACGCGCTGGGCTGGCTGAGCACGGAACTGGCGCCGCCGAGCGCACGTTAGTGCGCCCCGCGCGCCTGCCGGGGGCGCCGCCGGCGTCCGGGCCGTGGAAGGCCTCGTCCCGGCCGGCGGCGGTGTAGCCGGCCATCACCGGGGTGCCCCGGGGGATGACGGTGCCGTCGAAGGTCAGGTCGCGCGTGGGGTACCGGAAGGGGAACCAGCTGACCGGTCCGTCCCAGCGCGGGGTCTCGTCCACCACGTCCGACCAGGTCGCCTTCCCAGCCGTCCCCGGTGCTCGGGGTTCACCCCGAGCAGCTCGCAGATGACGCTCATCGGGAGCGGGAGCGGGAGCGCGAAGTGCTCGCGCAGGTCGGCGACCCCGTCGGGGGCTTCGGCCGCGGCCCGGGCCAGGCCGTCGAGGAGCTCGGCGGTCAGCTCCTCGACGCGCAGCGGCCAGTCGCGGGGGATGGTGCCGTCGTGCAAGGCCGGGAAGTGCCGGGCGTCCTTGGCCACTTCGGGGTGACCGAGGAGCTCCTTCAGCGCGTCGTGGCCCAGGACGACCGCTCCGGGCACCCCGCCGGGGAGCACGACCTCCGCCACCGGGCCGTGCGCGGCGCGCAACCGGGCGTTGAGGGCGTGCGGGCAGCCTCCGGCGGGGTCGATGACGTACGGGGCGTCCGGGGCGGACGGGACGGGTGGCATCGGGGACGACAAGCCGGTTCTCCTGACCTGATGGACGAAACTCGGTCAACATCGCTGCCCCGGAGGCGGGTTGGACAAGACCGTCCCCGTCGTGTCTCAGAACCAGGTGAGGGTGAGCGCGAAGGCGGTGCCGGCGGTGGCCCCGGTGGAGTCGGTCGCGGTGGCGGTGACCTGGACCGTGCCGCTGCCCCAGGGCTTGCCGGTGATCCGGCCGGAGGCGGCGTCGAGGGTCAGGCCCCAGGGCAGGCCGGTGGCGGCGTACCGGACGGGGAGCTTTCCGCCGGTGGCGGTGAGCTGGATGGTGCAGGACTGGTTGAACTTGCACGTCTGCGGACCGGGGGTGGTGAGCCTCAGGTCACCGGGGGTGGGAGTCGGGGTCGGAGTGGGCGTGGGCGTGGGGGTCGGAGTGGGCGTGGGGGTCGGCGTCGGAGTGGGGGTGGGGGTGGGGGTGGGGGTCGGCGTACCGCTGCAGCCCGGGGTGGCTTCCGGCGGCAGCGGGACCCGCCAGACCTGGGTGTCGTTCTCCGACCCGACGAGCAGGCTCGTGCAGTCGGCGTACGTCACCGTCTCGCCCTGCGACTGGGCCGGGAGGGCGACGTCCGCGAGCTTGGCCCCCGCGGTGTCGTACACGGAGGCCGTGTTGGCGCCCAGCGGTCCGCCGCTGCGCAGGGCGTACGAGGCGCCGGACGGGGAGAACGCGCCGTCGGTGGCGAACACCGGGCCGGGCCGGACCGCGGTGAGGGTGTTGACCTGCCCGGTCACGGGCGGCAGCGGGGCCTGGTACAGCTGGCCGGCGGCTCCGATGACCTTGCTCGCGACGTAGAGCCGGCCGGTCACGGGGTCGGCGAGGAGG
Organism: Streptomyces sp. NPDC029164; assembly: GCF_055563995.1. Classification (NCBI taxonomy): domain Bacteria; kingdom Bacillati; phylum Actinomycetota; class Actinomycetes; order Kitasatosporales; family Streptomycetaceae; genus Streptomyces; species Streptomyces sp. NPDC029164. The sequence goes on along the minus strand of NZ_JBVHWW010000003.1, from coordinate 49,573 downwards.
GACTCGGCGTCGTGCCTGCCGTCGGCGTAGGAGAAGCGGTACGTCACCGGGGTCACCGTGGCGTTCGCCAGCTGGTCGGGCTCCGCGAAACCGTGCACGGTGATCTCCGCGCGGCCGCTGAAGTTGTCGCCGATGTCCCCGACCAGGATCGCCGGGGCGCCCGAGGCGTCCTTGCCGAGGGCGAGGCCCTCCCAGTCGGTGTTGCCGACGCCGGAGAGGGTGAAGGTGGCCAGCAGCCGGCCGGTGGCGCCGTTGCAGTCGACGGCGAAGACCTGGTTGGTGTTCCCGCTGTCGTTGACGGCGTAGAAAACGCCGGGGTGCTTGCGGCTCATGGCGAGCCCGCTGAACTCGGCCAGGCCGCCGGGGAGGGTGCACTTCTTCTCCGGCGCGAGCGTTCCGGTTCCGGAGACGGCCGGTGTGGCGTAAGGGGCCGGGGAGGCGGTGGCGCTGGCCATCCAGGCGACCGCGGGCAGGAGCGTGGCGAGGGCCGCGGTCGCGAGGGCGGCGGCCCATGGGGGTGTCAGGAGTCGGGACATGCGCACAATGTGAGGGGACATCAGCTCGTGTGCCAGGCTCAATTCCCGCCCCTTCGAGCATCGTTCAATGCCGAGTGGGCATGTCCCGTCAGCGCACCGGTTCCCGGACCGGCCCCTTGTGTCCGGCCTGCGCGATGAACGCGCGGGCCGCGCGGCTCAGTGGCCGACGGGCGTGGGCGATGCCCACCGGGCGCAGCAGCGGCGGGGTGAAGGAGCGGATCTCGGCCCGGCTCCCGAACGCCCTCAGCACCACGTCGCGGTACCAGATGAGGGAGCCGCGGCCGTCCGTCACGCCGGTCACCCAGGCGAGGCGTTCGTCGACCTCCAGGGAGGGGACGGGCCGTACCCCGAGGCAGCTGAACATGGCCTCCATCTCGGTGCGCCGGCCGGTCCCCGGGGTGGGCAGGACCATCGGCAGCCCGTCGAGCATGCGCAGCGGCATCGGGTGGGGCAGCCGGGAGCCGAGCGGCGAGATCAGCACCACCTCGCGCTCCTGGATGAAGTGGGTGGAGAGCTCCTTGTCGACGGGCAGGTCCACCAGGGCCAACTCCGCCCGTCCCTGGACCAGTTCCTCGACGAGGACCTCCCTGCTGCCGTGCTGCTGGAGCCGGACGTCGACCGTCGGGTGCCGCTCGGTGAAGGTCCCGACCAGGTCAGCGGCCAGATCGAGGGCGAGGGTGGGGGTGGTGACGAGGGTCAGGACGGCCCGGGTGTCCCGGCCGTGCGGGGTCCCGATGTCGTCGATGGCCTCCACCGCGTTGAGCACGGTACGGGCCAGCCGGACGACCCGGGCCCCCTCCGGCGTGAGGTCCACCCCCCTTCCCCGGCGGGCGAGGAGCTCGACGCCCAGATCGCGTTCCATGGCCTGGACGGCCCGGGACAGGGCGGACTGGGCGACGAAGACCGAGGCGGCCGCGCCGGTGATGGACCGGCAGTCGGCGACGGCGACGAGATAGCGGAGCTGCGCCAGCGTGGGGGTCATGACCGGACGGTAACCTTGCGAGGCTGTACCTGTAAGGGCTCGTCGGGTGAACAACTTCCCGGTGGCCGGTTTGCCTTCATGCCCGGGCGGCGGCAAGGCATGCCGGTGCGGCATGTCCGCGGGGACGCGGCACCCCGTGCCGCGCCGCGGGGCCGGCCGACCCGGGCTCGGTAACACCGCAGGCCACGGCTCGGCCGGGGCGGTTCGCGGGTCCGCTCGGGGTGCACGCCAGGTGGTCCGCGAGCGCCGCGGGAGCGAAACACCGTACTCCGCATGGCTGTTGACAGTGCACGGCGACCACCGCACGATGCAACGCGGCATGAGGGTGTTTGACCACTGTTCAAGCCTGCCGCACTCCGGCAGACGTGCGAGACCGCCGCACTCCCCTCCTCGCGCTCTGTCGCGTTCTCCGCTCTCCGCTCTCCGCCCCGCCGTTCTGCCGTTCCGTCGTTCCGCCGTCCTGGACTCCGCCATGTCACACAGCACTGGAAGAGGAGCGCCCGTGACCCCCCACTCCCCACAGTCCGCCGCCACCCGCGATCTGGTCGTCGCGGTCAGCCCCTTCGAGGAGCCCTGCCCGGCCGTCGTGACCGCCGCCGAACGCGCCGGGGCCCTCGGGCTGCTCGACCTCGGCCGGGACGCGAACGCCGCGCGGAACGGACTCACGGAGTCGGGCCGCCGGCTCGGCAGCGGCGGCAGGTACGGAGTGCGGGTGCCCACGGGCTGCCCGCTCGGACCGGAGGAACTGCCGGCCGAGGTCGACACCGTGCTGCTCGCCGACCCCGCGTGGCACACCCCGGAGCGGGTGGCCGCGTGGGCGGCGGCGGCCGGCCGGCCCCGGGTGTGGGCCGAGGTCACCAGCCTGGCGGAGGCCACGACCGCCGCGGCCGCGGGGGCGGACTCGCTCGTCGCCAAGGGCCACGAAGCCGGCGGCCGGGTCGGCGCGGCCACCACCTTCGTGCTGCTCCAGCAGCTGCTCGGGGATCCCGCGATCCGGGTACCCGTACGGGCCCTCGGCGGGATCGGGCCGCACACGGCCGCCGCGGCCGTCGCGGGTGGCGCCGCCGGCGTGCTGCTCGACGCACAACTGGCCCTGACCGTCGAGGGGGAGGCCGCGCTGCCGGTGGAAGTGGTCACCGCGCTCCAGGGGATGGACGGTTCCGAGACCCGGCTCGCCGACGGGCACCGGGTGTTCGCACGGCCCGACCTCACCCCGCCCGAGGGTCCGGCCCACCTGCTGCTCGGCGCCCGGGACCTGCGGACCCAGCTGCTGCCCGTCGGCCAGGACGGTGCCTCGGCGGCGCGGCTCGCCGAGCGGCACCGGACCACCGGCGGTGTGCTCCTCGCCGTACGGGCGGCCATCGGCGAGCACCTGGCGGCGGCGGCCCGGACCGGGCCGCCGGCCGTCGCGCAGGGGCCGATGACCCGGGTGAGCGATCAGCCGGCCTTCGCCGAGGCGGTGGCCGCCGCGGGCGGCGTCCCGTACCTGGCGCTCGCCGTGATGGAGGGCCCGGACGTACGCCGGCTCCTCGCCGAGACGGCCGAACGGCTCGGGGAACGCCCCTGGGGCGTGGGACTGCTCGGCTTCGCCCCGCCGGAGCTGCGGCGGGCGCAGCTGGCGGCCGTGACCGAGGCCCGTCCACCGCACGCGATCATCGCCGGGGGCACCCCGGCGCAGGCGGCCCCGCTGGAGGCGGCCGGGGTCCGCACCCACCTGCACGTGCCCTCGCCCGGCCTGCTGGAGCGGTATCTCGCCGAGGGGGCTCGCCGGTTCGTCTTCGAAGGGCTGGAGTGCGGCGGGCACGTCGGGCCGCGCGCCTCGTTCCCGCTGTGGGAGGAGCAGGTCGAGCGGCTGCTGTCCTGCCCCGAACCGGAGGCCCTGGACCTGCTGTTCGCGGGCGGCATCCACGACGAACGGTCCGCCGCGATGGCGGTGGCGGCCGCGGCTCCGCTGGCCGAGCGCGGCGCCCGGATCGGGGTGCTGATGGGCACCGCCTACCTGTTCACCGAGGAGGCCGTGGCGGCGGGCGCGGTACTGCCGGGCTTCCAGCGGGCGGCGGTGGAGTGCGCGGACACCGTACTGCTGCGCACCGCGCCCGGGCACGCCACCCGCTGCGCGGACACCCCGTACGCCGGGACCTTCGAGGCGACCCGGCGGCGGCTCGCGGAGAGCGGCGTCGAACCCCGCGAGGTCTGGGAGGAGCTGGAACGGCTCAACCTGGGGCGGCTGCGGATCGCCAGCAAGGGCCTGCGGCGCGCGGCGGACCGGCTGGAGGCCGTGGACGAGGAACAGCAGTACGGGGAAGGGCTGTTCATGCTCGGCCAGGCCGCGACCCTGCGCACCGCGACCACCACGATCGGCGCACTGCACGCGCAGGTCACCGAGGGAGCCGCGGCACTGCTGGAACGTCGGGCCCGGGACTTCGCCGACGAGGCACCGGAGACGGCGGACCCCCTCGACATCGCCATCGTCGGGATGGCCTGCGCCTACCCCGGCGCGCCGGACCTCGCCGCCTACTGGGCGATGGTCCTCGCCGGGACGGACGCCGTCACCGAGGTGCCGGCCGAGCGCTGGGACCCGGAGCTCTACTACGACGCCGACCCGGCCCGGGCCGGGGAACGCACGCCTTCCCGCTGGGGCGGCTTCCTCGGCCCGGTGCCCTTCGACGCCCTCGCGCACGGCATCCCGCCCGCCTCCCTCGCCGGGATCGAGCCGGTGCAGCTGCTGGCCCTGGAGATCTCGGCACGGGCCCTCGGCGACGCCGGCTACGGCCGGGAGCGCGCCTTCGACCGCTCGCGGACCTCGGTGGTCTTCGGCGCGGAGGCCGGCACCGAACTGGCGGGCGCGTACGGGCTGCGCGCCCTGCATCCCGCCTACCTGGGCGAGCTGCCACCCGCCCTGGACGAGCAACTGCCCAGGCTCACCGAGGACTCCTTCCCCGGAATCCTCGCCAACGTCATCGCGGGCCGGGTCGCCAACCGGCTGGACCTGGGCGGCGCGAACTGCACGGTCGACGCCGCCTGCGCCTCCTCCCTCGCCGCCCTGGACCTGGCCTGCCGCCAACTGCGTGACGGGGACAGCGACATGGTGCTGTGCGGCGGCGCCGACGTGCACAACGGGATCAACGACTACCTGATGTTCGCCTCCGTCCGCGCCCTGTCGCCGGGCGGCCGCTGCCGGGCCTTCGACGCGGCCGCCGACGGGATCGCCCTGGGCGAGGGGGTGGGGGCGCTCGTCCTGAAGCGGCTCGCGGACGCGGAACGGGACGGCGACCGGGTGTACGCCGTGATCAAGGCGGTGGGCTCCGCCAGCGACGGCCGGTCCCTCGGCCTGACCGCACCCCGCCCGGAAGGACAGCGACGGGCCCTGGAGCGGGCCTACGCACGGGCCGGCATCGCCCCGGCCGAGGTGGGCCTGATCGAGGCGCACGGCACCGGCACGGTGGTCGGCGACAGCACGGAACTGGCCGTCCTCAGCAAGCTGTTCACCGCCTCCGGAGCCCCCGCCGGGTCCTGCGCCCTGGGCTCCGTGAAATCCCAGCTCGGCCACACCAAGTGCGCCGCGGGTCTCGCCGGACTCATCAAGGCCGCACGGGCCGTCCACTCGGGCGTACGGCCGCCGACCCTGCACATCGACACCCCGAACCCGGCCTGGCGGGCGGAGACCAGCCCCTTCGCCTTCGACGCCGAGGCGCGCCCCTGGGCCGTACCCGTCGAGCGGCGGATCGCCGGCGTGAGCGCCTTCGGCTTCGGCGGCACCAACTACCACGCGGTGCTGGCCGGTTACGGCGGGGCCGACGAGCCCCGGCACGGCCTGGAGGAGTGGCCGGCCGAGCTGTTCTGCTTCCGCGGCGCGGACCGGAAGGCGGCCGGCCGGGCGATGGCGCGGCTCGCGGCCCGCCTGGAGAAGAACGACACGGCCGGCCGCCCCTGGCCGCTGCGCGACCTCGCGGCGGAAACCGCCACCGGCTCCGGCCCGGTCCAGGTGGCGATCGTGGCCGCCGACCTCGACGAACTGGCGGCCCGCCTCGAACAGGCCCGCACCTTCACGCACGGCACGGGCCTTTACATCGCCAGGGAGAACGCGGGCCTGACCGCCTTCCTCTTCCCCGGCCAGGGCAGCCAACGCCCCGGCATGCTGGGCCAGTTGTTCACGGCGTTCCCCGCCCTGCGCACCCTCCTGGACTCGGCTCCGCCCCCGGTCGTGGCCGCGATGTTCCCACCCGCGGCGTTCACCGCCGGGGGACGGGCAGCCCGGAGAACGGCGGTCACCGACACCCGCGTGGCCCAGCCGGCCCTGGGACTGGCCGGGGCAGCGGCACACCTGCTGCTCGGCGAGCTCGGCGTACGGCCGGACTGCGTGGCCGGGCACTCGTACGGGGAGCTCACCGCGCTCTGGGCGGCCGGGGTCTACGACACCGGGAGCCTGCTGCGGCTGAGCGCCCGACGCGCCGAGGCGATCCTGACGGCCGCCGGCGCGGATCCGGGCGGGATGGCCGCGGTGTCGGCAACACCGGACCAGGTCGCCGCGCACACCGGCTGCACGATCGCCAACCACAACGCCCCCCGTCAGTGCGTGATCTCGGGCCCCACACCCACCATCGAAGAAGCGATCTCCGCTCTCCGCGAGGCGGGACTCCAGGCGGAGCCCCTCCCGGTGGCCTGCGCCTTCCACAGCGAGGTGGTGTCAGAGGCCTCGAAGGCCCTCGCCACGGCCCTGGCGGACACACCGATGACAGCCCCGGCCCTCCCCGTCTGGTCGAACACCACAGGACGCCCGTATCCGACCTCACCTGCGGACATGCAGAACCTCCTGGCCCGGCAGGTCGCGGAGCCGGTCCGGTTCGTCGACGAGGTGGAGGCCATGTACGCGGCCGGCGTCCGCACCTTCGTGGAGGCGGGCCCCGGCCGGGTCCTCACCGCCCTCATCAGCCGGATCCTGTCCGACCGCCCCCACACGGTGATCCCGCTGGACGTACCCGGCGAGCACGGCCTGGTCCGGCTGGTCACGGCACTGGCCGAACTGATCGCGGCCGGCGTGCCGGTGGCGCCGGAGGCCCTGTTCCGCGGCCGCACCTCCCGCCTCCCCGAACGCGCCCCGCGCCGCCCGGGCTGGCTGGTCGACGGCCACCTGGTCCGCACCGCATCCGGCACCCCGGTCCCCGGCGGCCTCCGCCCCGCGCAGCGCGTGGCCGCGCCCACCGAAGCCGTAGATCCGCGCACGACCGCGAACGGAGGCACGGGCATGACCACGAGCCGGACGGCAGGCGCCGAGGAGACGATCCTGGAGTACCTGCGCAGCACCCGCGAGCTGGTCGCGGCCCAGCGGGACGTCCTGCTGAGCTACCTGGGGCTGCCGGTGACCGGTCCCGCCGGGGTCGGGAGTGTGCCGGGGCGATACCCGCAGGGCGCCGAAGGCACTTCCGCCCAGCTCTCCGACCCCCCGACACGTTCGGTGTCCGAGGAGACGTCCCGGCGCGCGGCCGGCCCCACACCCCCGACCGCCCCCGCCGGAGCCCCGGCCCCCGACCGGTCCCCCGAGGCGGTCATGCAGGTCGTCCTGGAGATCGTCCACACCCGGACCGGCTACCCGCTGGACATGCTCGACCCCGGCCTGGACCTGGAGGCGGACCTCTCCATCGACTCCATCAAGCGCGTGGAGATCATCGGCGCCCTGGCCGACCGGATCGGCCTCCCCCAAGACCCGGGCGGCTCCGCCGAGTCCGCGGTCGAGGAGCTGTCCCGGATCAAGACCCTGCGCGCCATGGTCGACTGGATCACCACGCACACCACTGCACACCCGCAGGCGCACGCACACCCGCACGAGCACGAGCACCAGCACCCCCACCCACACCCGGCCCCCCAGCCCACCGCACTCCCACTCACCCGCCTCCGCGTGGACACGGCCCCCGCCCCAGCCCCCACACCCGCCCCGGACCCGGAAGCCCTCCACGGCCTGCGGATCGGCGTGGTCGACGACGGCCAGGGCCTCGCCCGAGCGCTCTCCACGGCGCTGCGGGCCTACGGGGCCGAGCCGCACCCCCTCACCGAACCCGAGCCCGGTTTCGACGGCATCGTCGACCTGACCGCCCTGCGGACCGGCTCGGAGCCCGTCCTCCCCCAGCTCTTCCCCGCGCTGCGCCGCACCCTGACGGCCGGCACCCACCGGCTGCTGCTCGTCACCGCACCCGGCACCCCCGCCGCCGGCCTGCACGGCTTCGCCCGCAGCGCCGCCCTCGAGTTCCCCGGCACACTCATCCGCGCGGTGGACGTCCACCCCAAGGAGGCCCCCGAACAGATCGCCGCGCAACTCCTGGCAGAACTGGGCTGCGACACACCCCACTCGTCCGTCGGGTACACCCCCGAGGGCACGCGCACCACTCGCACACCGGTCCCGGCCCCACTCGCCCCGGCCGCGGACGCACCGCCCGGAGGCACCGCACAGCACCTCGGCCCCGACTCCGTCGTCCTGCTCACCGGCGGAGCCCGCGGCATCACCGCCCGCACCGCCCTCGCCCTGGCCCAGGCCACGGGATGCCACATCGAACTCCTGGGCCGCACCCCGGAACCCGGCGCCACCGCCACGGACGAGTTCTCCCAGGCCCAGGACCGCGTCGCCCTCCGCGCCGCCCTGATCGCCGCGGGGCTCCGTACGCCCGCCGAGATCGAGGCCGCGGCCTCGCGGATCCTCGCCGAGCGCGAGGTCCGCGCCACCCTGTCCGCGCTCTCCGCGGCGGCCGCCTCCGTCCGCTACCACCGCGCGGACGTCACCGACGAGCAGGCCGTACGGGCCGTCGTGGCCGACGTACGGGAGCGCCACGGCCGGCTCGACGGCATCGTGCACGGCGCCGGCGTCCTGCGCGACGGCCTGCTGAGCGACAAGCAACCGGCCGACTTCACCGACGTGTTCACCACGAAGGTGACCGGCGCCCGGCACCTGGCCGCCGCGGCCGCCGAGCACGGCCCGGCGCCCGCCCCCCGTTTCCTCGCCCTGTTCGGGAGCGTGGCCGGGGTCTACGGCAACCGCGGCCAGACCGACTACGCCGCGGCCAACGACGCCCTCGACGGCCTCGCGCACACCTGGGCGGAGTCCTTCCCGGGCCGGGTGCTCTCCGTCGACTGGGGCCCCTGGGCCGCCGAGGCGGGCGGGATGGTCACCCCCGAGCTGGAGCGTGCGTACGCCCGCCGCGGCATCCCGCTCATCGAGCCGGCGGCCGGCGCCGCCGCGTTCCTGGCCGAACTGTCGCACGGGACCGACGTACAGGTCGTCCTCATGGCAGCGGCACCGACGGCGACGGCACAGGACGGCGGGAGTCGATGAGCAGCCGGCGCAACGACTCCGCCCCCCGCCCCACCGACGCCGCCATCGTCGGCATGGGCGCGGTCTTCCCGGGCGCCCCGGACCTGGCCGCGTACCGCCGCAACCTCCTCGCCGGTACGGACTCCATCGGCGAGGTCCCGCCGGGCCGCTGGGACCCCGAGGTGTACTACGACCCGACCGCCGCGGGGCCCGCCGGCGGACCCGCCGCCGGTGACCGGTTCTACTGCCGCAGGGGCGGGTTCGTCGACGGCCTCGCCGCCTTCGACCCGACCCGCTTCGGGATCATGCCGGCCGCCGTGGAAGGGGCCGAGCCGGATCAGATGCTGGCCCTGCACGCGACGGCGGAGGCGATCGCCGACGCGGGCGGCGAGGACCGGCTGCCGGCCGACCGTTCCCGGATCGGGGTGGTGCTGGGGCGCGGCGGGTTCATGGGCGTGGCCACCGCACGCCTCGACCAACGGGTGCGCACGGCACACCAGTTGGCACAGACCCTGCGGGAGCTGGCGCCGGAGCTGGGCGAGCGGCGGATCGCGGCGGTGCGCTCGGCGTTCCAGGACGCGCTGGGGCCGGAGCGGCCGGACGCCTCGATCGGGCTGGTGCCGAGCTTCACGGCCGCCCGGACCGCGAACCGGCTGGACTTCCGCGGACCCGCCTACACGCTCGACGCGGCCTGCGCCTCGTCCCTGCTGGCGGTGGACCAGGCGGTGGGACTGCTGGCCACGGACCGCTGTGACGCGGTGGTCGCGGGGGCGGTGCACCACTGCCACATCGCGACGCTGTGGAGCGTGTTCACGCAGTTGCGGGCGCTGAGCCCGAGCGAGCGGATCCGGCCCTTCGACCGCCGGGCCGACGGAACCCTGCTGTCGGAGGGGACCGGGGTGGTACTGCTGAAGCGGCTGGCGGACGCGCAGCGGGACGGCGACCGCGTGTACGCGGTGATCCGCGGGACGGGCGTGGCCGGGGACGGCCGGGCGGCGAGCCTGATGAGCCCCCTGGTGGCCGGCCAGGTACAGGCGCTGGAGCGGGCCTGGCGGGAGGCCGGACTGGATCCGCGGGCGCCGGGCGCGCTGGGGCTGCTGGAGGCGCACGGAACGGGCACCCCGGTCGGTGACGCGGCCGAACTGGACACCCTGGCCCAGGTGTTCGGTCCGCCCGCACCGGGGAACGGGCAAGGCATCGGTTTCGGTTCGGTGAAGTCGATGCTCGGGCACACCATGCAGGCCTCGGGCATGGCCGGACTGATCAAGGCCGCGCTCGCGGTGCACGAAGGGGTGCTGCCGCCGACGCTGCACCTGGAGGAGCCGCACGCGGACCTGGCCCGGACCCGGATGCGGCCGGTGACGCGGGCGGAGCCGTGGGAGCGCGGGCCGGAGCCCCGCCGGGCCGGGGTCAACGCGTTCGGGTTCGGCGGGATCAACGCGCACGTGGTCCTGGAGGAGGCTCCGGCGGCCGCGCGCCCGCCGCTTCCGGTGCGGCGCTTCCTGCCCCTGGGGGCCGCGGCCGCGCCGGTGGGGCCGGCCGCACGGGCCGACGTACTCCTGATCGGCGCGGACACCACGGCGGAGCTTTCGGCGCGGCTGGCGTCCGCTTCGGCGGCGTCCGCTCCCCCGGCCTCCGGCGGCGACGGTCCCTGCCGGGTCGCGGTGGTCGGGCCGACGCCGCAGCGGCTCGCGCTCGCCGCGAAGGTGGTGGCCCGGGGCCGGCCGTGGCGGGGGCGCGGGGACGTGTGGTTCACACCGGAGCCGCTGGGCGGCCGGATGGCGTTCCTCTTCCCGGGCCTGGAGCCGGAGTTCGCCCCCGTGGTCGACGACGTGGCGGACCGGCTCGGGCTGGAGCCGCCCCGGCTCACCCGGGGCGCGACCCTCGTGGAACGGGCCCTGGACGCGATCGCGACGGGCCGCTTCTTCGCCCGGGCGCTGCCCGGGCTGGGCATCGAGGCCGATGTGCTGGCGGGCCACAGCCTGGGCGAGTGGGCGGCGATGGTGGCGGCCGGAATGTATCCGCAGGAGGCGGCCGACACCTTCTTGGACTCGCTGCGGCCGGACGACCTGCGGGTCCCGGACCTCGTGTACGCGGCGCTGGGCTGCGGCGCCCGCCGGGCCGAGGCGGCCCTGCACGGCCTGGACGCGGTGGTGGTCAGCCACGACAACTGCCCGCACCAGTCGGTGATCTGCGGAGATCCGGACCAAGTGGCCTCGGTGGTGGAGCGGTTGCGCGCCGACGGGGTGCTCGGCCAGGAACTGCCGTTCCGTTCGGGCTTCCACACGCCCATGTGGGAGCCGTACCTCGGCCAGGTGCGCGCCGCCTTCGGCCGGCTGCCGCTGCGGGCCGGCTCCCTCCCGGTGTGGTCGGCGACGACGTGCGCGCCGTTCCCGTCCGTCCCGCACGAGGTGCGGGAGCTGGTGGTGCGGCATCTGCTGGAGCCGGTCCGCTTCCGCGCGTTGACGCTGCGGCTGTACGAGGACGAGGGCGTGCGCACCTTCGTCACGCTGGGGCCGGGCAGTCTGCCGGGCTTCGTCGAGGACACCCTGCGCGAGCGTCCCCACCTCTCCGTCTCCGCCTCCTCCCCCCGCCTGGCCGGCCTCGCGGCACTGACCCGCACCTGCGCCGCGCTCTGGGCCGAGGGGCACGCGCCGCGCTGGGGGCTCCTGGCCGAGACGGCCCCGACGGCCGGTTCGGCGCTCCGCCCCGGCCCGGCCGCACCGCGGCCGGCACCCGCCGGGCCGGGGCTCCGCGTGCCCCTGGACCTCGGGTCCCCGCTGGTCCGCCTGGGCGGGGCGGCCCGCACCTCCCTGACCGGCCTCCTCACCCTCACCCCCGCCCCCGCCCCGGCCCCGGCCGCCGGCCCGGCGGCGGGAGCGGTCCGGCCGGTGCTGCTGTCCGCCCTGGACGCGGTGCTGGCCGATGCCGGCTCGGCCGCCCGGGCCGTCACCGACGCCTGGTCGGCCGCTGCCGACGCGCCCGGTCCCGGCGGTCCGGCTACGGGAGGGGCCGCGGGGAAGGAGCTCCTGCGGCTCTCGCTCGCCGCGCTGCCCTCCGTACGCGACCACTGCGTGTACCTCCAGCCCGACGGCTGGCCGGAGGACTCCGACCGGTTCCCCGTCGTGCCCATGACCACCATGCTGGAGCTGGCCGCCGACGCCGCCCGGCGGCACGCCCCGCCCGGTCTCGCCGTCGTCGGCTACGAGGACGTACGGGCCCTGCGGTGGCTCGCCGTCGCGCCGGCCGTCGACGTCGAGGTCCGTGTCCGCGGCGACGGGCCCGGCCGGGTGCACGTCGCCCTCGGGGAGTACGCCTCGGTGGTCGTGCTGCTCGGCGAGCGGTACGGACAGCCGCCCGCGCCCGACGACACGCCGCTGTGCGACCCGGGGCCCGCGCCCGTCAGCGCCGCGGCCCTCTACCGGGACCGGTGGATGTTCCACGGGCCGCGCTTCGCCGGGGTCCACGAGGTGCGGACCGTCGGCTCGGACGGCATCCACGGCGTGCTGCGGGCCCTGCCCGACCAGGGGGCGCTCCTCGACGCCGCCGGTCAGCTCTTCGGGCACTGGATGCAGCTGCGGCTCCCGGTGGACCGGCTGGTCTTCCCGGCCACCGTGGACCGCATGCGGTTCTTCGGGCCGCCGCCGACCCCGCAGGAGCTGGTCACCGCCACCGCCCGGATCCGCGAGGTGCACGACGTCACCGTGCGCGGCGACCTCGAACTGCGCCGGGCGTCCGGCGGGGTGTGGGCCCGGATCGACGGGTGGACGTACCGCCGGTTCGGCGCCGACGAGCGGGTCTGGCCGATGAAGTTCACCCCGGAGGTCTGCGGGATCGGCGAGCCCCGGCCCGAGGGCTGGTGCCTGGCCCGGCGCCGCTGGACCGATCCCGCCTCGCAGGAGCTGGTGATGCGCCGCTACCTGGGCGCCGCCGAGCGGGCGGTCTACGAGCGGCTGTCGCCGCGGACCCGGGCGCCCTGGCTGCTGGGCCGGATCGCCGCCAAGGACGCGCTGCGCGGGCTCCTGTGGGGCGGCGGAGCCGGGCCGGTGTTCCCGGCCGAGGTGCCCATCGGCAACGACGCGGCCGGCCGGCCGCTCGCCGAGGGCCCGCTGGCCCGGGGGCACCGGCTGTCGATCGCCCACAAGGACCGGATCGCGGTCGCCCTCGCCGACCCGGCGCGGGCGGTCGGCATCGACGTGGAGCCCGTGACCGCCGATCCGGACGCGCTGATCCGGATCGCCCTCGCGCCGGACGAACTCCGCCTCGCCGAACGGCTGGCGGCCCGCGGAGGCACGGGGCTGCCGGCCGCGCTGACCGCCCTGTGGTGCGCCAAGGAAGCCGCCGCCAAGGCGGCCGGCAGCGGGCTGGGCGGCCGGCCGCGGGAGTGGCGGGTGGCCGGCGACCCGGATTCCGGCGGCCTGCTCGTGACGTCCCCGGACGGGCACCCGTACCCGATCCGCACGACACGGCTCGGCACACCGCTCACCGGCACGCCGACCGCGACCCCGCCGACCGGCTCACCGACCGACCACGTCGTCGCCTGGACCGCCCACCCGACCGCGCCCTCCCCCGTCCCCTTCCACCTCACGGAGAACCGTCATGGCTACTGACATCCTCGCCGAGATCACGGACATGCTCGTGGAGATCGTCGGCGACGAGTACCTGCTCGCGGAGGAGGTCACGATGAAGACGACGTTCAACGAGGACCTCGCCCTGGAGAGCATCGAGTTCGTCGCGCTCGCCGAGCTCCTCCACCACCGCTACGGCGCCGACGTGGACCTGATGGGCTTCCTGGCGGAGAAGGACATGGACGCGATCCTGGCCATGTCCGTCGGTGAACTGGTCACCCACATCGGCCGGATCACGCACACCTCCCTGGCCCGGGTCTCGGCGGGGGCCTCGCCCGCGTCGGCCGGCTGAGCCCGCCATGGCCGTCGTCCTCGCCAACTCCCTGCGCTTCCACGTCCAGCGGCTGCCGGCCGCCGACGGAGCCGACGCCCCGGACCGCCCCGTCGTGGTCTTCCTGCACGGGCTGGTCGTCGACAACCTCTCCTCCTTCTACTGCCCCCTGGCCGTACCGGTGGCCCGGGCCGGGCACGAGGCCGTCCTCTACGACCTGCGGGGCCACGGCCGGACCGAGCGCCCGGCCTCCGGCTACGACAGCCGCACCGCCGTACGGGACCTCTTCGCCCTGCTCGGCGCGCTGGGCCTCGGGCAGCGCCCGGTCCACCTGGTCGGCAACAGCTACGGCGGGACCCTCGCCCTGCACGCCGCCCTGGCCCGGCCCGACCTCGTCGCCGGGCTCACCCTCCTCGAACCCCCGCTCGGCGGAGCCTGGGTGGAGAACATGGTCGATACGCTGTCGGCGGCCGCGCTCAGCCTGGAGGACAGCCCGGTCCCCGCCGAGCTGCTCACCCTGCGCCTGCGCAAGGCCGCCAACCTGACGGCCATCGCCGACGCCCTCCTCAACCGCACCACCCTCATCGACGACATCGCCGCGAGCCGCACCTTCACCCCGGCCGACTACGCCCGGCTGCGCTGCCCGGTCCTGACCGTCTGCGGCGAACACTCCGAACTGGTCCCGGGCGGCCGGGAGCTGACCCGCCACGCCCCGCGGGGCACGCTGCGGATCCTGCCGGGCCTGGGGCACGACGTGCTGAAGGAGAGCAGCGGGGTGCTGCGGGAGTCCGTGCTCGCCCATCTCGGCGCGACGGCCGCGCAGCCCGCGACGACCGTGACGGCCGCGGCGGCGGACGAGGCGGACGCGGCGGACGCGGCGGACGCGGCGGACGCGGCGGACGCGGCGGAGGCGGCGGCGCGGCCGCGGGCGGGAGCGCTGGTCCCGTGAAGGTGCTGTTCACCGTGCCCCCGCTGGCCGGGCACGTCAATCCGACCGTGGCCGTCGGGGCCGAACTGGCCGCCCGCGGCCACGAGATCGCCTGGGCGGGACCGGCCTCGGCGCTGACGCGGCTGCTGCCGGCGCAGGCCCGGATCCTGCCCGCCGGCGAGGAGGCGGGCGGCGGGTACTCGGCGCTGCACGAGCGCTGGCGCGACCTGCGCGGGGTGGCGGCGCTGCGGTTCCTGTGGGAGGAGGCGCTGGTGCCGCTGGCCCGCGCGATGGTGCCGGGGGTGGAGCGCGCCGTCCGCGCCTTCGGGCCGGACGTGCTGGTCGCCGACCAGCAGGCCCTGGCCGGGCCGCTGGTCGCCCGGCGGCTCGGCGTCCCGTGGGCGACTTCCGCCAGCACCTCGGCCGAACTGACCCGGCCCTTCGCGGACTTCCCGAAGGTCGGCGAGTGGGTGGCCGGGCAGATCTGCGGCCTGCTCACGGAGTTCGGTGACGCGGCTCCGGAGTCGGGGGGCTGGGACCCGCGGTTCTCCGAGCGGCTGGTCCTTGTCTTCTCCACTCCCGAACTCGTCGGAACGGCCGGCGACTTCCCGGCGCACCACGCCTACGTCGGGCCGGCCTTCGGCTCCCGGCCGGTCTCGCCCGGATTCCCCTGGCAGCGGCTGGACCCGGCGAGGCGCCGGGTGCTGGTGTCCCTGGGCACCCTCAACCAGGAGGCCGGCGCCCGCTTCTACGGTGCGGTGCTGGGCGCCGCCGAACGGCTCGCCGACGAGGTGCAGTTCGTGCTGGCGGCGCCCTCCGCGCTGATCGGGCCGGTGCCCTGCCACGTACTGCTCCAGGAGAGCGTCCCGCAGCTGGACCTGCTGCCGCACCTGGACGCGGTGGTCTGCCACGCCGGTCACAACACCGTGTGCGAGACCCTCGCCCACGGGCTGCCGCTGGTCGTCGCCCCGATCCGGGACGACCAGCCGATCGTGGCCCGGCAGGTGGTCGAGGCCGGAGCCGGAATCCGGGTGCGGTTCGGCAGGACCCGGGCCGAGGAACTGCGCGACGCCCTCACGGCCGTGCTGGACGATCCCGGCCCCCGCCGGGCCGCCCGGCGGATCCAGGCCTCATTCGCCGCGGCGGGCGGGGCTGCCGCCGCGGCCGACCGGTTGGAGAAACTGCTATGACGCCACCCCCGCTCTCCCGGGTCCGGTGGACCTCCGCGGTGTTACTGGCCGCGCTCGCCGCCGGCACCGTACGCGCCGGGCGCCGACTGCGGGCGATCCCGGTGCTGCCCGTGACCCCGCCCGCGGCGGCCGGGGTACCGCGGCCCGCCGGGTGGCGGCTGCTCACCACCGGCGGTGTCGAGCCCGACGCGGCCACCTTCCTCGCCGCGTGCGCGCACGCCGAGGCGGAGGGGCTGCGGGTGCTGGACCTGCTGCCCGCGGACCTGCCCGCCGAGCGGGCACTGGGGCTGCTGAGGCTCGTCGACCCCGCCCGGTACCGGTGGGACCGGCTCGGCGAGGGGCGCGGGGCCGGCTTCGCCGTGCTCGTCGCCGAGGAGGTGCTGGCGCGGGCCGGGGTGGACCCCCTCGGCCCGCGCCCCGTACCGGCGGAACTGCTCGCGCTGACGCGCCGGTTGAAGGAGTACGCCGCCGACGCGACGGGCCTGGCCATCGCCCCCGGCCTGAGCTGCGGCGGACCCGCGGAGCCCGGGGGGCCCGCGCGGGTCGCCGAGCTGCGGGCCCAGGGGCTGCCGCCGGGGGCCCTGGCCGCCGCGCAGCTCGGCGGGCTGGCGCTGCTGGCGGGTGCCGCGCTGCGCCAGGGCCGGTGGGGGGCGGCGGCGGCCGGGCTGTACTGGCTCCAGCCGTACCTCGCCCTGGGCGGGCCGGGCTCCCCGCTGCGGCCCGCCGGTCTGGCCCGGGCCACCGCGGCCCGGCCGCTGCGCTCCCTCGGGGCCGCCCTGCGTACGGCCGCGGCGGCCGGCGGGGGCGGATCGGGCGAGGACCGCGCGCGGGACACCGTCCGGGCCGCCGCCTATCAGGCCGAACTGGCCTCGGGTACCACGCGGTTCCTCGAACCGCGCCGCCCGGACTGCCCGTGGTGCGGCTCCGACCGC
Organism: Streptomyces sp. NPDC029164; assembly: GCF_055563995.1. Taxonomy (NCBI): domain Bacteria; kingdom Bacillati; phylum Actinomycetota; class Actinomycetes; order Kitasatosporales; family Streptomycetaceae; genus Streptomyces; species Streptomyces sp. NPDC029164. The sequence continues at coordinate 32,806 of NZ_JBVHWW010000003.1, read as the reverse complement.
CTCGCCCTCCGGGTGCGGGTGCCCGACCTGCTCCAGGGCAAGCCCGGCCTGTTCACGCTGGAGCAGTGCGACGAGTGCGGGCACGTCTTCCAGAACCCCCGACTGACCGTGGAGGGGCTGGAGTTCTACTACCGGGACTTCTACGACGGGCGCGGCGGCGAGGGCGCGGGCACGGTCTTCGGACGGCTGGGCGCCGCGTACCGGGGGCGCGCCGAGATGCTCCTCCCGCACGCCGACCCGCTGTCCTGGCTGGATGTCGGCACCGGGCACGGCCACTTCTGCAACGCGGCACGGGCCGTCTGGCCGCGGACCCGGTTCGACGGGCTCGACATGGGCGACGGGGTCCGCGAGGCGGAGCGCCGCGGCTGGGTGGAGACCGGATACCAGGGGCAGTTCCCGGAGTTCGCGTCGAAGCTGGCGGGCCAGTACGAGGTGGTCAGCATGTACCACTACCTGGAGCACACCCGGGACCCGCTCGCCGAACTGGACGCGGCGGCCGCCGTGCTGGCCCCCGGCGGGTTCCTGACCATCGAGCTGCCCGACCCCGAGTCACGGATGGCCCGGCTGCTCGGCCCGGTGTGGCTGCCCTGGTTCCAGCCCCAGCACCAACACCTGATGCCCGCCGCGAACCTGCGCGAGGCACTGGCCGACCGGGGGTTCACGGTCCTCGCCGAGGAGCACGGACCGGCCCACCAGGGCAACGACTTCTTCGGCGCGGTGGCGCTCGCGGCGACCGGGCTGGCCCCGGACCCGGACCGCCCGTGGGGTCCCCCGGCCACGGCCCGCGCGCGGGCCCGCGCCCGCGCCGTCCGGCTGGCCGCCCTGCCGGCCTTCGCGGGCGCGGCGGTACTCGACGCCCTGCGCACGGCGGCGGCCCACCGCACGGACGGCGGCAACGCCTACCGGCTGCTGGCCCGCAAGGACGCCTCGTGACAGCTCTGCCCGGACCCGGCCGTCAAACGCCGGACGGGCTGACGGATCCAGCCTCGCCGGCGTTTGAGGCGCGGGCTCCGGGGCGGAGCCCCGGTTTCCGTCCGGACGGGACGGGGGCCCTGGACCCCACCGGAGGCGACCCGGCTGAACCCGCCGGAGGCGACCTGGCTCGGCGGGCCACCGCCGATCCGCTGTTCCGGCTCGTCGCCTACGCCCTGGAGGCCGCGCACGGACGGCCGCCCGCCGCCGTGTGGAGCGCGCCGTACGCCTTCCACCTGGGCTCTCCCGGGCTGGTCGCGGCGGCCGGCTGGCCCACGGCGGCCGCCGCGGCCCCGCGCTCCGACGGCCTGGTGCGGCTCAGCTCCCTCGCCCACCCCGCGGACAGCTGTGATCTGCCGCTGACGCTGTCCGGGCCGCCGCCCGCGGCCCCCGACTGGGCCGTGCGGCCGTACACGGTGCTGCGGGCGCTGGCCCGCGCCGGTTACGGCCGCGGCGGGTCGGACCTGCACGTGCAGGGCTCGCTCACGGGGGCCGCCGGGCTGGCCACGGCGGAACCCGCCGAGTGCGCGGTGGCGCTGGCGGTGGCCGACGTACACACGGCGGCGGGTGCGCGGCCGGACCGTGCGGAACTGGCCGGGCTGCTGGCCGGCGCACTGCCGGACGGGGACGACGGGCTGCGCCGGGCGGTGCTCTTCGCCCGGCCCGGCCGGGCCCTGCTGGTGGGTCCGCAGCCCCGGCGGCGACAGCGGTACGTGACCTTCGATCCGGCGGCCTCGGGAGACCGGCTGGTGCTGGTCGCCGTGCGCGGCGAGGCCGCGGACCGGCCGCGGGAGCTGGCCCGGGCCGTTGCCTGCGCCCGGCGGGCGGGCGCGCTCAGCGCGTGGCGGCCCGGGCCGCGGCCGGGGCGGAGCGTGCTGGTGCTGCTGCCCCAGGCACGACTGACGGCGGTACGGGCCGCGGTCGCGGAGGACTTCCGCGGCCGCGGGGTGCCCGTACCGCGCTTCCTGAACATCGCCGTGGCCGGTGCGGCCCGGCGCGAGGAATGACACGGGGTCGCAGGACCCACGACAGGGAGGAAACACCCATGCCCACCCCCTCACCCTCACCCAGGGCCGAGCTGAGACGCCGGGCCCGCTGGTCGGCGCTCGTGGCCGGGCTCGGCGCGCTCGGCCTGCTGGGCGCCTTCACCGTGGCCAACTCACAGGCGGCGGAGAGTGGTTCGGCCGCTCCCGCGGCGGCGGCCGCGGCCGCGCTGCCGACCTACGACCACGTGGTGGTCGTCGTGTACGAGAACAAGCAGTACGGGGAGATCATCGGCAGCGCGAACGCCCCGTACATCAATCAGCTGGCCAACGGCGGCGCGAGTCTGACCGGCATGAAGGCGCTGACCCACCCCAGCCAGCCGAACTACTTCAACCTCTTCTCCGGTGCCACGCAGGGCATCACGGGCGACGGCTGCTACACCCCGCAGTCGATGACGGCGCCGAACCTCGGCCAGGAACTGATCGCCGCGGGCAAGACCTTCGCGACGTACAACGAGGACCTGCCGAGCGAGGGGTCCACGGCCTGCACGAACGGCCAGTACGCGCAGAAGCACAACCCGTGGTTCGCCTTCAAGAACGTGCCGCTGAACACCGGGAAGACCTGGGCGCAGTTCCCGCAGAACAACTTCGCGGCGCTGCCCAGCCTCTCCTTCGTGGTCCCCAACCAGTGCAACGACATGCACTCGTGCTCCGTGAACACCGGAGACACCTGGACGCGGAACAACATCGACGCTTACGCGCAGTGGGCGAAGGCCAACAACAGCCTGCTGGTGCTCACTTGGGACGAGGACAACTACCTCGGCTCGAACCAGATCGCCACCGTCTTCCACGGCGCGAAGGTCAAGACCGGCAAGTACGCCACGGCCTTCAACCACCACCACCTGCTGCGGACCTTCGAGGACCTCTTCGGCACGGCGACGCACGCGGGCAACGCGGCCAACGTCCAGCCGATCAGCGAGGTGTTCGACACCTCGACCGAGCCCACCCCGACACCCACGCCCACCCCGACCCCGACACCCACGCCGACTCCCACTCCCACCCCCACTCCGGGTGATCTGAAGCTGGCCAACCCGGGCCCGCAGACCTGCAAGTTCAACCAGTCCTGCACCATCCAGCTCACCGCCACCGGCGGCAAGCCCGCCTACCGGTACGCGGCCACCGGCCTGCCCTGGGGCCTGTCCGTCGACGCCGGCTCGGGACGTGTCTCCGGCAAGCCCTGGGGCAGCGGCACGGTCCAGATCACGGCAACGGCCACCGACTCCACCGGCACCACCGTCACCGCCGCGTTCCCGCTCACCATCAACTGGTTCTAGGCCGGAAGAGACGGCCCGGCCGCTCCCGAGGAGGCATGCGTGTACCTGTCGACCAGCCGGGCCGCGGACATCGCCGGGGACACCCCGGCCCCGAACGGCCCCCTGCGGGCCGTCCCCGGCACGGTGTTCGCGCTCGGGCTGGTCAGCCTGGTCACGGACGTCTCCGCGGAGATGGTCACCGCCGTCCTGCCGCTGTACCTGATGGCCGGGCTCGGCATGTCGCCGCTCGCGTTCGGCGCCCTGGACGGACTCCACCAGGGCGCCACCGCGCTGCTGCGCCTCGCGGGCGGCCGGATCGCCGACCGCACCCACCGCCGCAAACTCGTCGCGGGCACCGGCTATGCCCTGTCCGCCGTGTGCAAGGCGGCCCTGCTCGCCGTCACCACGCCCTGGTCGGTCGCGGCGGTGCTGGCCGCCGACCGGACCGGCAAAGGACTGCGCACCGCCCCGCGCGACGCGCTGATCTCGCTGTCCGTCCCGCCGGAGGAGCAGGGCCGTGCCTTCGGGGTGCACCGCGCGCTGGACACGGCGGGCGCGCTGCTGGGGCCGCTGGCCGCCTTCGGGGTGCTGTGGGTGGCGGTGGACGGATACGAGGCCGTGTTCACCGTGAGCTGCTGCATCGCCGTGCTGGGGGTGGTGATGCTGGCGCTCTTCGTACGAGAGGCCCCCGCTCCCGCGCCCGCCCCCGCCGCGGCTCCGCCCCGGGCTCCGCTGCCCCCCGTACGCACCCTGTTACGGATCCCCGGCCTGCGGCGGCTGTGCCTGACCGCCGCCGTGCTCGGCCTGTTCACCGTCGGCGACGCCTTCCTCTATCTGCTGCTCCAGCGCCGGCTCGACCTGTCGGCCGCGTACTTCCCGCTGCTGCCCGTGGGTACGGCGGCGGTGTTCCTGCTGGCCGCACTGCCCGTGGGCCGGCTCGCCGACCGGCTGGGCCGCCGCCGGGTCTTCCTCGGCGGGCACGCGCTGCTGCTCGGCGCCTGCCTGCTGCTCCTGGCCCCCGTACCGGCCGGGGCGCCGCTGGTCGCCGGCGTGCTCGCCCTGCTCGGTCTGTTCTACGCGGCCACCGACGGCGTGCTGATGGCCGCCGCCGGACCGCTGCTGCCGGCCGAGCTGCGCACCACGGGGCTCGCGGCGCTGCAGACCGCGCAGGCGCTGGCCCGGTTCGCGGGTTCCCTGCTCTTCGGTGCGGCCTGGACCCTGTGGGGGCCGGGCCAGGCGCTGGGCCTGGCGGCGGGCGGGCTGCTGCTGTCCCTGGCGGTGGTCGCCGTGTCCGGCGGGCGCAGGACGGGGCGGCCGTCGTAGGGTCGGGGCATGCCTGAATCACAGCGGACTCTCGAAGGCAGGGTGGCCCTCGTGGCCGGGGCGACGCGCGGCGCGGGCCGCGGCATCGCGGTCCAACTGGGCGCTCGGGGCGCGACGGTGTACGTGTCGGGCCGGAGCACCCGCGGCCGCCGCTCGGACTACGACCGGCCCGAGACGATCGAGGAGACCGCCGAGCTGGTGACCGCGGCGGGCGGCCGCGGGATCGCGGTGGTCGCCGACCATCTGGTGCCGGCCGAGGTCGAGGCGCTGGTCGGGCGGATCGACGGCGAAGAGGGCCGGTTGGACGTCCTGGTCAACGACATCTGGGGCGGGGAGGTGCTCTTCGAGTGGGACAGCACGGTCTGGGAGCACGATCTCGACAAGGGGCTGCGGCTGCTGCGGCTGGCGGTCGAGACCCATGCCATCACCAGCCATTTCGCCGTGCCGTTGCTGCTGCGCGAGCCGGGCGGGCTGGTGGTGGAGATGACGGACGGCACCGCCGAGTACAACGCGGCGAACTACCGGGTGTCCTTCTTCTACGACCTCGCCAAGTCCTCGGTGCTGCGCATGGCGTTCGCCCTGGGGCACGAGCTGGGGCCGCGCGGGGCGACGGCGGTGGCACTGACGCCGGGCTGGCTGCGCTCGGAGATGATGCTCGACAACTACCAGGTGACCGAGGCGAACTGGCGGGACGCGGTGGCCAAGGCCCCGCACTTCGCCATCTCCGAGACCCCCTCGTACGTGGGCCGGGCGGTCGCGGCGCTCGCCGCGGACCCGCGAGTGGCGCGCTGGAACGGACAGTCCCTCTCCAGCGGGCAGCTCGCGCAGGTGTACGGCTTCACGGACCTCGACGGCAGCCGGCCGGACTGCTGGCGCTACATGGTCGAGGTCCAGGACCCGGGCCGCCCGGCGGACGCCACCGGCTACCGCTAGGCCCGCCGGCCGGGAGGCATGGCGTCGGCCCACACCTCACCGCGGTCCACTGTGGCGACCGTGGACATGGGATGTCCGGCGCCGCGTCTCTAGCGTTCCGGCCATGACGAGCCAATCTCACGCAGCTCCCGGATCCTTCGCGCACGGCGGCGGCGGTGTGGACCTTTCGGGGCGCACCGCCATGGTGACCGGAGGCGGCAGCGGTATCGGACGGGCCTGCGCGCGGGCGCTGGCGGACGCCGGCGCCCTGGTGCACGTGGTGGACCTCGACTCCGGGGCGGCCGGGGCCGTGGCCGAGGCCGTCGGCGGCCGGCCGCACGTGGTGGATCTCGCCGATGCCGAGGCGGTTCGCACGCTCCCGGACGAGGTCGACATCCTGGTCAACAGCGCCGGACTGCAGCACGTGGCGGCCCTGGAGGACTTCCCGCCGGCCCGGTTCGAACTGATCCAGAAGGTGATGGTCACCGCGCCGTTCCTGCTGATCCGGCAGTGCCTGCCGTACATGTACGGGGCCGGCTGGGGCCGCGTGGTGAACATCTCCAGCGTGCACGGCCTGCGGGCCAGTCCCTTCAAGTCCGCCTACGTCGCGGCCAAGCACGGCCTGGAGGGGCTGAGCAAGGTCGCCGCTCTCGAAGGCGCCCCGCACGGGGTGACCAGCAACTGCGTCAGCCCCGGTTACGTGCGCACCCCTCTGGTCGAGCACCAGATCACCTCGCAGGCCGCCGCCCACGGCATCGCTCCCGAGGACGTGGTCACGGACGTGCTCCTGGAACGTACCGCGATCAAGCGGCTGATCGAGCCGGAGGAGGTCGCCGCGGTGGCGGTGTGGCTCTGCGGTCCGTTCACCGGCTACATCACCGGCACGTCGATCCCCGTCGACGGCGGCTGGGGCGCGCGCTGATTTTCTGCCCCTACCGCACCGTCTATAACACTTCCCCTGGCCGCCGCACGGGCGGACTTCGGCCCGTGGGCCGCCGCCCTCGCGGGTGGGGCGTGGGCGGGCTGTCTCGCCCTGGCCGCGCGGGACCGCTGCCGGGCCCCCGGCCTCTCGGCCGCGGCCGTGCTCCTCCTCGCCTCGCTCGTCGTGCTGTACCAACCTCCACGGGGGCGGCGCGGCATCAGCGTCCCGCCGTGGGACGCGGACAGCCCGGCAGCTGCGGCCGGTCCTTCGTGCGTACGACGGGGAGCCAGGCCGTGGAGGGTACGGACCCGCGCGGGAGGCGGACACGGAACCAGCGGGTCGACTGCAGGTCCTCTTCGTTGATCACGGGCTGCCCGTCGGGCAGCTGACACTCGGCGGCGAGGACGTCGCCGTGCCACACCCGGGTCGGTACGACGTTGTCGGCGGCATACGGCCGCAGGGGATCGACGGCCAGCCCCAGACTGCACTGCGGGTCGCGGTCGGCCCGCTCCTGACAGCCCCGCTCCGCGTTGAACACCCGGACCGTGCCCGCCGTCGCGCCCGCCCCGCCGAGCAGGGCGGACGAGCCCTCCCGTACCGCGTCCGACCACAGGGTCGCGCCCGCGATCCCGCACAGCGCCGTGGCGAGGACGACGGCCCGGGCCCGGCGGCCCCGCGTCCGCCCCGCCCCCGCCCCGTGCGTGCCCTGTTCGGCGGCGATGCGGGCGAGCAGGCTCTCGGCGGTGTGCGGGGCGCGCGCCGCGTGGCTCGGGGCGAGGCAGTCGGCGGCCAGCGCGCGCCAGAACGGCGGCACGGCGTGGTCCATGCGCAGCGGCGCGCGCCCTTCCCCGTACTCCTGGACGGCGGCGCCCCGCGCCATGGGGGTGGCCCCGTTGAACGGGGAGGCACCGGATGCGAAGACCTCGTGGATGACGATGCCCAGGGCCCAGATGTCCGCGGTCGGCCGGACCTGCACGCCGAGTTCCCCGAGGGGCGCCCGCCAGCGCTCCGGCGGGAGGTAGTCCAGGGTGCCCATGGGGGGCGCGTACCCGTGCGTGCCCGTCATCTCGGTGGCGAGCCCGAAGTCCGAGAGCTTCACGGAGCGGTCGGGGCCCAGCAGGACGTTCTCCGGCTTGAGATCGGCGTGGACCCAGCCCGACCGGTGGAGATGGGCGAGTCCCTCGCAGATGCCGGTGATCAGCCGGGCGCGATCGGCCTCGGCCACCCCGGCGTCGAGGAGTTCCCGCAGGCTGCCCGCGGCCCGCTCCATGACCAGGACGATCGCGCCGTCCAGGGAGGGGCGGTCCGGTGCGGAGAGGACGAAGGAGTCCAGGAGGCCGATCAGCCGGGGGTGGCCGGCCCTGCGTCCCAGTTCGACCTCGCGGCGGGCCGACTCCACGATCCTGCGTGCCTGGCGCGGTGCGAACCCGGCGGTGGGCATGATCTTGAGCGCGACGTCGGCGGGTCCCGCCGGCCGGCCCGCGGGGGCCCCGCCGGTCCGGTCCGGGTGCCCGCCGGCCGGCCGTGCCGCGTAGACCGTGGACCAGCCTCCGGCCCCGATCACGTCGGTGACCGTCCAGTCCCGGACCCGGTAGCCGGGCGGGAGCAGGTCCCCGCGTTCGCATTCGGTGGTGCCGCGCAGGCCGTGCGGCGGCGTCATCGCGCGGTCTGCCGCTCCCGCCCGGCGGCCCCCGTCAGGGAGGGCAGCAGTGCGAGGTGCTCCTCCCGTACGAGTCCGAACCGCAGCGCGAGCCCGACGATCTCCTCCCGCTTGCCGTTGCGGCGGTCGCTCTTGCCGGGTTCGCGGAGGTCCGGGACGCCGATGCGCAGTTTCTCCTCGGCGAGGTAGTCGATGTGCGAGCTGATCGCACGTGCGGTCAGCGTGCCGCCGCTGGCGTGCCCCCTGAGCCGCTCGACGATCTGGGGAGTCGTGGGGACCGCGACGCGGGACTGGTCGCGCAGGCGCGGTTCGCAGAGCGCGACCAGGACGAGGAAGTACGTGGCCGTCTCGTCCAGGGAGTACGCGGTGACCGTGAGGCGGCCCCAGGGGGCGCCCGTGGCGTCCGGGTCCAGGTAGACGTGGTCGGGTGCGAACACCTGGAAGGACACGGTGACGTCGCCGCGGGTGGGCAGCACCACGCGCGAGAACTCGAACGGGACCGGCGCCCCGACCCGTCGCGGCGCGACCCTCAGGTATTCCCCGGCTCCCTCCGGGTTCTCCACCAGGTAGCTGTGGGTGGCGCTGTGGTTGGTCAGCTGCCAGTGGTCGTCGGTCACGCGGATCTCCCCGGCGAGCCGGGAAATGGCCGCGTCGGCGAGGCGAAGCTCGACGGGGACCGTGGCGGAGCCCCGTCCGAAGCGGGCGACCTCGCCCGGTCCGAGCCGCAACGTCACCGCGTCACCGTACGGTTCGCCGCCGTCGGTGCCACCACATCCCTGCGGGAGATGGACGACTACGCCGCTCACCGCGCCCCCTGTTCCACGCGTCGTACCGGTCCGACGAGTGGAACAATACTCATCTCCCCAGGGAGTTCAGGGGCGCACTTCGGCCACTTCGGGCGGGGTCACCGCCGGGCGCGGACCACCCGCCCCGGCTGCCCCGGAAGGCTCCGCAAAGCCCCTTTCCCCCTGGGTTCCCCGGGCGCGTACGCCCCTTCCCGGCCCGGGCGGGGTGGGGAACGTCACCGTGCCCGGCGGCCTCACGGCCGCGCCGGACCGCTCGTCCGCCCCTTTCACCTGGCTTTCACTTGGCGAGATCCGCACTCCGCGCTCAGAGAGCGGGACTGCCCGACACCACGGGTGCGACCGTGCGGTCGCCGAAGGCCGTCCACGGCCGCCACCCGCCGCTCGGCCGGTCCTGGACGCGGGTGCGTACGCGGCCTTCGGTGGTGACGGCGAAGACGTGCGTCCGCCCGGTGGAATCGAGCGCGGCCGTGGGCGTGGCGGCGAGCCGGAGGCCGGGCTCGCCGAACTCCCCGCCGGGGGCCCAGCCTCCGCCCGGCGTGGTCTGCCTGCGGTGGCCGAGTCGGGCGCCGCCCGGTGCCAGGGAGAACGCCTCCAGGCGGCCGTCGGCGTGGGCGGCGAACGCCGGGGCGGCGGCGCTCCAGCCGGACAGGGGAAGCCACTCGTCCCAGCCGCCGCTCGGCACCGACTGCCGCCGGGAGAAGGTCCCCACGCCCGACGGTCCGATCGCGGCGACGGTGAGCCGGCCGCTGCCGTCCGCGGCCACCCGCGGTGCGGCGCCGGCCGCGGTACCGAAGCGCTGCCAGGCAGCGGTCCAGGCGCCGCCCGGGGCCTCCTGCCACCGGTGGTGGATCCCCGCGCCGCCGGGCGAGAGGGCGAAGACCTCCAGCCGCCCGTCGGCGTTCGCCGCGACCACCGGTGGCGCGCCCGCGGGCCCGCCGAAGCCGGGCTCCCACGGGTCCCAGGCCAGGGATCCCGGTGCCCCCTGCCGGCGCCGGGCGACGGAGGCGCCACCGGGGCTCAGGGCGAAGACCTCCAGTCGGCCACCGGCGTCGCGGGCGACGGCGGGGGCCGCGCCGGCCGGGCCGCCGAACTCCTCCCACTCGTACCAGCCGCCGTCCGGCCGCTGTACCCGGTGGTGCAGGTTGACGCCCTGCGGGGCGAGCGAGAACACCTCCAGCCGGCCGCCCGTGTTGCGGCCGAGCGTGGGCACCGCGCCGACCGGCCCGCCGAAGGACTCCCACGGCGACCAGGTGTCGGTGTCCGGGTCGAGCTGGACGCGCCGCAGCATCGAGCGGTCGGAGGCGTCGAGCGCGAACACCGTGAGGCGGCCGCCGACATCGAGTCCGGCCACCGGGTTGTCCGGGCTCTGCCACGGCGGTGGGGTGTCCCGCCAGTACAGGGGCGCCACGTGCAGCCCGTTCCGGAACCAGCCGGCGGCGCTGACCCACCACGTCTCCCCGTCGGCGATCACTTCCACGGCGTGACCGGCCACATGGCCGGAGTAGCCGGCGAGGTCGAAGCGGAACGGGTCCCGGGACGCCAGCACGTCCGTGCCCTCGTAGCCGCCCCGGGGCCCGATGAACAGGTAGTACCAGCCGTCCCGTTCGACGACGTACGGCGACTCGGTGACCGAGACGGTCGTGTCCGTCGTCGCGTCGGTGAACGCGGTGCCCGGCTCGCTCCAGTGCAGCAGATCGGCGGACCGCCGGTGGGCCACGACGTGGTGGCCGCCCGCGCCCGACAGTTCCGTGTAGTACATGACCCACTCGCCGCCGGCCCGCAGCAGCATCGGGTCGCGCGCCGCGAGCCCCCGGAACAGCGGGCCGGACGGCTCGCGCGTCCAGGTGAACAGGTCGGCCGACGTGGCCAGACTGATCGCGGCACCGGTGCGGCCGCCCCCGGCGTAGAACATCCAGAACCTGCCGTCCGCCTCGACGACGTGGGGCGCCCACAGGTGTTCCTCGCCGAAATAGGACGGATCGAGGGTGAGCGCGTCGGCATGGGTGGTCCACGGCCCGTGCGGGCTCGGCGCGGAGGCGTGGGCGAAGGCGATCTCCCCCGTACTGTCCGGCGATTCGCCGCGCGGCGCGCTGTCCCCGACGATGCCGAACAGGTGCCAGCGGCCCCGGGCCTTGATCAGGGTGTGGTCGTTCAGGTAGCGCGGGCCGCCCGGGGTCGACGGGTCGTAGACGTACGCGAAGGGGCCCGCGCCGGCCCACCGAGGGGGCGGCACCGCGTCGGCGGCCCCGGCCGCGGCCCGGCCGGCGCCCAGGAACGGGAGCGCGCCCGCCCCGGCGGCACCTTTCAGCAGGTTCCGTCGGCTGATCGGAAGCATGAGTCGTCTCCAGAGGGACCGCGTGGCCGGCCGTGTCCGTGCGGGCACGGCCGGCCACGGGTCGGGTGTGGGGCGGTCGGGAAGCGGGTCAGTCGAGGCCGGGGCCGGCGGTGTCGCTCAGCCAGCTCCACTCGGACCAGGTGGCGAAGCCGGTCTGCCACTTGTGGTGGACGCCGGCGCGGCTCGTGCCGAAGATCTCGATCCGCCCGTCGGCGTTGGCGGCCGCGGTGACCTCGGTACCACCGCCTCCGAAGGCGGACCATTCGCTGTAGGGCGCGTTGACGGCGCGCTGCCAGGTGTGCATCGCCGTACTGCCGTTGATGGCGAAGACCTCGATCCGGCCGTCCGGAGTGTGCTCGCTGGTGAGCTGCGCGTCCGCGGGCCCGCCGGTCGGTTCCCACTCGGACCAACTGCTCGGACTGCTCTGGTACTTGTGGAACACGCCGGCCGGGCCCGAGGCGAAGACCTCCAGGCGGCCGTCGGCGTTGTGGGCGGCGGTGAGGTCGCGGCCGCCACCACCGAAGGTGTCCCACGGGGACCAGCCGCCGTTGGGGTCCGTCTGGTACTTGTGCTGGAAGCTGTCGCGGCCCAGGGCGAACACCTCCAGACGTCCGTCAGGGGATTTCTCCATCTCCACGCGGCTGTCGGCGGGGCCGCCGCCGGTGGGTTCCCATTCCGACCACCCGCCGCTGGGGGCGGTCTGGTACCGGTGGAAGAGGCCGGCCGGGCCGGAGGCGTACACCTCGATGCGGCCGTCGGCGTTCACACCGGCCGCGGTGTCGCGCCCGCCGCCGCCGAAGTTCTCCCAGTTCGACCAGCCGCCGGAGGCAGAGAGCTGCCAGCGGTGCTGGAAGGTGGCGCCGCTCAGGGCGAACATCTCCAGACGGCCGTCGGCATTGGGGGCGATGGCCAGTTCGGCGTTGCCCGGCCCGCCGAGCGGTTCCCAGGCCGACCAGTTGCCGTTCACTTCCTGCTGCCAGGCGTGGTGCACACCGTCGGCGCCGGCGGCGAACAGCTCGAGGCGGCCGTCCGCCGACCGGGCCGACACCACCCGGCCCGACTCCGCCGGATGCACCAGCGGCTTGGGCCGCGGGCCACTGCCCGGGACGCAGGGCAGCACGACGCCGCGCTCCGCGAGATAGGCCTCGGGGTCGATGCCGTACGAGGTGGACTGGTCTCCCCAGATCCGCAGATGGAGGTGGGGACCGGTGGAGTTGCCCTCGGCGCCCATGAGGGCGATCTGCTGGCCGGCCGATACGTGATCGCCGACGAAGACGTCACGCCGGGACATGTGCCCGTATTCGGAGATCCTGCCGTCGGGGTGCAGGACGCGGATCCACTGGCCGTAGTCGCCGGTATACCCGGAGATCGTCACTTCGCCGTCGCCGACGGCGTAGATCGGCGTACCGACGTCGGCGGCGATGTCCACGCCGTTGTGTCCGCTGTGGTAATGCTGCGACACGATGCCGCCGGCCGGGCACGCGGCGGCCGCGAGGCCGGTGGCGGGCCGGGCCTCGGCCGGCACCGGGGCCACCAGCGACGACAACAGGGCGGCCGCGGCCGCGAGAACGCAGGTCAGTGCGCGTCGGGAGAGTCCGGGAAGCACGCCGGTCACGCCTTGCGCAGCCGGTCGACGATGCCGTCGATGTCGCGCTGCATCATGTCGTGGCGGATAAAGTGCCCGCCGGGCAGCTCGTACCACTCGTGGGGGATCCCCGCGTTCCCGAGGAGGGAACGGAACTCCCGTTGCCCCGCGAGCACCTGGGTCTCGTTGGCCGTGTCGAACCAGTTGACCGGATCGGGGCTGGTGCCGGCGACGAGGAAGACCCTCTTGTTGCGGTAGCTCTCGATGCGCTGCACCGGGTTGTCCGCGTTCACCCGGGCCTCGTCCCACAGCGGCGCCCCGTAGACGGTGCCGCCGTTCAGGTCCAGGAGCGCGGAGGAGGCGTTGGCCCAGTGGACCACGAGGCCGTTGTCGCGGCGCAGACTCGCCGGGCCGGAGTGGGCGCTGACCGAGGCGAAGTGGCCCCAGTACTTGGCGGCGTACTTCAGGGCGCCGAAGCCGCCCATCGAGAACCCGGACACGGCCCGGCCGTCGTACTCCGCGTACGTGCGGAAGTTCGCGTCGACCCACGGGATCAGCTGCTCGATGTGGAAGTGCTCCCAGTTCCGCGGGCCGGCGTTGGAGTTCACGGGGTTGGAGTACCAGCCCGCGTGGCCGCCGTCCGGCATCACGACGATGAGCGGCTTGCCCGCCGTCCAGGCGCGGATGCCCTCGCGGTCGAAGGTGATGAAGTCCTGGTCGGTGCCGCCCCCGTGGAAGAGGTAGAGCACGGGGTACGTGCGTCCGCTCCAGTGGTAGTCGTCCGGGAGGAGCACGTTGACGGCGGGGTTCCAGCCGATCGCCCCCGTCTGGAACCGGTAGTACCACATGCGGGCGTCGACCTCGCCGCGCTCGACGATGTGCAGGCCGAAGCCGTCACCGACGGCGGAGGCGGTCGACGCGGCGGCGAGGACTCCGGCGCCGCCCATGGCCAGCGCGGCCGAGAGGCCTCCGGCGGTCTTGAGGATGCTCCTGCGGCTGGGGTGCTGCGCGCTCAATGTGACCTCCTGGTCGGGAGTCTGACGATGCGTCCGGTCTCCGGTCGGCCGGCCGCTCCGGCCGACACCGTCGTCACGTTAGGGGCGGGCCCACCGGGCAGGGCATCCGGAACGATCCGGAGTGACATGCCGATTCCGCCGTCCTTTCATCGAGGTGCTCCACGACAGAAGGGAAGACAATGGCGATGGATGGTTTACGTCGCGTGTTCGCCAGACTGGCCCTCGTGGCCGGTGTCTGGGCGTTGGTCATCGCAATGACCGCTCCGGTCGCCCTCGCCGAGCCCGCGCCCGTTCCGGGCCCGGGCGATGACCGGTTCGGCGTCTCCCGGTACTTCAGCGGCCCGCAGGGCTTCGCCATTCCGACCGTGCCGTGTGATCCGGCCGGCCCGTCGGCCGCCGACGGCATCATGGCCGACCAGCTCAACCCGCAGTTGCACGCGAAGATGGCCGGCTATATGAACGCCTACAAGGTGTCCTGTGCGCGGATGGTCACCCAGGCGGTGAAGGACCGGGGGCTCAACCAGAGGGCCGCGGCCATCGCCATCGCCACGGTCATCGTGGAGACCAGCATCAACAACTACTCCCAGGCCGTCGACTACACCAGCCTCGGGCTGTTCCAGCAGCAGGACTGGTGGGGTACCCGGGAGGAGCGGCTGAACCCGGCACACGCCACCAACGCCTTCTTCGACCGGGTGGACCAGCTCTATCCGGGCGGCTCGTGGAACAACGAGGCGATCGGCGAGGTCTGCTGGCACGTTCAGCAGCCGAGGGAGGACCTGCGCGGTCTGTACGCGATCGAGGCGGAGGACGCGATCGTCATCGCCAACGCGCTGTGGTCCGGTACGGGCGGCGGCCCCAGGACTCCGTACGCCTCGGGCCGGGTGGTGTCGGGGCGGTCCGCGGACGGCCGGCTGGAGGCCTTCGCCGCCGGGGCCGACGGCGTGTACCACGCGTGGCAGACCGCGGTGAACGGCGACTGGTCGCAGTGGCGGTTCGAGGGCGGCCCGCGTGACGCGCAGCTGGCCGTGGCCTCCAACGCGGACGGCCGGCTGGAGGTGTTCGCGCTGTCGGGCAGCACCTTCGACCACATGTGGCAGACCGCGCCCGCCGGGGGCTGGTCCGCCTGGGCGAACTTCGGCGGCGGCGGGTACCGGCTGGCCGCGGGCAACAACGCCGATGGCCGCATCGAGGTGTTCGCCTCCAACGCCAACGGTGTGTTCCACCGCTGGCAGACCGCGCCCAGCGGCGGTTGGGCCGAGTGGGAAGGGGCCGGCGGCGGCCCGGCCAACGCACGGCTCGCCATGGAGACCGCACCCGACGGGCGTCTGGAGGTGTTCGCGCTCTCGGACGCGACGTTCGAGCACCTGTACCAGACCGGGGTCAACGGCGGCTGGTCCGCCTGGGAGAACTTCGGCGGCGGCGGACGCGACCTGGCCACCGGCCACAACCAGGACGGCAGGCTGGAGGTGTTCGCCTCCAACGCCAACGGCGTCTTCCACCGCTGGCAGACCGGCCCGGCCTCGTGGTCGGAATGGACCGGCATGGGCGGGATCCCCAACGCCGAGCTGACCATCTCGCGGTCGGCCGACGGCCGGGTCGAGGTGTTCGCGATCAACGCCAACACCGCGAGCCACGCCTGGCAGACCCGTCCGAACGCGCCGTACTCGGAGTGGGAGGCCTTCGGCGGCGGCGGCACCGAGATCGGGGCGGGCAACAACGCCGACGGCCGCATCGAGGTGTTCGCCACCAGCCACGCCGGCGTCTACCACCGGTGGCAGACCGGTTTCGCCACCTGGTCGGAATGGGGCTGGCTGAGCGATTCCGGCCCAGCGGTCAACTAGGTCCACGCCACCGTCGTCGCCGGGGGCGTGTGCGCGAAGGTGTCCGCCTCGTGGGAGACGGACACCTTCGGCGTCCCTGGCGTCCGCGTCACCTCAGAGGCGCGTGCCCGCACCCGCGAGGATCCCGGCGACGGCCGAGGCGTAGGCCGCCCGGATCATCCAGCCACGGGTAGTGGCCGGCGTCCGCCTGCACCATGAGGCGGGCATCGGGGAAGAGGGCGGCCGCGCGGCGCCGCATTGGGCCAGAGAGGCTGCCCCGCGGGGCGCTCCACCTGCGCACGGAGCGGGCGAGCGTACTCCTCGGCGCGTGAGTGCCCGTGCCGGGCAGACGGCTGGGTGTCAGTCCGCTGAAGTATCCTTCCCGCCACCGCACACCGCCTCGGAGGACCAAGAGAATTGTCTGGCCTGTCTGCCTTCCCGCTGCCTTTTCATGCATCCCGTTCCATATCGTTCGCGACACCCCGAACGCTGCGGGAACTGCAGATGATGCAGTGCAGCTCGCACATTCGGGCGAAGCCCGGGTGGTTCGACAAGATGAACGATCCCGAAATCGTCGCCAGGTGGACGCAGGAAGCGGTCGCCCAGGGGCTCACCGAGGCGCAAGTTCGTTACGTGCTCGCCGAACTCGCGCATTACGCCGCGCTGCGGGACGGGCGAACCGGTGTCGAGGTGTCCGCCGTCGACGGGGTGTGGCACTCGGACACACTGGTCGACGACAAGCTCAGATCCCGGCTGCGCGAGGCGGTTCACGTTCTGGAGCAGGTCCCCGAAGCCGAACAGGACTGGCATCCCGGATCTGGCGGCCAGGTGCTGGATCTGGTTCATCCCTCGATGTTCTGCCTGGTGAGAGAGGCGAGTGGGGCACCCGAGCAGGCGTGGCAGAACCCGACGGACCGCTATTCGAGGTACGAGTTCTCGGAGAGGTTCCAGTGGCTGCCCACGGACGTCGACGTCAGTGACGACGGCGAGGTCACCTTCCGTTCGTACGTCAACAACGTCCACCCCGAAATTCACCACGAACTGCTCTCCGTCCTCCCGGACGTGTTCGCGCGGCTGCGTCCGCTGCTGGAAAACGTGCTCACCGATCTGCGTCATCCGCGGCCCCTGCGCATCGAGGCCGATCCCTACGGGTGGTACGACTCGGAGCCGGAGTATCCGAGCAAATCCTCGTACGGTGATTCCGGGGCTTACGCGGAAGCCCTGCGTACGTGGGAACGGGCGCAGGACGACTGGTGGGAGAACCGCCGCCCGGTCGTCCCGGACGCCCCGGCCTTCACCCCGCCCGAGTCGCCCGGTCCTTCCGCCCGCGTCGACCTGCGCGGCCGCCGCCTCCAGGTCATCGTCAAGCTCGCCACCATTCACCTCACCCCGGACAAGCCCGAGTACCCCGGCGGGTCCTGGCACGTCGAGGGGATGCTGAACGAGCGGATCGTCTCGACGGGCATCTACTACTGGGACAGTGAGAACGTCACCGAAAGCCGACTGTGTTTCCGGGCGGCGCTCGACGACCCGAACTACGAACAGAACGACGACAACGGTCTGCGTGAGGTCTACGGCCTGGAGGACGAGGACGCGCTGAACCAGATGCTGGGATCGGCATCGACCCCGGGGGGCCGCTGCCTGGCGTTCCCGAACATCCTGCAGCACCGCGTCAGCCCATTCGGCCTCACGGACGCCACCCGTCCGGGACATCGTAAAATTCTCGCGTTCTTCCTGGTCGATCCGTCGGAAAGGATCGTCTCGACCTCCGATGTGCCACCACAACAGCCGTGGTCCGATACCTCGACCATGACGCTCGAACAGGCACGGAACTACCGCGAACAGCTCATGCGGGAACGAAAGTTCTTCGTCGACGAACACAACGAGCAGCTTTACGAACGCGAGTTCTCCCTCTGCGAGCACTGAGCCCGATTCACCCCGGCTTCACGCGGGCCGGGAGGGTGTGCACGGCCGGCCTGGACGATGACGTCCAGGCCGTTCGTGGAAGCGCCTCCCCGTTCGGCCGCACACGAGTGGGGGTTACTTGTCGCAGGACGAAGGCCGCGTAGAAGAACGGCAACCACCGCACGAGCCCGGAGGACGGCGGGAGGTGTCCCTTGCCGGGTGTGGCCGCTGGGCACATACAACGATGTCTGAATGTGTTGGGCCACCACATATGCCGCTGACCGGGGGACTTCTACGTTGTGGCGACACCGATCGTCCCCGCAGACCCCCTGGAAGTGGTGTTCATGGCCTCCCCCGAGACCGCTCCCCCGACCGCCGGATCCATCAAGAGAATCGTCGCCGCCAGTCTCGTCGGGACCACCATCGAGTGGTACGACTTCTTCCTCTACGGCTCGGCCGCCGCGCTGGTGTTCAACACGCTCTTCTTCCCCTCCAGTGACCCGCTGGTGGGAACCCTGCTGGCCTTCCTGACGTACGCGGTCGGATTCGCGGCCCGGCCGCTCGGCGGTGTCGTCTTCGGCCACTTCGGCGACCGGATCGGCCGCAAGAAGCTGCTGGTGCTCAGCCTGCTGATGATGGGCGGAGCGACCTTCGCGATGGGCCTGCTGCCGACCCATGCCTCCATCGGCGTCGGCGCTCCCGTCCTGCTGACCGTGCTGCGGCTGGTCCAGGGCTTCGCCCTGGGCGGCGAATGGGGCGGCGCCGTCCTGCTGGTGTCCGAGCACGGCGGCGACAAGAGCCGCGGGTTCTGGGCCTCCTGGCCGCAGGCCGGCGCTCCCGGCGGCAACCTGATCGCCACCGGTGTGCTGGCGCTGCTCGCCGCGGTCCAGTCCGACGAGGCCTTCCTCGCCTGGGGCTGGCGCGTCCCGTTCCTGCTCTCCGGCGTCCTGGTCGTCATAGGCCTGTGGATCCGCATCTCGGTCACCGAGTCCCCGGTCTTCCTCGAAGCCCGCGAGAAGGCCGCCGAGCAGGCGGCGGCCGGCCTCAAGGACGAGGCCCCGGTCGTCGAGGTGTTCCGCAGGAGTTGGCGCGAGGTGCTCACCGCGATGGGCACGCGCTTCGGCGAGAACATCTCGTATTACGTCCTCACGGCGTTCCTGCTGGTCTACGTCACCGTCCACCTCCAGCTCCCGAAGAGCGAGGCGCTCAACGCGGTGCTGATCGGTTCGGCGGTCCACTTCGTCACCATCCCGATGTGGGGGGCGCTCTCGGACCGGCTCGGCCGCCGCCCGGTGACTCTGATCGGCGCGCTCGGCATGGCAGGCTGGGCGTTCGCCTTCTTCGCCCTGCTGGACTCCCGCTCCTTCCCCGCCATCGCCTTCGCGGTCACCGTCGGCCTGCTGTTCCACGGTGCGATGTACGGACCGCAGGCCGCCTTCGTCTCCGAGATGTTCGACACCAGGGTCCGCTACTCCGGCGCCTCGATGGGCTCCCAGCTCGCCTCCGTCGTCGGCGGCGCGCTCGCCCCGATCATCGCGGTGGAGCTGCTGAAGGAGTACGGGACCTCCACCCCTGTCTCCGTCTACCTCTGCCTCGCGGCGCTCGTCACCGCCGTGACCGTCTGGGCGGCCAGGGAGACCCGCGGCCGCGACCTGTCCGTGGACGGGAATCCGTCCTCCGCCGCGGAACCGGGCCACGGGCTGCGGGACTCCGAGCCGCTCGGCAGGTGATCCCCGTATGCTCCCCGCCGTGACAGCACCAGGCACCCAGCACTCCCACACGGCCGTACGCCGGCTCCTCGACCTGCTGGCCGAGGGCGCGCCCGCCGAGGACTACGCCCGTCCCGGCGCCGAGGCCCGGGAGGCCGGTGCCCCGGCGGGCGAGCTGGCCGACATCGCCGAGGCCACGGGCGTGGCCCTGCGGATCCGGCGGACCCTCGGTCAGCACCGGCGGCGCGAGGCCGAGCTGACGGCGTTGTTCGACACGGCGAGCGACCTGGCCGCGCTGCGCGAACCGGACGCGGTGCTGCGGGCCATCGTCCACCGGGCCAAGCTGCTGCTCGGCACCGACGTCACCTATCTCTCCCTCAACGACGAAGCCGCGGGCGATACGTACATGAGGGTCACGGACGGCTCGGTCGCCGCCGCGTTCCAGCAGGTGAGGCTCGGCATGGGCGAGGGGCTCGGCGGCCTGGTGGCCCAGACCGCCCGTCCGTACGCCACGGGCGACTACCAGGCCGACTCCCGCTTCCGCCACACGTCCGCCATCGACGGCGCGGTCGGGCAGGAGGGGCTGCGGGCGATCCTGGGCGTGCCCCTGCGCGTCGGCTCGCGGATCATCGGCGTGCTGTACGCGGCGGACCGCGCTCCCCGGGAGTTCTCCCCGCAGGAGGTGGCCCTGCTGTCCTCCCTCGCCGACCACGCCGCCATCGCGATCGACGGCGCCCGGCTGCTGGAGGAGACCCGGGCCGCGCTGGCCGATCTCAACTCCGCCTCCGAGACGATCCGGGCCCACAGCGAGGACGTGCGCCGGGCGGAGCGGGCCCACGACCAGCTGACCGATCTCGTCCTGCGCGGTGGCGGAGCCGACGAGGTGGCCGCCGCCATCGCCGCCATCCTGGACGGCGCCCTCGTCATCCACGACGCCCACGGCGCCGAGCTCGCCCGGGCCGGGACCGGGCCGGTGCCCCCGCCCGCCCGGGCCGTGGAGGCCTCCCGGGCCAGCGGCCGCGCCGTCCCGCAGGACGGGACCTGGGTGTGCGCGGTGCTGGCCGGACCGGAACTGCTCGGCAGCCTCGCCCTGACCGGGCGCGCCGATCTGTCGGACACCGACCGGCTGCTGTTCGAGCGCGCGAGCGTCGTCACCGCGCTGCTGTTGTTGCTGCGCCGGTCCGTGGCGGAGACCGAGGACCGGGTGCGCGGAGAACTCCTCACCGACCTCCTCGCCCTGACCACGGACCCGGGCGCCCTCGCGGCCAGGGCGCAGCGCCTCGGTGTGGACCTGTCCCGGCCGCACTCCGTCTTCGTCATGCACGGCGACGCGGCCTCACGCCACCGCCTCCTCGCGGCGGCGGCCCGCAGCGGTCCCGCGCGCGGCGCCCTCGCCGGGATCCACCACGACCACGTGGTGCTCGTCGCGCCGGTCCGGGCGCCGGGCCCGACCGCCAAGGCGCTGGCGGCGGAGCTGAGTCAGGCCGTGGGTTCCCCGGTCACGGTCGGCGCCGCGGGCCCGGCCACGGGGCCGGCGGGGCTGTCCGGCGCGCACGGTGAGGCGCACCGCTGCCTGTCCGCGCTGCGCGCCCTGGGCCACACCGGGCGGGGCGGGGCCGTGTCCGAGCTCGGTTTCGTCGGCGTACTCCTCGGCGATCAGGCGGACCTGGTCGGGTACGTACGGAACACGCTCGGTCCGCTGCTCGACTACGACGCCCGGCGCGGCACGGACCTGGTCCGCACCCTGGACGCGTACTTCGCGCAGGGCACGAGCCTGACCAGGACGAGGGCGGCGCTGCACGTCCACGTCAACACCGTCGTGCAGCGCCTGGACCGGGTCGGCCGGCTCCTCGGCGAGGACTGGAACTCCCCCGCGCGCACCCTCGAGATACAGCTCGCGCTGCGGGTGCACCGCCTGACGCACGGGCTCTGAAGGGGCTCTGAAGGGGCTACGGGGTGGCTTCCGGGCCGGGCCGGGAGTCGATCAGGCGGGCCAGTCCGTCCAGGACGCACCGGAGGCCGAAGGCCCAGATCGTCTCCGGGTGGTATCCGCCGACCTCGCTGCCGACGCGGCCGGCGAGCGGGTAGCGCTCCGGGTCGAGGGCCCGCTCCAGCAGGGGTTCGCTGACGGCCCACCAGTCCTCCTGGCTCTGCCGGCTGTTGTGGGCGGCGTCGTCGGCGGCGGCCAGGGCGTTGGCGTGGACGAAGCCGAGGAGGTGGGTGAGGGCGGCGTCCATCTCGACGTCGGTGAGCCCGATGCCCTCGAAGGCCGCGAGTTCGTACTCGTACTTCCCGATCACTCCGGGGCCCAGCGGCGGGCGGGTGACCGCGAGGTCCGCGATCCAGGGGTGGCGGACGAGCAGGTCCCGGTTGTCGTCGGCGACGCGGGCGACCCGTAGCCGCCAGGGCTCGCCCGGGTCCACCGCCCGGCGGTCCATGTGGTGGTAGGCCTCGTCCAGCATGAGGTCGAGCAGTTCGGCCTTGCCGGGGACGTAGGTGTAGAGGGTCATCGGTGTCACCCCAAGGCGCCGGGCCAGTGCCCTCATGGTCAGCGCGGGCAGCCCCTCCTCGTCGGCGAGGGTGGTCGCGGCGCGGACCACGGTGTCCACGCTGAGGCCCTGCCGCGGGCCGCGGCGCACGGGCTGCGCCGGCTGCCCGGGCTCGCGCCACAACAGTTCCAGTGTGCGGACGGGGTCGCCCGCCCCGCTCCGGTCCTTCGCCATGCCCGGTCCTCCGCATGTTCGGCCACTGGGTCATTAACTCACTACGTCGTATAGAGTACAGTGTAGAGAGTTAGCTCGTAACACCGCCACCCGAGGAGTTCCGTGCAGAACGCCGCCGACAGTCACCAGGTCATCCAGGTCCGCGGAGCGCGGGAGAACAACCTGGCGGACATATCCCTCGACATCCCCAAGCGCCGGCTCACCGTCTTCACCGGCGTCTCCGGCTCGGGGAAGTCCTCGCTCGTCTTCGGCACCATCGCCGCCGAGTCGCAGCGGATGATCAACGAGACGTACACCGCCTTCGTCCAGTCCTTCATGCCGAGCCTGAGCCGGCCGGACGTGGACGGGCTGCACAACCTGAGCGCCGCCATCGTGGTCGACCAGGAGCGGATGGGCGCGGGCTCGCGCTCCACGGTGGGCAACGCCACCGACGCCTACACCATGCTGCGGATCGTCTTCTCCCGGCTGGGCGCCCCGCACATCGGCACGGCGAGCGCCTTCAGCTTCAACAACCCCGAGGGCATGTGCCCGCGCTGCGAGGGCGTCGGCCAGGTCTCCGACGTGGACGTGGACCAGCTCGTGGACCGCGAACTCTCCCTCAAGGAGGGCGCGATCACCGTCCCGGGCTACGCCGTGGACTCCTGGTACTGGCAGGTGATGGCCAACTCCGGCTTCTACTCCCCCGACACGAGACTGAAGGACTTCTCCGAGCAGGAGTGGGCCGACTTCCTGCACAAGGAACCGGTGAAGGTGAAGGTGGGGCCCAACAACTTCACCTACGAGGGCCTGATCACCAAGATCACCCGGACGTACCTGGCCAAGGACCGCGAGTCCATGCAGCCCCACATCCGGGCCTTCGTGGACCGCGCCGTCGTCTTCGCCGACTGCCCGGACTGCGGCGGCAGCCGGCTCTCCGCGGCCGCGCTCTCCTCCCGCGTCGACGGCGTGAACATCGCCGAGTGCGCGGCGATGCAGATCAGCGACCTGGCCGCGTTCGTCGCCCGCATCGAGGACCCGTCGGTGGCGCCGCTCCTGGCCGGCCTGCGCGGACTGCTCGACTCCCTCGTCGAGATCGGCCTCGGCTACCTCAGCCTGGACCGCCCCTCGGGCACCCTCTCCGGCGGCGAGGCCCAGCGGGTCAAGATGGTGCGCCACCTCGGATCCTCGCTCACGGACATCACGTACGTCTTCGACGAGCCGACCACCGGCCTGCACCCGCACGACATCCGGCGCATGAACGACCTGCTGCTGCGGCTGCGCGACAAGGGCAACACCGTGCTGGTCGTCGAGCACAAGCCCGAGGTCGTCGCGATCGCCGACCACATCGTCGACCTGGGACCGGGCGCGGGCACGGCCGGGGGGCGGCTCTGCTACACCGGTGACCTGGCGGGGCTGCGCGCCTCCGGCACCCTGACCGGCCGGCACCTCGGACACCGGGCGCGGCTGCGCGAGTCGGTGCGCGTCCCGACCGGGCAGCTCTCCGTCAAGGGCGCCGACCTGCACAACCTGAAGGACGTCAGCGTGGAGGTGCCGCTGGGTGTCCTCACGGTGGTGACCGGTGTCGCGGGCTCGGGGAAGAGCTCGCTGATCCACGGCTACCTGGCGGGCCGGGACGGGGTGGTGGTCGCCGACCAGTCCCCGATCCGGGGCTCGCGCCGCTCCAACCCGGCGACGTACACCGGGCTGCTCGGCCCGATCCGGACCGCCTTCGCCAAGGCCAACGGGGTCAAGGCGGCGCTGTTCAGCGCCAATTCGGAGGGCGCCTGCCCGCACTGCAACGGGCTCGGGCTGATCTACACCGACCTGGCGATGATGGCGGGGGTGGCCTCGGTGTGCGAGAGGTGCGAGGGCAAGCGGTTCACTCCTGAGGTGCTCACCTACCGGCTGCGCGGCAGGAACATCAGCGAGGTCCTCGACATGCCGGTGACGGAGGCCCACGCGTTCTTCACCACCGGCCAGGCCCGGGCCATCCTGGGCCGCCTCGCCGACGTGGGCCTCGGCTACCTGCGGCTCGGCCAGCCGCTCAACACCCTGTCGGGCGGCGAGCGGCAGCGGCTCAAGCTGGCCATCAGCATGGCGGAGAAGGCCTCGACGTACATCCTGGACGAGCCGACGACCGGCCTGCACATGGCCGATGTCGACAAGCTGCTGGCCCTGCTGGACCGGCTCGTCGACGACGGGAACTCGGTGATCGTCATCGAGCACCACCAGGCGGTGATGGCGCACGCCGACTGGCTGATCGACATCGGCCCCGGCGGCGGACACGCGGGCGGCGAGGTCGTCTTCGAGGGCACCCCGGCGCGCCTGGTGGCCGAGGCGGACACGCTGACCGCCCGCCACCTGCGGGAGTACGTCTCCGGCTCCGTCTCCGGCTAGGACCCCAGGCGGGCACCGAGAACGCCGTACGCGCCATGCGTACGGCGTTCGCACGTGCGTGAGGGTGGCGGCATGCCAGCCGACGAGAAGCAGCAGAGTCCCGGCGCGTCCGCCGCCTCCCGATCCCGTCCGCCTGGACCCGCCCGCGCCGCGAGGAGCGGCAGCCGGCGCTCAGCCGGGACCAGATCGTCGTGGCGGCCGCCTGGAGGTCCGGCTCAGCCGCGGCTGAGACCGCCCTCGGGCAGGCGCAGTTCACGGCCCTCCCCGAGCGGGGCGAAGTACCGCTCCACGTCCGCGCCGGACACCTCCGCCAGATCGGCCGGCGACCAGCGCGGCCGGCGGTCCTTGTCGACGACCTGGGCGCGGATGCCCTCGACCAGGTCGGGCGAGCGCAGGGCGTGGCAGGACACGCGGAACTCCTCGGCGAGCACCGGCTCCAGGGAACCGAGGGCCGCGGCCCGGCGCAGCGAGGCGAGGGTGACCTTGAGCGCGGTCGGGGACTTGGCCAGGATCGCCTCCGCGGCCTCCTTGGCGGCGGGCACGCCCTGGGCGAGCAGCCGGTCCACGATCTCCTCGACGGTGCCGGCCGCGTAGCAGCGGTCGATCCAGGCGCGCCGCTCGGCGAGTTCGCCGGGCGGCGGCGCCTCGCCGTACCGGGGCAGCACCTCGTGCGCGGGGGCCGTCGCGAGGTCCGCGGTCAACTCGGGCAGGCGGTCGGCCGGTACGAAGTGGTTGGCGAGCCCGCACAGCAGCGCGTCGGCGGCGCCCACCGCGGCGGCGGTGAGCGCGAGGTGGGTGCCGAGCTCCCCGGGGGCCCGCGAGAGAAGGTGCGTTCCGCCGACGTCGGGGACGAAGCCGATGCCGGTCTCGGGCATGGCGACGCGGGAGCGTTCGGTGACGATGCGGACGGTGCCGTGGGCCGAGATCCCGACGCCGCCGCCCATCACGATGCCGTCCATGAGGGCCACGTACGGCTTGGGGTAGCGGGCGATCCGGGCGTTGAGCCGGTACTCGTCGCGCCAGAAGTCCGCCGAGGCGGTGCCGCCGGCCTTGGCGTCGTCGTGGATGGCCCGGATGTCCCCGCCCGCGCACAGCCCGCGCTCCCCGGCACCGCGGATCAGGACCTGGTGGACCGCAGCGTCCTCCGCCCACGCGGCGAGCGCCGCGTCGATCCGCAGCACCATGGGGTGGGTGAGGGAATTGAGGGCCTGGGGGCGGTTGAGGGTGATCACCCCGGTCCGTCCCTCGACGTGGAGCAGGACCGTGCTGTCGGTGCTGCCGGTGCTGCCGGTGCTGCCGGAGTTCCCTGCGGTGTCGTCTTCGCTCTTCACAGCGATCAGTATGTCCGCGGCGTGGGGTCGGCGGCATGCGGAAGAAGGCACCCACACCTTCGGCAACGGCGTCGTACTCCTGCGCTACGCCCGCCCGTAGGCCCGGCCGTCCGCCCGAGGAGCCTGCGGGGAGCCCGGGGCGCGTCCGCGTCAGTCGCGGGGGCGGGACCGGTGGGCCTGCCAGGCGGCCAGGGCCTCGGCGCGGGCTCCGTCGGGCTGCCGGGCGTGCCAGTCGCGCAGGAAGCGGTTGAACTCGAACTGGGCGCCGACCTCCTGGGGTTCGGCCGCCCGCGCGCGGGTCCCGTGCCAGTGGGCGACAGCCTCGGCGAGGGTGTGCCCCGCATGCTGGGCGACGTACTCCCGCATGAAGGCGTCGAAGTGGAAGGCGGGACCGATCTCCCGTACGAAGTACTCCCGCAGCACCTGGCTGCACCGCTGGCCCTGCGGGATCACGGTCGAGCCGCCGACGGGGGCCGCGAGCTGGCGACCGGCGCGGCGGGGTGCGGAGGCCGCCGGGGCGGCGGGTACGGGGAGTCCGTCGAGCGCGGCGGCGAGGCGGGCCGTGACGGCCGCCTTGCCACCCCCGGCGGACAGGCCTATCCGGCGTGCCAGAGCGCTCAGTTCGGCCAGCGTCCAGTACCAGCGCAGCAGTTCCGCCCCGGTCAGCGCCGCCGTCAGGGCCGGCCGTGATTCCCCCACCATCGCATTCGCACTCACGTTCCCACACTAAGGGGCGCGGAGCGGACGGTGAACACGACGGCGGACAAACGGAGCCGACCCGCAGGGCCCCACCCAATGTCCCTTATCTTCGGACATGTCCCATCCAGTCGCCCGACGGAGGCCCCGTGACCGACGACCCGAACCACCTCATCCTCGGCGAGGACACGGCCCTGGTCCTCATCGACCTCCAGACGGGCATCCTGGGCATGCCCATCGCCCGGCCCGCCTCCGAGATCCTCGAGAAGGGGATCGCGCTCGCCGAGGCGTTCCGCGCCCACCGGCTGCCCGTGGTCCTCGTCAAGGTGGCCTGGTCCCCCGACGGCGGCGATCTGCCCACCTCCAACGTGGACCGCCCTGGTCCGGCCGCCGCCCCGCCCCCGGCATTCTCCGAGGTCCCCGCAGGACTCGCCGCCCTCGGCGACGCGGTCGTCACCAAACGGCACTGGGGCGCCTTCACCGGGACCGAGCTCGACCTCCAGCTGCGCCGCCGCGGCATCCACCGGATCGTGCTGGCCGGCATCTCCACCAGCGCCGGCGTCGAGTCCACCGCCCGTACGGCGTGGGAGCTCAGCTACGACCTGGTCTTCGCGGAGGACGCCACCGCCGACACCGACCCCGACTCCCACGCCCACACCTTCGGCAAGATCTTCCCGCGCATCGGCAAGGTCAGCAGCACCGACGAGGTCATCGCGGCCCTGCGGTCCCCTTCATAGTCCCGTCGAACGGGCCGCCGAACAGCCGCTGCCACGTCTCGCCGGCCCGTACCTCGCTCGGCCTGTTCCGGCAGCCGGAGGCGACGAGCGGGGCCGGGCTCCTCGACCAGTGCGGCGGTCCGCCGATCGGCACCCGGGACGGCCGAGGGGGGTTCACCCGTAACCGGGAGGGCTCCCGTGGGTTAGCAGCGCGGAAGACGAGGGAGTCCGCATGGCACAGCAGCACACGAAGTCCCTGCGGCTGCGCCTGCGGTACCGGTTCGACCATCTGGTGGCAGGGGGCACCGCCGCGCTCATCGGCTGGCTCGCCCTGGCCTGCCTCGCCGTCGTGATCCCGGCGAGCACGGTGCTCGTCTGGGCCGACCACGGCGCGCCGACGACCCTCTCCGGCCGGCTCACGGCCGTGTGGGTCAGCGTCGGGCAGACCCTCAAGATCGGCGGCGCGGTCGGCTCCCCCGTCTACGTGCTCGCCTCGGTGACGCTCGCCCTCGTCGCGCTGCTGTTCGTGTCGACGCTGGTCAGCCTGATCACCACCGGCATCAACAGGCGGATCATGGCGCTGCGCCGCGGGCACTCCACCGTGCTGGAGGCGGGGCACACCGTCGTCCTCGGCTGGTCCGATCAGATCCTTCCGGTGATCGGGGAGCTGGTGGCCGCCAACGCCAACCAGCGCAGGTCGGCCATCGCCGTCCTGGCCCCGATGGACAAGGTGGAGATGGAGGACGAGATCTTCACCTCCGTCGCGAGGACGGGCACGACGCGGATCATCTGCCGCAGCGGCCGCACCACGGATCCCTCGGTGCTGGCCCGGGTGAGCCCGCAGACCGCGAAGGCCGTGCTCGTCCTGCCGCCCGCCGGGGAGACGGGCGACGCCCATGTGGTGAAGACCCTGCTGGCCCTCGACGCGGCGGTCCCCGGGCCCGGTGACGCGGTGGTGGTCGCCGCCGTCCGTGACACGCGCAACCACCTCACCGCCCGGCTGGCGGCGGGGCCCGGCGGACACGTCCTGTGCGTCGACGACATCATCGCGCGGCTCCTCGTACAGACCGCCCGCCAGCCCGGACTCTCCCTCGTCTACCAGGAGTTACTGGACTTCGCGGGCGACGAGTTCTACACCGCTGCCGCCCGGGGTCTGGCCGGACGCACCTTCGGCGAGGCCCTTCTGGCGTTCACCACGTCCTCGGTGGTCGGCCTGCTGCGCGGCGACGGCGGCGTCGTCCTCAACCCGGACCCGGGTACGGCGATCGCCGTGGGCGACCGGATCGTCCTCATCTCCGAGGACGACGACACGGCCGTGCCGCAGGACGCGGCCGCCTGGGTCGAGGAGGACGCCATCGTGACGGCCCGCCCGAGGACCCCGCTGCCCGAACGTCTGCTCCTCCTGGGCTGGAACCGCCGCGCCCCGCTCGTCCTGGAGCAGCTCGACCAGTTCGTGAGCCCCGGAACCACCCTGGACGTGGTGGCCCTCGGCGGCGAAACGACCCTGCGCACCAGCCCCGAGGCCGCCGCGGTGCGCAGCCGACTCGACGTGTCCTTCCGCGGCGGGGACATCACCGATCCCCAGGTCCTGGCGAAGCTGGACGTGCCGTCGTACGACAGCGTGATCGTCATCGGCGAGGCGGCGACCGGGACGGGGGCGGCCGCCGGCACCGGCACCGGCACCGAAGACCCCGGCATCGAAGACTCCGGCATCGGCGCCGACACCGGGACGGACGACCGCACGCTCGTCACGCTGCTGCACCTGCGCGCGATCGGTGAGGCCGCGCAGCGGGACCTCTCGCTCACCACCGAGATGTCGGACGACGGCAACCGGCTGCTGGCCCCCGCCCGCGAGGGCGCCGACTTCATCGTCAGCGGACGGCTCATCAGTCTCCTCATGACCCAGATCTCGGAGAGCCGCTATCTGGCCGACGTGTTCGAGGAGCTCTTCAGGGCGAAGGGGAACGAGCTCTACCTGAAGCCGGTATCCGACTACGTCCGCACCGGCCGCGAGGTGGCGTTCGCCACCCTCGTCGAGTCGGCGCGCCGCCGCGGTGAATGCGCGGTCGGCTACCGGCTGCGCGCGCGGGCCGCCACGGGCCCCGACTTCGGGGTGCGGCTCAATCCCGACAAGCGGGAGCGGGTCCGCTTCGGCGAGCACGACTGGCTGATCGTGCTCGCCGAGAGCTGAAGTGGTCCGGTCGAAGGTCCGCTGACCGGGAGAGGGCTACTGCGGTCCGGCGATGCCCAGGTGCGCCGCCAGGGTCATGAAGGCCGCGGTCAGGGCGGGCACGCCGGCCTGGGTCAGGTAGCCCACGAAGCCGCCCATCAGCTGCTGGAGCCGTGAGGGCGAGGGCTCGTCCCCGGCCGCCTCTCCCTGCAACTCGTGCAGGGTCCGCCGCGCACCGTCCTCCTGATCGGTGGACAGGCCGAGCCGGGGGATGAGGCCCAGCATCAGCTCCACGAACGGAGCCACGGCCGCCGCCGTTCCGGAGTCGGCCGAGATGGTGGTGGAGGTCTGTTTGCCGTGGTCACCGCTCTGGAAGTGGCCGGTGGCCGCGCCGTGAATGATGATGTTCCGGGTTCCCTGGTCGTCGGCCATCTTCCCGTCCTTGTCTGGTGTCTTGGGGTGTGCGGGAGCGCACATCAGCCGTTCGAGGGTGTGCCGAGGCACTCGGTTCCTGCCGGGCCGCCGAAGGACGAGCAGGGGACGCGCTCCAGGGGCGGCTCCTGCGGCGTCGGCATCCTGGTCACGCCGGGAGCGAGACGGACCCTGGGGAACCGGGCGAAGGCGCCGGCCAGGGCGCTCGTGCCGGCGTCGCTCACGTCGGTGCTGGACAGGCCGATGTACCGCCCGGTCGTGAGGTTGAGCGTGCAGGTCCCCGTGCCGTTCGCGTACGTCTCCTGGCGGCCGCTGCTCTCGTCGATGCCCCTGCCGTTCGGGTCGAACGGGCTGGGAGAGGCGGGCCCTTCGTCGCAGCC
The DNA here is from genome assembly GCF_055563995.1 of Streptomyces sp. NPDC029164. Classification (NCBI taxonomy): domain Bacteria; kingdom Bacillati; phylum Actinomycetota; class Actinomycetes; order Kitasatosporales; family Streptomycetaceae; genus Streptomyces; species Streptomyces sp. NPDC029164. Next base: position 2,721 of record NZ_JBVHWW010000003.1, on the reverse strand, counting down.
GAACCACTCGGGCTCTCCGTTGAAGGGACGGGAAAACCCACGCGTGTTGCCCGTGATCTTGGCCGAGAGGCTCATTTTCGTGTGGAGGGGTACGACGAACTCACAGGCGCGTGGGGGCGGCGGCCCCGCGCCCTGGCCCGCGTTCCGGCCGAGGTCCAGAGGCGGTTGGACGCAGGGTTTCGTACCCGGCGTGTCGGGGGCGACGGTGACCTCGAAGTCCGTCGCCCCCAACTCGACGTGCACCAGGGCGGTTGGCGGTGCACCGGTGGATCGGCCGCCGGTCAGCCGCAGGCACTCCCGTCTGGCGGGCTCGTCGTCGGGGCTGGTCGTCGTGGCGCACACGGTGCGTTCGCCGTCGGCCTTGACGGTGCATGCCGCGGAGGAAGGGCCTTCCTCGCACCCCCAGTAGACGACGCTCACACCCTGCGGGAGCGGTTGGGCGGGAATGACCTGTACGGGTCCCCGCTCCCCCTTGACCACCTGCGAGACCTTCGTGCAGCTGGTCTTGCCGGTCCCGCCCAGGCAGGGGCCTTCCGGGACGCCGGGCATGTCCCTCACCTCGAAGAGGCTGGTCGCGACGTGCACGTGCAGGGGCACGGTGGGCGGGGCGGCGGAACCGCCGCCCATGTTCAGGACCGTGACGGTGCCACCCACTGCCGCGAGCAGCGAAGCTCCGATCACCACCTTGGCGAACAGCGAAAGACCGACCGGATCCCCGGGTGGGACGGGGGCTCCCGTGCCCGGTGGCGGACCGTGCGTCGGCGTTGGGGGGTCTGCGGGCAGATGCGACGGCGGCGGCCGGCTGTGCGCCGACGGAGCTGAGCTCGTGCCGGGGCCCGGGTCCGAGCCGGGGCCCCGGTCCGATCCCGCGCCGTGGTCTGAGCCCGATCCCGTGTTCGAACTCGCGCCCGTGTCACCACCCGTGTCCGTGCTCGTGTCCGTGCCCGGACTGGAATCGGGGCCCGGGAACGGCGCCGGGCCGGGCGTGGTCAGGGCCTGGGCGCCTTCGGCGATGGCGGCGCCGGTGTGGTCACCGAGGGCGTACCAGGCGGCCGCCGCCGCGCCGAACGCGGCGGCGGCGGCGACACGCTTGCCCGTCAGCCATGAACGCACGCCGGATTCGTACGTGAAGTAGGCCTGGGCATGTTCGTCACCGGCCTGACGGGCCGAGGCCAGGCCCCGGGTCAGGATCCGGCCCCATGCGCCCCAGCGAAGGGAGCACGCCAGAAGGGGGGCCGCGGCTCTGGTGAGAGCGACGCCCAGGTCAGGCCGGCCCGCCCGGCCGACGGCGTCGGCGAGTCCGGCGATCAGCAGGCTGTGGTCCGCCAGTGCCACGGGCTCGGTCCGCCGGGCGGACACCCACGCGGTGAGCCGGGTCACGGCCTCCGCGAGCTGCCGGGGGTCGAGCGCGAGGTGCTCCGGCAGCGTGCCGCTCGGATCGCCGGCCAGGCGGACCTGCGGCCCGGTGACGCTCAGCACCCCCAGCCCGGCCAGCCGGCCGACGGCTTCCTCGACGGCGGTGGTGGTGGCGCCCGGTACCAGCAGCGTGAGCACCTCGACGGTGGTGTGCGCGTCCGGCACCGTCCCGAGGAGCGACAGGATCTGCCGGGGCACGCCGACGAGCCCGGTCACGGCCCCGCGCAGCAATCCGGGAACCTCGGCGGGTGCCGGCAGCAGCGCCGTCCCCCCGTCCGCGCCGGGGCGTGCCAGGGCGGCCGCCCTGATCAGCGCGTACGGATTGCCCTCGCTCGCCCGCCACAACGAGGCCGCCGTGTCGGCCTCGGCAGGGAACAGCGGACGTTCCAGCTCCCGGGCCAGCAGCTGCAGCCCGGCCGACGCGGGGAGACCTGCGAGGGCCACGTCCCCGCCCTCCCCCCACAGCAGGCGCTCGCGCGAGCTGAAGGCCAGGGTGGCGGACGGCATCGCGTCCTGCAGCCGGGTCAGCTCCCCGGCCGGTACGTCGAGGTCGTCGACGACGACGCAGAGCCGGAGCCCGGCGAGGAGGCGGTGCAGCTCCCCCTCCCCCGGGCGGTATCCCGGGGCGTCGTAGCAGGCCTCGAAGACACTCTGGGTCAGGTCGTCGACGTCCCTGCCGTGCCCGTTGAGGTACACGACGCCGTCGTGGTGGCCGATCTCGAACACCGCCTGCCGGATCAGCGTGCTCTTGCCGATCCCCGCGGGCCCGTGCACCCCGGCCGGTTCGTTGCCGGTGATGCTCCGTACCAGCGAGGCCAGCTCGCCGTCCCTGCCGAGCGGCGGCCGGCTCGCACGGCGCGGCAGGCGTTCGATGCGTGCGCGGCGTACCGGCTTGGGCCGTGCGGCCGGGCTCACCACCGTCACGGCGGAATGCGTCGCGTTCACTGTGATGCTCAGGACGTCGTTGTTGTCACCGGTGACGAATTGGCCGAGGGCGTCGCCGCCCACGGACAGGCTCCGGTCTCCACCCGCCATTGTCCCTCCCGCCTTGGCGTACGGAACGTCTCGGCCAGCATTCCGCGTCCGTGCACGCCGCGATACCGGAATGGCGTACTCCTCGTCGCCGCCGAGGAGGTGAATCGTTTTGCCCCGAACCGCCACCGGCGGCCCGGGGGGGGGGGGGGGGGGGGGGGGGGGGGGGGGGAGGTGGGGGGGGGGGGTGGGGGTGGGGGGGGTGGGGGTGGGCGGGGGGGGGGGGGGGGAAGAGGAAGGCATGGGGAGGGCGGGGGGGGGAGAGGTGGTTCT